>SKOZ01000061.1 GCA_007119795.1 Planctomycetales bacterium | reverse complement strand
TTGGCCGAAGATGCGTAAGTCCAGCCCGATCGATCCGATCATCAACAAGACGACGCAAGCCTTGCTTGTGGCCACGGTGCTTCAGCCGAATCGGTCATGGTATCTGAGTGATCTGGCGAAGCATCTCGAGCGTCCCCCCTCCAGCCTCCAGCAGCCGCTTGCCGCACTGGTCTCCGCCGGCATCCTCACCCGGCGAAAGGACGGCAACCGCGTCTACTTCCAGGCCAACCCCGAGTGCCCGTTTCTGCCCGATTTGCAGGGGCTCTTGGCCAAGACCGTGGGCCTGGTCGATGTGCTGCGCGAAGCCCTGGCACCGCTGGAGACCCGGATTCAGGTGGCATTCATTTACGGCTCCGTAGCCAAGTCGAGCGAGCGATCGGGGAGTGACGTCGACCTGATCGCCATCGGCGACCTCGGCCTAACCGACGTGTCCCCCCTGCTCGATGCCGCCGAGGAGCGTCTCGGCCGGCCGGTGAACACCAACGTCTACTCCCCTGCGGATTATGCCCGACAGGTGGCCGAGAAGAATCATTTTCTGACTTCTGTCCTGAAGAGACCCAAACTCTTTGTCCTAGGTAAGCCGCATGACTTGGAAAGACTTGCGGGACAGAAACCTGCTCGCGCGCCACGAGACCAGCAGGGAAGAGCTCACTGACCTGAGGAACGCCGTCCGGCGCAACTTCAGTAGTAGGTCAGGCACCTCCATGTGCCTAACCTACTGCTACTGCTGGATGTCCGCCGTACGGGCGCGGGGTTTCACTCCATTTCGGCGGGCATCCAGGGGGGGAGGTCGGCGAGGGCGGCGCGGGCATGGCGGGAGGTGGGAACGCCCCAGGCCTCGAAGAAGGGGCCGAGGTCGTGCCCGACGGTCCGCGACATGCGCGTCAGCCACTGGTCGCGCTTCTCGTCGTCGTTCCGCGGCCGGGCGTCCGGGGGCAGCGCGCGGTACTCGGCGAAGACTTCCTGGAAGGCCTCCCAGCCGAAGGCCTCCTGCAGCTGGACGTACATCAGGAGGGCGAGGAAGGGATCGCGCTGCCACTGGGCGAAGTCGCAGCCCCCGCGGCGATGCCGATCGAGCATCGACCGCCGCTGTTCGGCGGTGAATCGCTCGTCGAAGCCGCCGGGCCGCCCGCAGGCCACCTCGTAGATGTAGAGCGTGAAGAGGTTGCAGGTCACCTCGCCCGTGCCCGCGAAGGTCCACTCCGGCTCCTGGTAGTTGTGCCCCATCTCGTGGAAGAGCCCCCAGACCGCCCCGTGGGTGTTGTCGCGGAGGGTGGCCAGGTCGGTCATCACGGCGGCGGCGTCGAGGTGGGTCATGATGGGATAGCCGGCGTGCATGTAGCCGGCGCTGATCTGCACGTCGGCCACGTAGCGCTCCTTCCGCCCCGCCGGGGGCCGCGCCGCGAGGGCGTCGCAGGCCCGCACCACCGTGTCCCAGAACTCCATGAGGGCCTCCGGTCGATCGAGGCGGCGGACGGCATCGGCGGGTACGGTGAGCACGACGCGCTCCCCTTCCAGTTCGGCCCAGGGCGCCGCCAGCTCGCGGAGGGTGCGCCATGCGCCCGCCGTGGTTTCGCCGAGCACGAAGTGGGGCATGGCCACCGCGCCGCGGATGGTGACGGGAACGGCAGCCGCTGCGCGTGCGCGGGGGACGTCGATATAGACCGGTCCGCCGAAGGCGTTGACGGCGAGGGTCGCCTCCTGCTCCAGGGGTGCCTCGTGGCAGATCTCGGGGACGCGGCGCCAGCGGTCGGCATGCCAGAGGCGGTCGCTGTGGGCGCCGATGCGGACCTTCAGGCCGCTGCCGGCCGCCTCGGCGGGGATCGAGACCTCGATGGCTTCTCCCGGTGCGGCGTAGAGCCCCGTGCTCTGCCAGCCGTAGCCGCCGGGGCCGATGACGGCGGTCCGCTCCAGCCGCAGCGCGGTTTCGGGGACGGCGCCGGGGAAGGCGTCGGCTGCGGGATGGGGGGGGATCGCTTCCGGCGGCAGGCGGCGGGCCTCTTCGATCGAAAGGGTCAGGTGGAAGCGTGCGGCGGCGTCGGCGGCGGTGAGGGGAGCGTCGGGCCGGGGGACCGCTTGTTGGGGGAAGCGCTCGCGGAGGGCATCGAGTTGCCCGCGGAGGATCGCGTTGTCCAGCGGCACGGAGCGGACGGCGAGCAGGAGCGTGGCCCAGGCCTGCGAGGCGGCGGGACCGTCGGGGTCGTCGGCAAGGGCCGCCACGGCAGCGGCCGCGGCGGTGGTCGGTGGCGGGGGTTCGGTGAGGTTGAAGCCGGCGTCGGCGGTGCGGCGGAGGGTGCCGTCAGCCCAGACGATGCCCGCCTCGGCCAGCAGCCGGTTTCCGGGGTGCTCGGCCAGTTGCCGCCCCGGGTTCAGTTGCAGCCACCCCCAGCCGAGATCGGCCGCCACCAGCCCGCCGCCGGAGCGGACGAACCGCCGGACCGCCTCGAGCTCCTCCTCGCTGTGGAGCGAGGCGGGCCGCACCACGAGCGCGTCCGCCGCCGCCAGGGAGGCGGTCCAATCGCCTTCCTCCCCCGCAACGATCCGGAATCCTTCTTTTTCGAGGAACGGCGCCGCTGCCGGGGCCCCGCGCACCGCCACCCGGACCTCTTCCGCCTCGGGGCCGGCTGCCTGCGCGGCCCAGCGGACGGCGTTGGTCAGCAGGCGCCCGGTATCGCCCTGCTTCAGGGGTTCGCCGTCGAGGTACCCCGTATGCCCGAAGGCGACCACCCGCCCCGCCTCCCACGGCGCCGCCGCGACCACAGGGTGCATGGCGTTCGCTCCGCCGCGGCCGAGGGCAACGGCGAAGGCCTCGGGGCCGAAGGCGCTGAGGGGTCCGGGGACTCCGGGGGCATCGATGACGCGGACCCCGGCGGTGAGGGTCTCCCAGTCCCCGGCGACTTCGGCCGTAGCGGCACTGCCGGCGGGTGCGGCCAGGGCCGCCGCCAGCAGGACCGCCAGGGCGGCGGCGCGCCGGGCGGCGATCGTCTTCCCGGGTTGCCAAGACGTCGCTCTCGCCTGCCTCTTATTCATCTTCATCGCCTTCGTCTCCGCTCGAGCCATTGTCTTCCGCCTCGGCTGCTTTCCCGGCCTCCACCTCGTTTTCAGGCCGTTCCGGCCGTTCTTCGGCCACGGCGACGAAGCGGTAGCCGGCGTCGCGGATGGTCAGGAAGTGGCGCGGCTCGGCCGGATGGGGCTCGAAGATCTTCCGCAGGCGGCGGATGAACTGGTCGGGCGCCCGCGTATTGACCGTTCCGGGTAGGCCCCAGACGTTCTCCAGCAGCTCTTGGCGGGGGATCACGCGTCCCTCGTGCTCGACGAAGTACTTGAGGAGCTTCATCTCGAGCTGCGTCATCCGCACCGACTCGCCCCCCAAGGTGACCTCGAAGGAATCGAAATCGATGGCCGCTCCGGCAAACTCGAAGCATCCCGTCCGCCGCGCCGCTGCCTCCTCGCGGCCGTGGTAGGCCAGGAGGTTCTTGACCCGGCTGAGGAACTCGTCGAGGTCGAAGGGCTTCGTGAGGTACTGGTTGGCCCCCACGTCGAATCCGCGCGTGCGGTCCTCGGCGAGGGTGCGGGCGCTGAGGATGAGCACGGGGAGGCGGCGGTCGGCGGCGCGGAGGGCCTCGCAGACGGCGTAGCCGCTCATTCCGGGGAGCATGAGGTCGAGGATGACCAGGTCGATTTCGCCGTGGTTCTCCTGGAGCGCCCGCAGGGCGGAGGGGCCGTCGCCGACGAGGGTCACGCGGAAGCCCTCGGCCTGGAGGTTGTATTTGATGCCCGTTCCCAGGTGGGCTTCGTCCTCGACGACCAGAATGTGCTTCTTTGCTTCCATTTTTCGCGCCGACGTACTTCCACCCCGGGCCGGCTGCGCCGGCCGCGCTACTCGGCGGCACGGGCGCGCCGGAACCGCCGTCTTCCCAACCAGAGCTCGTGAACTCCTTCGCGACCGCCGCGAGCGGTGGGGAGGAGCCGGTCCACCGCAGCCCCCATTCTAACCGGAGCGGTGCGGGGATGGGATGTCCCCGGCCCCGCTCCCCTTGTCCGCCCGGGACCTGCCCGGTACGTTGCAGGGGCGAGGAGACCCATTCTGATTGGTACGAGGCGTCGGCGGTCCGCCGACCGAACCGGGCATGCAGCCGAACGAAACGACGCCCGAGAAGCCGCCTGCCGCCGAGACGGTGGCGGCCGTCGACATCGGCACCAACGCCCTGCGCATGGTCATCGCCCAGGTCTTCCCGGACGGCACCATCGAGCCGCTGGAGCGGCTGCAGCGGGCAGTCCGTCTCGGCCAGGATACCTTCCGTCGCGGCCGGCTGGGGGGCCAGAGCATGACGGCGGCGGTGGCGATCCTCCGCGACTACCGCCAGTTGCTCAACCTCTACCGCGTGGAGCGCGTCCGCGCCGTGGCGACCAGCGCCGTCCGCGAGGCCGGCAACGCCGATACCTTCCTGGACCGCATCTTCATCGCCACGGGGCTGAACGTGGAGATCATCGGCACCTCGGAGGAGTGCCGCCTGACGGTCTCCGCCCTCCTCCAGGCGGTGGGGAGCGCCATGGAGGTGAAGCGCGACGCCACGCTGGTCGTCGACGTCGGCGGCGGCAGCACGCTGCTGACGCTCCTCCAGGAGGGGGAGATCGTGACTTCGCTCAGCCTTCGCCTGGGGGCCATCCGGCTCCAGGAGGTCCTCGCCACGAGCGAGGAGAGCCCGCAGCGGTCGGTGGAGCTCCTCCGCCGGAATACGGCGAAGATCCTCTCCACGGTGCAGACATCGCTGCCGCTGGAGCGCGTGACGACGTTCGTGGCGGCGGGGGGCGACGCCCGATTCGCCGCGCACCACGTGGGCCGCCCCGCGGCGGTGGCCGATCTGGCGGTGGTGGACGCCGAGTCCTTCGACCGCCTGCTGCGCCGCTGCGAGCGGCAGGCCCCCGAGGAGCTCGTCAAGCGCTACGGGCTCCCCTTTGCGGAGGCGGAGACGCTCGTGCCGGCGCTGATCGTCTATCAGACCTTCCTCCGCAAGCTGGGGCTGAAGGAGATGGTCGTCTCGCACGTCTCCATGCGCGACGGCCTCCTTCTGGAGATGGCCTACGAGGTGACCGGCCAGCACGACGAGGCGCTCGTGGAGGGGATCGTTCATTCCGCGATGGCCCTGGGGGAGAAATACCGGGCGGACGCGGAGCACGCCCGCAACGTCGCCGATCTGGCGCTGCGGCTCTTCGACTTCCTCCGCGCCGACCACGGGCTGGGGAAGCGGCAGCGGCTGCTGCTGCACGTTGCCGCGCTGCTCCACGAGGTGGGCGCCTTCGTCAGCGCCCGCGCCCACCACAAGCACAGCCACTATTTGATCGCCAACTCGGAGATCTTCGGGCTCAACCGGGACGAGATCGAGATCGTGGCCCAAATCGCCCGCTACCACCGCCGCAGCCCCCCGAAGCCTTCGCACGCCGAGTACATGGCGCTTTCGCGGGGGACGCGGGTGACGATCAGCAAGCTGGCCGCCCTGCTCCGCGTGGCCGACGCCCTCGTCCGGGGCCACGCCAAGGAGGTCCGCCACATCAGCATCGAGCGTCAGGAAGACGATCTCGTGGTCTTCGTCGCCGGCGTCGCCGACTTCCTCCTGGAGCAGCGCGCCCTGGCCCTGAAGGCCGATCTCTTCGAGGACGTTTACGGGATGCGTGTCCGCCTGGAGGAAGCGTGATTCCATGGCCGCCGTCAACCTCAAGTCGCCCGAACTGTACATCAACCGCGAGCTGAGCTGGCTGGAGTTCAACGACCGCGTCCTCAGGGAGGGGCTCTCGCCGGACCTGCCGCTCCTGGAACGCTTGAAGTTCCTAACCATCGTGAGCTCGAACCTGGACGAGTTCTTCATGGTGCGGGTGGCGGCCCTCAAGCAGCAGCGTTCCGCCCGGGTCCGCCGCCGCGATCCCTCGGGGATGACCCCCGTGGCCCAGCTCACCGCCATCAGCCAGCGGGTCCACCGCATGACCGCCGAGCAGACCGAGGGGATCGCAGCGATCTTCGCCGCCCTCCGCGAGCACGGCCTCTTCGTCCACGGGCGCTCGGAGTGGGACGAAACGCAGCGGCGCTTCCTCCGCGCCCATTTCAGCCGCAGCATCAACCCCCTGCTCACCCCCTTGGCCGTAGAGGACCTGGACCCCCTGCCGGTGCTCCCCGGCCTCCAACTCCACGTGGCGGCGGTGGTCCGCCGCGCCGCGGGCGGGACCGCAGAGGCAAGGGCGGCGGCGCCGGCGGCCGGTACCGGGGAGGCCGACCCTGCCGCGGAGCGGATCGTCGTGGTCCCCGTCCCCACCCACCTAGCCCGCTTCGTCGCCCTGCCCGACGACGAGGGTCTGCACTTCGCCCTCCTCGAAGACGTGATCGCCGAACACGTCGCCGCCCTATTCCCCGGCTACGAGACCCTGGCCACGGCCGTTTTCCGCCTGACCCGCGACGCCGACGTGGCCATCGCCGACGACGACGCCAGCGACCTCCTCCAGGTCGTCGAGCAGGCGGTGATCGCCCGGCGGCGGCGGGCCGTGGTGCGGATGAGCATCTCCGCCCGCCCCGACCGTCGCATCCGCCGCCACCTGATGCAGTGGTTCCAGCTCGAGAACGATGACGTCTACGAGGTCGAGGGGATACTCGACGCCACGGCGCTCGCGTGGCTGGCCGCCCGGCCCGGCTTCGAGCAGTTGAAGAGCACCGACTGGCCCCCCCAGCCGCCCCGCGACCTCTTGGGGAGCGACGACCTCTGGCAGACCCTCCGCGAAGGGGACGTCCTCCTCTTTCATCCCTACGAGAGCTTCCAGCCGGTCGTCGATCTGCTCACCGAGGCCGCCGAGGATCCCGACGTGCTCACCATCAAGCAGACCCTCTACCGCACCAGCGGCGACTCGCCGGTGGTGCGGGCCCTGGAACGCGCCGCGGAGAACGGCAAGGAAGTCACCGTCCTCGTCGAGCTCAAGGCCCGCTTCGACGAGGCCCGCAACGTCGGCTGGGCGCGCCGCCTCGAAGACGCCGGCTGCCACGTGCTCTACGGGATCGCCGGCCTGAAGACCCACGCCAAGGCCCTGCTGATCGTCCGCCGCGAGGCCGACCGCCTCCACCGCTACGTCCACCTGGCCACGGGGAACTACAACGACCGCACCGCACGGCTCTATTCCGACCTCGGCCTCATGACCTGCGACCGCGACCTCGCCGCCGACGTGGCGGCCTTCTTCAACCTGCTCACCGGATATTCCGAGTCGGTCGGCTGGTCGCGGATCACCGTGGCGCCCACGGGCCTGAGGCAGCGGTTCGTGGACCTCATCGAGCGGGAGATCCAGGCCTCCACCCCCGACCGCCCGGGGTTGATCCTGGCGAAGACGAACTCCCTCCAGGACGTCGAGGTGATCCGCGCCCTCTACCGCGCCAGCCAGGCCGGCGTCACCGTGCGGCTGAACGTCCGCGGCATCTGCTGCCTGCGGCCGGGCGTGAAGGGGGTCTCGGAGAACGTCGAAGTGATCTCCATCGTGGACCGCTTCCTCGAGCACGCCCGCGTCTTCTACTTCCGCAACGGCGGCCACGAAGAGGTCTACCTGAGCAGCGCCGACTGGATGCGGCGGAACCTGAGCCGCCGCCTGGAGATCCTCTTCCCCATCGTCGTTCCCGCGCAGCGGCGGCGGCTGGTGGAGATTCTCAACACCTACTTCGCCGACAACGTCAAGGCCCGCCGCCTGGCCAGCGACGGCACCTACCACCCGGTGACCGGCAAGGGCCGCCGCGTCCGCGCCCAGGAGAAACTCTACCGCGAGGCCGTCGAGGCCGTGCGCCTCGCCGAACAGAACATCGAACGCTTCCGCCCGCTGGCCCGCCCCAGGAACCCCTGAGCGCCGCCGCCCCCCCGCGAGCCGGGCACCGGCGCAATTGCTCGCCGCCGCGGGGCGCGCTAGACTAAGGTTATTGCTGGCCGGCCGGCCGGCTTGGCCGAAACCCTTTGAGATTCACCACGGAGTCCCGAGCATGAGTCAGGTGCCATCGCGTCGCCAGTTTCTCAAGACATCCGGCGCCATCGCCGGCGCCGCGGCAGTCCCCCTATCCATCGCCCGCAGCGCGCACGCCGCGGGGAGCGACGAGTTGAAGATCGCCCTGGTCGGCTGCGGCGGCCGCGGCACAGGGGCCGTGAACGACTTCCTGAACGCCGCCAGGATCCTCGACCAGCCGGCGCGGCTGATCGCCATGGGCGATGCCTTCGAGGACCGCGTCCGCGGGTCGTACGGCCGGCTCAGCGAGGAATGGGGGGATCAGATCGACGTCCCCGAGGAGCGGCGGTTTACCGACTTGGACAACTGCCAGAAGGTCCTCGAGGCCGACCCGGACATCGTGCTCATGGCCTCTCCCCCCGGCTTCCGCCACAGCGAGTACGCCGAGGCCATCGCGGCGGGCAAGCACGTCTTCATGGAAAAGCCCTGCTGCACCGACGCCCCCGGCTACCGCGAGCTGGTCCGCGCCAACGAGATGGCCGACGAGAAGGGCCTCAAGGTGGTCGTGGGCCTTCAGCGGCGCCACCAGGCGAGCTACCTCCAGGGCATCCGCGAGATCCACGACGGCAAGCTGGGCGAGATCCAGTTCCTCCGCGTCTTCTGGAACGGGCTCGGCGGCGGCGGCCGCGACCTCGGCCCGCGCCCCCAGGACGACCCCGAGGAGATGCGCTTCCAGATCCGCAACTGGGGCTGCTTCCGCTGGACCTACGGCGATAACATCGTCGAGCAGCACGTGCACAATCTGGACGTGGGCAACTGGGTCATGGCCCGCGACGGCGATCCCAAGACGGCCCATCCGGTCGAGGCGCACGGCATCGGCACCCGCGCCAATCGCGGCAACTACGGCGACATCTTCGACTGCCACGCGGTGGAGTTCACCTACGCCGACGGGACGAAGATGTTCAGCCAGTCGCGGCACCATCCGGGCACCTGGGACCAGGTCACCGAGTTCGCCCACGGAACGGAGGGGACCCGCAACGTGGCCACCGGCGGCGGGCCGGAGCTCGAGAGCGGCAACCCCTATGTGCAGGAGCACGTGGCCCTGATCAAGGCGATCCTCGACGACGAGTATCTCAACGAAGGCTGGCACGGCGCCGTGAGCACGATGACCGGCATCCTCGGTCGCATGGCGACCTATTCCGGCCAGCGCGTCCTCTGGGACGAGGCCGTGGCCCAGGGGCCGGACGAGCATCCGGAGCAGCTTGCGTGGGATGCCAAGCCGCGGAGCCTCCCCGGACCGGACGGCTTCTATCCCTTCCCCATGCCCGGCCTCTACAGCCCCTATTGAGCGCCGGTTTTTGCCTAGGGTTCCCACCGACGGTGCAGCCCACCGCACGGCCCGGGAGCTGTTGTTGCCGATGGCGGCGGCCGCCGGGATGGCCGCCGCCGTCGAGTCTCCTTGCGGCGTCCGGCGCCGCAGTGTCTCCATGTCCGACCGCATCGTTCCCGCCGACCCACACCTCCGCCGCTGGAGCCTCTTGGCCGTCTGCCTGGTGGCGGTGGTCGGGGGGTTGCTCTTGTTCGCCGTGCGAAACGCCCTCAGGGAGATGCACGACCGGTTCGAGGCGGGCGATCCGGTGGACCTCGACAGGATCGTGCTGCTGGTCCGAGTGCTGGCCGTGAGCAGCGCGCTGGGATTGGTCGGCTGCGCGCTCTGGTTCTGGCGGCTGGGGACGCGGGTGCTCCGCGGCGGCGAATATCCCCCGCCCGGCATGAAGGTCATCAAGGAGACGCGCGTGAAGAGCGGCGGCGCCGCCCGCCGCCTCGCCCACGCAGCGCTGCTGGCCTCCGTCGTGCTCATGGCCCTGGGGACCATGGGGGTGTGGGGGCTGTACCACCTGGCCCTGCGTGCCCTCTGGTGAACCGGTCCGCCGGCTAAGAAGAGGGCTCGATCGCCCGCGCCCCTTCTGCTTCAAGCAACAACGGCGTCCACTCCGTTTCCGCGTGGCGGTGGTTGCGCAGATCTGGACATTCGTAAACTCCAGCTGGACAGACCACTAGAAGACGTCTTCGGAGGCGAAGCTGTCGAACTCCTCGTATTCGCGAAGGGCGCGGTTCTCGAACCGCGTCCACTCCTGCCGCCAGGCGAGCGGCACCTCGCCGGTGGGCCCGTTGCGCTGCTTGGCGACGATGAGCTCCGCCTTGCCGCAGATGTCGCGCTCCTTGGCCTCTTCGCGGGTGTGGTAGTACTCCTCGCGGTGGACGAACATCACCACGTCGGCGTCCTGCTCGATGGCCCCCGACTCGCGGAGGTGGCTCAGCCGGGGGCGGTTGTCGCGGGTGACCTCGGCCTGGCGATTGAGCTGGGCGAGGCAGAGGACGGGGGCGGAGAGCTCCCGGGCCAGTCCCTTGAGGCGGCGGGCGATGCGGGCCACCTGCTCCTGCCGAGGGTCGCGGGCATTGTCGGGCTCGATGAGCTGCAGGTAGTCGATGACGATCAGTCCCAGGCCGTCCTGCTTCCGCTTCAGGCGGCGGGCGGCGGCGGCGATCTCGGCGACGGAGCGGCTGGGCGTGTCGTCGACGAACAGCGGCGCCCCGCTCAGCTCCGAGGCCGCCCGCACCAGGCCGTTGCGGTCCTCCGAGGAGAGGAAGCCGCTGCGGAACTTGCTGCCGTCGATCTTTCCGCGCCCGCAGAGCATCCGCTGGGCGAGCTCGAGCTGGGCCATCTCGAGGCTCACGAAGAGGACGGGGCGGCGCTCCGCCACGGTGATGTGGTCGGCGATGTTCGTCGCCAGGGCGGTCTTACCCATCGAGGGCCGGGCGGCGAGGATCACCAGCTCCGCGGGGTGGAGCCCGCCGGTGAGCTCGTCCAGGTCCTTGAAGCCGGTAGAGAGCCCCGTGGCGCCGCCGTGCTCCAGGCGCGCGTCGATGTGGCGGAAGGCTTCCAGGAGTACGTCGTGCATGCTGGCGATCTGGCCGCTGTCCTGACGGTCGCGGATGGCGAAGACCTGCTCTTCGGCGCGGTCCAGGAGCTCCTTCGGGTTGCGGGTCTCGTCCCAGGCCTCGCGGAGGATCTCCGTGCTCGTGTGGATCAGGTTCCGCAGCGTCCCCTTGGCGCGGACGATCTCGGCGTAGTAGACGGCGTGGGCGGGCACGGGCACCGACTGGGCCACCTCGGCGAGGTAAGCCATGCCGCCGACGGCCTCGAGGTCGCCGGCGGCGCGGAGCCGCTCGGTGAGGAGCATGGCGTCGATGCGGCCCCCCTCGTCGTGCAGGGCCAGCAGGTGGGTGAAGAGCCGCCGGTGGGCGTCGGAGTAGAAGTCCTCGGGCGAGAGGATCAGGATGACGTCGTCGCAGAGCAGGGGGTCGAGAAAGAGGCTCCCCAGGAGGCACCGCTCGGCTTCGAGGCTGTGCGGCGGCACGCGGTCGAAAAGGTCGGCACGGCTCCGCTGTCCGGCGTGGTTCGCATCGACTCGAGTGCTGGCGGCCATGACGCTGTCCATCCTTGTACAAGAGGCGGCCGGCGCGGACCGCGGCCCCGCAGTACCGCCGGTTTCCCCCGTCCGTTCACGATCGATCGAGACCCGTGCCGATCACCTTCGGCCGCCGCGCGGCGGCGTGGAACCTCCCCGGCGGCGGTCTCCGCCGGTCGATTCCGCACTCCTCCGGCACGGCCGCGCGGAGGATGCGGCGTACCCTCGTGCGCGCTACGTGGTCTCCTCGCTGACGGTGGGGACCACCCAGACCTTGAGATCGCCCTCGACCTCGTGGCCCAGGTGGACCTTCACCGTGTAGAGTCCCAGCTCCTTGAGGGGCCCGGTGAGCCGCACCTGGTCCGGGGTGATCGTGATGTTGTTCTTCTTCAGGGCGTTGACGATGTCTACGGCGTTCACCGAACCGTAGAGGTGGCCCTCGTCGTTGGCGTTGGCTTCGATCGTCAGGCTCTGGCGGCCGATCTCCTCGGCCATGGCCGTGAGCCCGGCCCGCCGGGCCCGCTGGACCTCGGCCAGCCGCGAGCGGTGCTTCTCGATCATCCGTTTGTGATGCTCGGTGGCAACCGTGGCCAGACCCTGAGGCAGGAGATAGTTCTTCGCATAGCCGGGGCGGACCTCGACCACGTCGCCCTGGGTGCCCAGGTGCTCGACCGGCTGGATCAGCAGGAGCTCGACGCCGCCCCGGGGGCTGCGGGGCAGCCGCTTGCTGCGCCCCCGCCGTCCGCGCATCCCCTTCCGGGCAGTGGATGAATCGACCATGAAGACCTCACAATACGGCTGATTCTCGGTAAGACCGTTTCTTCGCTGGCGCCGCGGCGGACCTGGGCCGCTCGCGGGCGGGAACGCTCGACCTGCGCGGATCGGTATATCGCGCTAGAAGGGGATGTCTTCCCCGCCGCCCCCCTCCCCGTAGGAGCCCTCGAAGCCTTCGTCGGCCGGCGCCGCCTGGCTGACCTGCGACTCGGACCGCGCGGGGCCGCGGGAGCCGCCGCCCCCACCCCCCCCTGCGCCGCGGCCACCGAGCATCTGCATCCGCTCGCCGACCACCCGCAGCTTCGACCGCTTCTGTCCGTCCTGGCTCTCCCACGTATCGTACTTCAGGCGCCCCTCGATGAGCACCGGCGAACCTTTGCTGAGGTACTCCGAGGCGACCTCGGCGGTCCGGCCCCAGAGCGTCACATCGACGAAGGTCGCCTCCTCGACCCACTCCCCGTTGGCATTCTTGCGGCGGTCGTTGACCGCCATGCCGATCTCGCACACCGCCAGTCCGCTGGGGATGTAGCGGATGTCCGGGTCGCGAGTCAGGTTCCCCACAAGGATCACACGGTTGTAACTCGCCATGGCAAGCCCCTCCAGAAAGGCACACGATTGAAGGTGGAAAGCGCGGAACGCTCGGCACGGTTCCGGCCGGACGGGGGCCCGTCGCCGCCGCCGCCCGTGCCGGTGTACGCTACCACATCGCACCCCCGGTGGCAATCGGTGGCCAGGCCCTAGTCGGCGTCACCCCCCTGCTCGGCTTCGACGGCGGCGGGCACCGGCTCCCCGGTCGATCCTGCTCCTTCCGCCTCCTCCCCCTCCGGCTTGGCCGCCTGGGGATTCTGGGCATGGGCCACCAGGGCATCGACGATTCGCGGATCGACCTTCAGGAAGAGAAACCGGAGCATCGCCTCGCTGAGCCGGCATTGCCTCGTTAGAGGGGTGATCCGGCTTGGGTCGAGGCGGAAATAGGTGAGCCAGTAAGTCCCTTTGCGGTGTCCGGCGATCGGATAGGCCAAGCGGCGCTCCTCCCAGAGGCGGCTGACGAGCACCTCCCCGCCGGCCTTTTCGATCAGCTTGGGAATCTGCCCCGAGACCCCTTCCGGATCGCGCGCGAAGCGGTTCGAGTCGAGAATGAACATCCCTTCGTAAACGTTCTGCGCCACGGCAAAAACTCCTTGGTCACCCGCTCAATTGAATCGATTCATGGCAATGTCGATGCCCTCGGTCACCCAAACCGCCGCTGCCTCGGCCGCTCGGCCAACCGCTTGCGCCGCCTCGGCCGCCTCCTCCCCGCCGAAGCGGCTGAGGACGAAATCGGCCGCGTCCCAGCCATCGGGGACCGGACCGATACCGATCCGAAGCCGGGGGAAGTCTTCGGTCCCCAAGTGGCGAATGATGTCGGCGAGCCCCTTCTGTCCTCCGGCCGAGCCGCAGGCACGCACCCGGAGCTTGGCCAGCGGCAGGTTGAAATCGTCGCAAACGACGAGCAGCTCCTCGGGGGCCAGGCGGTAATAGGCGGCAGCCGCTCGCACGCTCGAGCCGCTGCGGTTCATGTACGTCAGCGGGCCCAGCAAGAGGACTTTCTCTCCCGCGATGACCGCCTCGACGACGTCTCCTTGAAAGGCCGCCTTGGGCCGCCCCTGGCCGTGCCGCTTCGCCAGTTCGGCGAGTACGACAAACCCTATGTTGTGCCGCGTCGCTTCGTATTTCCGTCCCGGATTGCCCAGTCCCACAACGAGCTTCATGCCGGGCCACTCATGCTGGGGGGCTAGACGACTCAGGCTTCCTCGCCTTCCTCCTCGGCCTCCTTGCGGCCGATCACCTCCGGTTCGGCCTCGGCCCCTTCCTCCTCGGCTGCCGCAACGGCGGCCGGAACCGTGCAATGGACCACGGCCTCTTCCAGCTCCCGGTTGACGATCTTCGCCCCGGGCGGGATGGCAAGGTCCGCCACGGTGATCGCTTCGTCGACACCCAGGTGGTTGATGTTCACCTCGATCTTGTCGGGAATGACGGTCACCTGGCATTCGATGGTGACGTCGTGGAGCAACTGTTCGACAGTCCCCCCCTCCTTGATGCCCGGGGCCTCCCCGCGAAGCTCGATGGATACCTCGACCTCGATCCGCTCCTGCGAAGAGACGCGGTTGAAGTCGACGTGCAGGATATGCGTCCCCCAGGTATCCCACTGGACATCGCGGATGACCGCCTGCTCGTTGATCCCCTTGGTGAGACCGACCACGCGATGCCCGTGGCGGACCATCGACTCCAGTTCGTCCGCGGGCACGGCCAAATGGACCACCGCCTCGCCATGCCCATAGAGCACGGCGGGGATGCTGCCGCCGGCACGCATCCGCCGGCAGTTCCGTTTGCCCAGGGTCTGGCGAATCTCGACGCTCAGTACTTCCGCCATGGTGTTTCCTGCGTGGGACTCGTCTTTTATTGTTTGCCTGGAATTCGTGGAGGGGTTCGGGCTTCCGCAGGTGGGGCATTCCCGTGCGCCCGCACAGCCCCCTCGAAGCCGCTCAACCCGCTGGGACGGATGGCGAATCCCGTCATTGTGCCCGAAATGCCTCAAATTGCAACCCCGCCGACCACGAATCGTGGCCCCGGAGCGACCGATGCTTGCGGGGGGGATGGCCTGGATGTTCTCGCCGCTTCGATCGCTGCCGCCTGCCGAGGCGTCTCGCAGGACCTCTGGCATCTGGTCTATCCCGCTCCCGCCGCCACCCTTTCGGTTCTCCGGTCCCGCCCAATATGGCCCCGGCCGGCTACGCGGGGTCCCGCCGTGGCCAGCGGGGGGGAATCAGGAAGAGGGCCGCGAGGACGAGGATGCCGAAACCGACGTGCAGCATGGTGAAAACCCAGGGCGGCAGATCCACATAGAGAATCTGCTGCGCGTAATGGCCGAGGAAGCTCTCGCTGTAGGCGGGGCCGCTCCCCAGCCGCCGCAGGTAGTTTTCGAGGACCGTCAGCGGGCACAGCCACCCCATGAGCGCCTGCACGGCGACCACGGCAATCATGGCCAGATGGATCAGGCGAAAATATGCGTTGCGGACCCACCGCCAGCCGCGGGCTGCACCGACAAGGATGGCCGCCAGCCCCACGACCACCACGAGCACATAGGTGGCATGGATGACGGCCACGAAGTCAGCGAAGAAGAGGGGAAGATTCACGTGGTCTCTGGTTCACGAGTCACAAGAGGGGCTTCGCATGCTGCTGAATCCGCGAGGATGCAGCAGGCGGCCCAGCGGCGCTCCTAGGGAATCCTATCGTTCGGCCGCCGCTGGGGCAGGGGCGCCGGCTGCAAGCTCTCGGTAGCGGCGGAAGGCCGGGGGCAGGAATCGCACGAGGTCGCTTGCGGTGAGTGATTCCTCGCCCAGCTCGGCCGCTCCCAGGTCGCCCGCGAGTCCGTGGAGGAAGACGCCCAGGCGCGCCGCCTCCCACGCCGCGAGCCGCTGGCAGAGCAGCGCGGCCACCAATCCCGTGAGCACGTCGCCCGATCCGCCGGAGGCCATTCCCGGGTTCCCCGTGGTATTGACGTCCGTCCGTTGCCCGTCGCTGATCGTCGAGCGGTGCCCCTTGAGGACGACGACGGTGCCCGACCGCCGCGCCAGTTCCGCGGCGGCCTGGGGGGAGGGGGCGTCGGCCACCGGGCAGACGGCCAGCAGCCGCTTGAACTCGCCAGGGTGCGGCGTGAGGACGCGGGGACCGCCGGGCTGAGGCAAGGGCCCGCCGGCGGCCAAGGCATTGAGGGCGTCGGCGTCGACGACCATCGGTGGGGGGAGCGTAACGTAGAGGTGCCGCACGAGATCGGTCAGCTCGTCCGATCGCCCCAGTCCCGGCCCCAGGGCCACGGCGGTGCTTCCCTCAGCGAGAACCTCGAGCGCCGATGCGGCCGCGCGGCCGATCCGTCCCGCGGCGTCGGGGGGCAGGGAGGCGGTGATGTAGGCCGGTTCGAAGGCGGCCACGGTGTCGAGGCATGGGTCGGGGACGGCCAAACGCACCAGTCCCGCCCCGCCCCGCAGCGCCGCCATGCCCGCCAGGGCGACCGCTCCGGCCATCCCTCGCGATCCGCCGACGAGCAGCGCCGTGCCGAAGTGGCCCTTGTGGGCCTCCCGCGCGCGCGGCAGCAGCAGGGGGAGATGGACCGTGCCGGTCATGGGGAGCTCCGAGCGCGGGCGGCGTTGCGGGCGATGAGTCCGGCCACGTAGCCCCCCTTGAATCCGGCGTCGATGTTCACCACGGTGACGTTCGAGGCGCAGCTATTGAGCATCCCCAGCAGGGCCGCCAAACCGGAGAAGGCGGCCCCGTAGCCGACGCTCGTGGGGACGGCGACCACCGGGCAGTCGACGTGTCCGCCCACGACGCTGGGAAGCGCACCCTCCATGCCCGCAACCACGACCACCGCGTCCGAGCCCTGCACCTTCGGCAGATTGGCCCGCAACCGGTGCGGTCCGGCCACGCCCACGTCCTGGATGAGCGTCACCTCGGCCCCGGTCCACAGCGCCGTCTCGCGGGCCTCCTCGGCCACCGGCAGGTCGCTGGTCCCCGCCGTGATCACCGCCACCCGGCCGCGCAGCTGCGGTGCGCCGTCACCGCGCCGGCCGTCTTCCCCGCGCGGGATGCAGAAGATGCGCCCCACCGGGTTATAGCGCCCCTCGGGAAAGCGGGCCAGGAGGGCCTGGGCCTTCTCATCCGTCATCCGGGTGGCGAGCACGTCGACTCCCTCGGCGCGGAGGGCGGTGAAGATCTTCTCCATGGCCTCGACCGTCTTCCCTTCCGAGAAGACGACCTCCGGGAAGCCGCAGCGGCGGGCGCGGTCGAGATCGACCTGGGCCTCGCCCACGTCGGCGATCCCCGCTGCGGCGACGCGCAGGGTAAAGTCGTCCAGGGAGAGCCCCCCGGCGAGGAGCTGCTCGGCCAGATTGCGGATGGCAGGTATGTCCATTGTGAGCCTGGTGGGAATGCAGGTGGGAAAGGTAGAAACAGACTCCATAGTAATCGGCCGCCAGGCCCGCGGGAATCGCGCCGAAGACCCCCTATACCGCGAGGAAGCTGCGGGGGGAAGAGGGGAAGGGTGCGGGAGCGGAAGCCCCAGGGCCTCGGCCGGCGGGCCGCGGTGTCGTCCCCGACGCATCGCGGCCGCGTTTCCTCTGCCGCTCACGAGCTCAAGTCCAGGTCGATCTCGCCGGCGGCCAGGGCGGCGAGGAACGCCCGGTTGCTTGCGAGGAGGCCTTCGAGCGATGCCATCTCGTCGGGGGCACACCAACGGTAGTCCTCGACCTCGGCCGGGTTCGGCGTGGGGGTGGCGCCTTCGCCGAGGCGGGCCAGCCACCAGGCTAGCGATACGTCCCAGGGCGTCACGCTCCTCCAGAGGAGATGGACCGGCTCGACGGGCACGCCGAGCTCTTCGCAGAGTTCCCGCCTTAGGGCGGCGGGCTGATCCTCGCCCGGCTCCAGGGCGCCGCCGGGAAAGCACCAGGCTCGCGGCGCTACCACCGTGGACGAACGGCGGATCACCAGCAGCCGCCCCACCCGGGGTATGACGGCGACGACGCCGTCGGGTTGCCGCAGGGATGTGGGCATGAGGCGTTGGGCTCGAGAGGTTGGTAAAGACTTGGTCAGGATGGGATTCGGGAAGCGAATCGCGGGCGGGCGGAACCGTTCACGGGGGACCGTCCCGATTTTCGCGGCCATAGAGAGTATTCCTCGTGGATAACGCTATTGGGCCGCGAAAATGGACCAGTCCCCGGCCGGCCCGTGAACGGCTACGTGGGGGCGGAACTTGCAGGTGGAACGCTCCTCGTTTTACTGCGGGACGTACCGCGCGGATAGGCGTTCCGCTGCCGGGTGCTGCGGGCCAGCGGCCCGCAGGCGGCTTTTCCCGGTTCCATCGAAAGCTCGCGGCCGGCGGCTTTCCCCTCGCTCCCCGGCCCGTCGCCCTTCCCCGGTCGGTTCCTTCCATCAACTTCGCCGGCTTCCTCCCTTGACAAACGGGCCGGTTCGCAGAAAATTGGGGGTTTGGTTCTCAAAGGAAACAGGAACGATGCCCACGATCAACCAGTTGGTGCGGAAGCGGCGGCGTCCGCCGCGGAGGTTCAGCAAGTCGCCGGTGCTGGAGAGCTGCCCGCAGAAGCGGGGCGTCTGCCTCCACGTGCGGACGACGACGCCGAAGAAGCCGAACTCGGCCCTGCGGAAGATCACCCGCGTTCGCCTCTCCAACGGCCGCGAGGTGACGGTCTACATCCCCGGTGAAGGGCACAGCCTGCAGGAGCACTCGATCGTGCTCGTCCGCGGGGGCCGCGTCCGCGACCTGCCGGGGGTGCGCTACCAGGTGGTCCGCGGGGCGTTGGACACGGCGGCGGTGGACGGCCGGCGGCAGTCGCGGAGCCGTTACGGGGCCAAGGCTCCCAAATGACCGAGGCCCCGTAGGCAATCCGCCCGGGAGTAGAAAGGACAGTCGCACGTATGGGACGCATCACCGCCAGCCGCAAGCAGCTTGCCCCCGACCCGCGGCACGGCTCACTGCTGGCCGCCAAGTTCATCAACTGCCTGATGTGGGACGGCAAGAAGACGGTGGCCCAGCAGGTCTTCTACGACGCCCTCGACGTGATCGGGGGGAAGGTCAAGGATACCGAGCCGATCGAAGTCTTCCACCGCGCCGTGGAGAACGTCAAGCCGGAGATCGAGGTCCGCTCCAAGCGGGTGGGCGGAGCCTCGTACCAGGTCCCCATGCAGGTGAACCGCATCCGCCAGCAATCGCTGGCCATCCGCTGGATCCTCGGCGCCATCCGCGAGAAGAAGGGCCGGCCGGCGGCGCAGAAACTGGCCGCGGAGCTCATCGACGCCTACAACCGCCAGGGGACGGCGTACACGAAGCGGGAGAACGTCCACCGCATGGCCGAGGCGAACAAGGCCTTCGCGCACTTCGCCTGGTAGCCCCGATGCCCGCACCACGCCGTGCCGGTCGGCCCCTCGTCGGCACGGCGTTGTTGTGCGCCGCCGCACGGCCTTCGCGGCGCCGCGGCTGGCTGGGACCGGTTCCACCCCGCACGCCGCCGCGCTGAAGGGACGTGCATCCGAACGACTGCCGAGACCAAGGCGACGCTGTGAACCGACATGGCCACCGACCTGCGTAAGATCCGCAACATGGGGGTGATCGCCCACATCGACGCCGGCAAGACGACGGTCACCGAGCGGATGCTCTTCGAGAGCGGCTTCAGCCACAAGGCGGGCGAGGTCGACAAGGGAACCACCGTCACCGACTACGACCCCGAGGAGCAGCAGCGGGGGATCACGATCTACTCGGCCTGCGTGACCTTTCCCTGGCGCGAGCACCAGATCAACCTCATCGACACCCCCGGGCACGTCGATTTCACGGCCGAGGTGGAACGGAGCCTGCGGGTGCTGGACGGGGGGGTCGTGGTCTTCAGCGCTCGCGAGGGAGTCGAGGCGCAGAGCGAGACCGTCTGGCGTCAGGCCGACCGGTACCACGTCCCCCGGCTGGCCTTCATCAACAAGATGGACCGCGAGGGCGCCGACTTCCCCGGCACCGTCGAGGAGATCCGCGAGCGGCTGGCTGCCCGCCCCGTCCCGCTCAACATCCCCATCGGCGCCGGCCCCCCCCACGTGAAGGGCGGCTTCTGCGGCGTGATCGACCTCATCGCCTGGCGGAAGCTGACCTTCACCGACATCGCCCACAAGACCCGCGTCCTCTCCGAAGAGATCCCCGACGAGTCGCTCTCCGAAGCCCGCACGTGGCGGACGCTGCTCTTCGACCAGCTCTCCCTCTTCAGCGACGAGCTCACCGAACTGGTCCTCGCCGAGGAGCCGATCCCCGAGGACCTCGTCCGCCGGGTCGTCCGCGAGGCGACGTTGCACAACATGATCGTCCCCGTCTTCTGCGGTTCGGCGCTCGACTGGATCGGCGTGCAACCGGTGCTCGACGGCGTCGTCGACTACCTGCCCGGTCCGCTCGACGTGCCGCCGGTCCAGGGCACCGATCCGAAGCGGCCCGAGGTCCAGCTCGCGCGGAAGGCCGACCCGGCCGAGCCGTTCTGCGGCCTGGTCTTCAAGGTGATCGCTTCCAAGCACGGCGACTGGAGCCTGGTCCGCCTCTATTCCGGGGAATTGAAGGCCAACAGCCGCGTCCTCAACCCCGGCAAGGACAAGAAGGAGAACGTCCCCCAGATCTGGCGCATCCAGGCCGACCGCCGCGAGCAGATTCCCCTGGCCCGCACCGGTGAGATCGTGGGCCTGATCGGCTTGCGCCATAGCGTCACCGGCGACACCCTCTGCGATCCCAAGGCCCCCATCCTCCTCGAGTCGATCCAGTTTCCCGAGACGGTCATCTCCATGGCCATCGAGCCGGAGAACTCCGCCGAGCGGAAGAAGCTTTCCGAGGTGCTGGACATGCTCAAGCGGCAGGATCCCACGTTCCGTGCCAGAGAGGACGAGCAGTCGGGGCAGACGCTTATCAGCGGCATGGGGGAGCTGCACCTGGAGATCATCAAGCACATGCTCCTCCGCGAGCACCGCCTCAACGTGCGCGTCCACACGCCGCGGGTCAGCTACCGCGAGACGGTCGAGGGGGCCGCGGAGGTCACCGGCACCTGCCATCGCACCATGGGGGGGCAGACGCTCTTCGCCGAATTGACGCTGCGCGTGGAGCCCTTCGAGGGCGGGCCGCGGCCGGTCACGGTCGCTGTGGCCAGCAGCGAGGGCATCCCCGCCCCCCTGCTCACCGCTGCCGTGGAGGTGCTCTCCGAGCAGGGCGAAGGGGGCGGCCTCCTCGGTTTCCCGCTGACGCAGGTGAAGATAACGGTTCTGGGGGGAGTCTGCCGGGAGGGGGAGTCGAACGACGTGGCCTTCCGCATCGCCGCCGGCGACGCCTTCGAGAAGGGGCTCCGCGAGGCCGGCGTGGTGCTCCTCGAGCCGATCATGCGGCTGGAGATCACCACGCCCGAGGAGCATCTCGGCGACTTCGTCAGCGATCTCCTCCAGCGCCGCGGCTCGATCACCCGCACGCACACCCGCGGCCGCAACACGGTGATCGAGGCCCAGGCGCCGCTGGCCAACCTCTTCGGCTATTCGGGCACCATGCGGGGGTTGAGCCAGGGGCGGGCCACCTGCACCATGGAGCCGGCGGCGTACGGCCCCGCCCCCCCCGAGGTGCTCGCCGGCTTCATGTAAGATGCGGCGGGTGAGGAGGGCCTCCGGGCCCGGCGAGCGATTTTCTCGGCGCGTCCCGTTGACATCGGCGCGCCGTCCCGGTAGCATCTAGGATTTCCCGCATCGGTAGGCGGGCGTTGCTGTGGCAAGTTGGTAGCCGGCGACTCGGAGGCCATCCGTGGCAGGACTGACGAACGAGATCATCCGCATCCGCATGGAGGCCTACGACCACGCCGTGCTCGATCAGAGCGCCGCGGAGATCGTCGATACCGCGAAGCGGACCGGTTCGGAGGTTCACGGCCCGATTCCTTTGCCGACGCGGATCGAGCGTTTTACGGTGCTTTCCAGCCCCCACGTGGACAAGAAGGCCCGCCAGCAGTTCGAGATTCGCACCCACAAGCGGCTGATCGACATCCTGCAGGCGACGGCGAAGACGATCGAATCGTTGAACAAGCTGAGCCTGCCGGCGGGAGTGGACATCAAGATCAAGGCCACCGGACGGCACTAGGGCAGACGGGCGCCGTCGCCGGTGGGAGGCCGTACGGAGGCCCGCCCGCACTCGGGTGGGCCGCCGTGGAATCGCTCGGAGCGATCGGGATTATCTATGACAGGGAAGCTTGACGGGTAAACCCGGCCGGTGAGGTCGGTGGTTCCCGCAAGCGACGCGACGGAAAAGGCAAGTACGATGGGCGTTGGACTGCTCGGCCGCAAGGTCGGGATGACTCAGATTTTCGAGCCGAACGGCGAGATCATCCCCGTGACCGTCATCGAGGCGGGACCCTGCCACGTCCTGCAGGTGAAGACCGGGCAGGCAGACGGGTACGACGCCGTCCAGGTGGGCTTTCTCGACAAGCCCCGCCGCCTTGCCAGCCGCAGCGAACGCGGCCACGTCGCGCGTCTGGAGAGCAAGCGGCAGCGGCTCCGCGCCGGCGCCGGCCAGGCCACCGTGGCCAAGGCCGGGTGCGAGCCGAAGCGCCTGGTCCGCGAGTTCCGCACCCCTGCCGAGGATCGCCAGGTCGGCGAGGAGATCCGCGTCGACATCTTCGCCCCCGGCGACGCCATCGACGTGGTGGGAACCAGCAAGGGCCGCGGCACCGCCGGGGCCATGAAGCGGCACAACTACCGCGGCCAGCGGGCCAGCCACGGCGTCAAGAAGGTCCACCGCCACGTGGGGAGCATCGGCCTCTCCGCGACCCCCAGCCGCGTCCCCAAAGGGCGGCGGATGGCGGGTCGTTACGGAGCCGCCCGCTGCACGGTCCGGAACCTCCGCGTGGTGCGGGTCGACCTGGAGAACAACCTCCTCGTCGTCCGGGGCGCCGTTCCCGGGCCCAACGGCGGTTACCTGCTGATCCGCAAGACGAACAAGGTGTAGACGAACAAGGCGTAGGCGGGCCCGACGGAAAAGTCCGGCCTCGGGAAAGACGGTGGGGCGCTGGAACGGCGCCTCGCCCGAGCCGAGGCCGCCAGATACGAGTGAACAGGCGTGGCGATAATGGAAACCTTGCCCATATACGATCGCACGGGGGCCGAGGTCGGCACCTACCAGATCGATCCGGCGGAGCTGGCGCCGTCGATCAACAAGCAGCTCCTCCACGACGTCGTGGTGATGTACCAGGCCAATCGCCGCCAGGGTTCGGCGCAGACGAAGAGCCGCTCCGACGTCAAGGGCACCACGAGGAAGATGTACCGGCAAAAGGGGACCGGCAACGCCCGCGCCGGCTCGCGGCGGACGAACATCCGCCGTGGCGGCGGGCACGTCTTCGCGAAGCGGCCTCGCGACTGGTCGTACCGCCTACCCAAGAAGGCGGTGCGCCTGGCGACGCGGATGGCGCTGGCCTCGAAGTTCATGGACCATGAGGTGACCCTCATCGACCGGCTGGCCTTCGAGGCGCCGAAGACCAGGGAGATGGCCTCCGTCGTCGAAGCCCTCGGGCTCGACGGGAACGCGGTGCTGGTGGCCCTCGATCAGTACGACGCCAACGTGTACCGCAGCGCCCGGAACATCGCCGGAGTGGAGGTCCTCCCCGTGGCCGAACTGAACGCCCTGTGCCTCCTCCGCCCCAAACGGCTGCTGATGACCACGGCGGCCCTGGACGCGGTGCGGCAGCGGATCGGCGGCGCCGCGGCGGCGGACCAGACGGCAGCGGAGGAAAGCTCCGCGACGGCCACGGCCAGCGGTGAAGGCGGTGCATGACCCGCCTCCGCGGTGAAGTGGGGCGGAGTGTAATTGTCAGGGAGCGAAGCTCGATGAACGACAGACAACGCAGCGGCGGCCTGGAGCTGGAACCGCATCAGATCGTGATCCGCCCCCTCGTGACGGAGAAGAGTTACCACAAGGCGGAGCGCAACAACGCCTATGCCTTCGAGGTGAGCCCCCTGGCGGACAAGGCCGCCATCCGCCGCGCCGTGGAGGACCTGTTCAACGTCAAGGTGGTGCGGGTCAACACCCAGAATCGGCGGGGTAAGCCGCGGCGGACGCGGTTCCGCTACGGAACGACGCGGGCGTGGAAGAAGGCGATCGTGTTTCTCGATCAGGAACATCGCATCAACTTCTTCTAGTGGGATGGGCCCCTCCGGAATCGGGGAGAGCGCGTGCGTGGCGGCGGTCCGCCGCCGGCGGCAAGGAATAGGAAATACGAGTCAACCATGGGCATTCGACGATACAACCCGACCTCGCCCGGCCGGCGGAACGCCAGCGTGAGCGATTTCGCCGAGCTGACGCCGGGTGCCGAACCGGAGAAGAGCCTCCTCCGCCCCAAGCGCCGCACGGGGGGCCGGAACAACCACGGCAAGATCACCGCCCGACACCGCGGCGGAGGGCACAAGCGCCGCTATCGGCTGATCGATTTCCGCCGCAACAAGGACGGCGTGCCCGCCCTGGTCCACTCGATCCAGTACGACCCCAACCGCTCGGCGCGCATCGCCCTCCTGCACTACGTGGACGGCGAGAAGCGCTATATTCTGGCCCCGGACGGGCTGCGGCTGGGCGACCACCTGGAGAGCGGCGAGACGGCGCCGCCGTCGGTGGGGAACTGCCTGCCGCTGACCAAAATCCCACTGGGGACGGCGGTGCATAACGTGGAGACGCAGCCCGGCAAGGGAGGGGCTATCTGCCGCTCGGCGGGCACCAGCGCCGTGCTCGCGGCGCGCGACGCCGACTGGGCGCAGGTGAACCTCCCCAGCGGCGAGATCCGGCGGATCCCCGCCCGTTGCCGGGCGACCATAGGCAAGGTGGGCAATACCGACCACAGCGGCGTGGAGCTGGGCAAGGCGGGGCGCAAGCGGTGGTTGGGGCGGCGGCCTCACGTCCGCGGTACGGCGATGAACCCCGTCGATCACCCCCACGGCGGCGGCGAGGGTCGCACCAAGGGTGGGCGGCACCCGGTGAACCCCGCCGGGAAATCGGCCAAGGGGGGCTCGACCCGGAAGCCGCGGAAGGCCTCGAACCGGGCGATCATCCGCCGCCGCCGGTCGAAGCGGTATGGGGCCTTGAAGATCGGCAAGAAGTAGCTCGAAGTAGTTAGGGGAGTTTTCCTCGGGCGACCGGGTCGGTGCCGCAGGGCGGTGCCGCCGGCAAGCGAGAGCATAAGGACACCGCGACGATGGGGAGATCGCTGAAGAAGGGGCCCTACGTGGACCCCAAGCTGTACGGGAAGGTGGAGCGGCGGAACACCACCGGCGCCAAGGATGCCATCAAGACGTGGGCGCGGGCCTGCACGATCATTCCCGAGTTCGTCGGACACACCTTCCTCGTCCACAACGGAAAACTGCACGTGAAGGTCTTCGTGACCGAGGAGATGGTCGGGCACAAGCTGGGAGAGTTCGCGCCCACGCGGACGTTCCGCGGGCACGGCGGCAAGGGGAAGCGGTAGGCCCGGGCGCCGCCGCGCGGTGCGCCGGAGGGCGACGTCCGGCTCGCGTGGAGGAGGCGCGATTGGAGGATTGCGAGCGATGGAAATCACGGCGACTCACCGTTACGCGCGGATCAGCCCGCGAAAGGTTCGGCCCATGGCCGACCTGATCCGCGGCAAGAACGTCGACGACGCCCTGGCGCTGCTCCGCTTCCAGCCCCAGCGCGGGGCGCGGATGCTGGAAAAGGTGGTCCGCAGCGCTTTGGCCAACGCCGAAGACCGGCGTGCCGGGCGGCTGACGAGCCTGGTAGTCGCCGAGGTGCGGGTCGATCCGGGGCCGATGTTCAAACGCATGCGGCCGCGGGCGCGGGGTATGGCAACGATCATCAAGAAACGCATGTCCCACATCCGTGTGACACTGGGTTAGGCATATGGGTCAAAAAGTCAATCCCGTTGGCTTCCGCACCGGCATCGTCGCCGGATGGAAGAGCCGCTGGTACGCCTCCAAGCAGGAGTTCGCCGACCTCCTTGTGGAGGACCGGCGCATTCGCAGCTTCCTCCGCAGGCGCGACCCCCGCAGCAACCGCCCGCTCTTCCCCGCCATCGCCAAGGTGGAGATCGAACGGACGCGCGACGAGGTGAAGGTGGTCCTCTTCTCGGCGCGGCCGGGGTTGCTCATCGGCCGCAAAGGCGAGAAGGTCGAGGAGCTCCAGAACGAACTGCAGCGCCTCACCGGGCGGCGGATCAACATCAAGATCGAGGAGATCAACCGCCCCGAGGTGGTGGCGCAGCTGGTGGCCGAGGACATCGCCGAACAGCTCTCGCGGCGGGCCAGTTTCCGCCGCACCATGAAGCGGGCCATGGAACAGACCATGGACGCCGGGGCCAAGGGGGTGAAAATCCAGCTCGCCGGGCGCCTGGGCGGAGCGGAGATGGCGCGGCGCGAGAAGCAGATCGCCGGCTCCATGCCGCTCTCCACCCTGCGGGCGAAAATCGACTACGGCTTCGCCGAGGCCAAGATCGCCCAGGGGCACATCGGCGTGCAGGTGTGGGTCAACCAGGGAATGTATCAGGGGGACGAGTCCGATGGCGTTGATGCCCAAGCGAGTCAAGCACCGAAAAAGCCAAAGAGGGCGTATAAGAGGTAACGCCAGCCGCGGGAACCGGGTGGTCTTCGGCGACTTCGGCCTGCAAAGCGTGCAGGGCGGGTGGATCAGCGCCGGCACGATCGAGGCGGGACGGATCGCCGCCCAGCAGTACCTGCGGAACGAAGGCCGCCTGTACATCCGCGTTTTCCCCCACAAGCCGGTCACCTCGATTCCCCTGGAAACCCGGATGGGCAAGGGGAAGGGGGAGCCGGAATACTGGGCCGCCGTGGTGAAGCCGGGGACGGTCCTCTACGAGATCGGCGGCGTGACGGAGGAGGCGGCGCGGCTCTGCTTCACGCGCCTGGCGCACAAGATGCCGGTGAAGGTCCGGCTCGTGCGGCGGCGGCCGATGTGAGGCGGAGGCATGTGGCCCGTTAGGGGCGGGGAGGCGGTGGTGGCGGCAGTCGGTACAGGAAAGCGGTGGAGCGAGTGATGACCAAGGCAGCCGAACTCCGCGAGATGAGCGACGAACAGCTCTCGGTGGTGCTCCGCGAGGCGAAGGAGGATCTCTTCCGCCTGCGCATCCAGGCGCAGACCGAGCGGCTCGACGCGCCCAGCGAGTTGAAGAAGAAGCGGCGGACGATCGCCAGGATCAAGTCCATCCAGGGGGAGCGGGAAGCCGCGGGCGGGTAGCCGCCGGCGAGGCCAGCGCAGCCGTCCCCGGGGGCGGTTGGAGACGAGCGAGAGGAAAGTGAAGCCATGCCCAAGAAGGTTGCCGTAGGGATCGTCGTCAGCGATCGGATGGCGAAGACGCGCCGGGTGGAGATCCCCCGCGTCGTCCCCGACCCGAAGTACGGCAAGTACGTGCGCCGGCGGACCGTCTGCTTCGTGCACGACGAGGGGGAGGAGTCGCGGCGGGGAGACACCGTGGAGATCGTGGAGAGCCGCCCCTTTTCGCGGCTGAAGCGCTGGCGCCTGGTGCGCGTGGTGAGCAAGGGGCGGATGGTCGATCTGGCGGCGCGGCGGGCGCAGATGCGGATCCGCGAGGAGGAGCAGCAGGCGGCGGCGGTCGGCGAGGCCGGGGAGCAGGCGCCGGGATCGGAGGGGGGCGCTGGGGAAGGTGGCTCGGGAGAGACCGGCTGATCGGGCGGCGGCAGCCCGCGGACAGGAAAAACGACGTGAGGGTGGCAAGCGATGATCCAGATGCAGTCGCGGCTCGCCGTGGCCGACAACACGGGTGCCAAGGAGCTGATGTGCGTGAAGGTGCTGGGCGGCTCCCGCCGGCGGTTCGCCGGCCTGGGGGACATCGTCGTCTGCAGCATCAAGAGCGTGATTTCGGGGAGCGACTTCAAGAAGGGAGCGGTGGTGCGGGCCGTGATCGTCCGCTGCCGGAAGAGCACGCGCCGCAACGACGGCAGCTACGTCCGCTTCGACAGCAACGCCGCGGTGATCATCGACAACGACAGGAACCCGCGGGGGACGCGCATCTTCGGGGCCGTGGCCCGCGAACTCAGGGAACGGAGCTTCATGAAGATCGTCAGCCTCGCCGGTGAGGTGGTCTGATGCGCATCCGCAAGAACGACTACGTCCAGGTCATCAGCGGCGTCGACCGGAACGAGCGCGGCAAGGTGCTCTCCGTCGACGCGAAGGGCGGCAAGCTCGTCGTCGAGGGGGTGAACCGCGCTTACAAGCACGTCCGCCCCAGCCAGCGGAACCCCCGGGGAGGGCGCCTCTCCGTGGACATGCCCATCCCCGTGAGTATCGTGATGCTCGTCTGCCGGGCCTGCGACAAGCCGACGCGGTTGGGCGTCCGCTACCTGGAGGACGGCAGCAAGGAGCGGTTTTGCAAGAAGTGCGGTGCGGGCAACGGCCAGGTGGCGCCGCCGCGGGCGCTGTACGCGAAGAAGACGTGAGGGATACAGGTATGGGCAAGGCGATGGCGCCTCGGCTGATCGAGCGGTACAAGGACGAGATCCGTCCCATGCTGGCGAAGAAGCTGGGGCGGGCGAATCCCATGGCTCTGCCGCGGCTGGAGAAGATTGTCGTCAACATGGGCGTGGGGGAAGCCATCCAGGAGAAGAAATACCTGGAGGAGGCGGCCGACGCCTTGCGGCTGATCTCCGGGCAGCAGCCGGCGATCACCCGCGCCCGCAAGTCGATCGCCGGCTTCAAGCTCCGCGAGGGGATGGCCATCGGCTGCAAGGTGACCCTCCGCGGGCAGCGGATGTACGAGTTTCTGGACCGTTTGATCTCCGTGGTGCTGCCGCGGGTGCGCGACTTCCGCGGGCTGAACCCGCGGGCCTTCGACCGGCACGGGAACTACAGCCTGGGGCTGACCGAGTCGCTGGTCTTCCCCGAGCTCAATCCCGACAAGTACACGCGCGCCCAGGGGATGAATATCGTCATTTGCACTTCAGCGGAAGGGGACGACGACGCCCGGGAGTTGCTCCGCGGCTTCGGGATGCCCTTCCGCGCCGAAGCGGCCGCCGCGCCGCGCAAGCAATCGTAGGGAACCCAAGGGCATGGCAAGCAAGGGACAAATCGCCAAGGCGCAGCGGACGCCGAAGTTCTCCAGCCGCCGGGTGCGGCGCTGCCGGCTCTGCGGCCGGCCGCGAGCCGTATTCCGCAAGTTCGGCATTTGCCGCATCTGCTTCCGGAAGCTGGCGGATGAGGGAGTGATTCCGGGCGTCAAGAAGGCAAGTTGGTAGAGGGACTGCGAAGACCATGATGACCGACCCCATCGCCGACATGCTCACGCGGATCCGCAACGCGGTCCGGGTGGAACGGCCCTTCGTCGACCTGCCGCTCTCCAAGGTGAAGCGCGGCCTGGCCGAGGTGCTCAAGCGCGAGGGATACATCTGGGACTGGGAGGAGGTTCCCGGACAGCCCGCCGCCGCCCTGCGGGTCCATTTGAAGTATGGGCCCAACGGCGAACGAGTGATCCGCCACATCCGCCGCGTGAGCAAACCGGGCCGCCGCATTTACTGGGGCTCGGCGCGGCTGAAGCCGGTGCTCGGCGGACTGGGCATCCGGGTGTTGAGCACGAGCCGCGGGGTGATCAGCGATCGGGAGGCCCGCCACCGGAAGGTCGGCGGCGAGGTCCTCTGCGAGATCTGGTAGGCCGCCGCAGCGCCTGTTGAGCTTACGCTAGAGAGAAAAGGGACGAAACGCCCCATGTCGCGCATCGGTAAACTCCCCGTCCCCCTCCCCGACGGCGTCCGCGTCGCCGTGGAAGGGCGCCGGCTCACCATCGGCGGCCCCCTGGGCGAGCTCGCCTTCGAGCACCGCCCCGAGGTCGAGGTGGAGCACGATCCCGAAGGGAAGCGGCTCCTCGTCCGCCGTCTCGCCGAGACCCGCCAGGGCCGGGCGTTTCACGGCCTCACCCGGGCGCTGCTCAAGAACATGGTCGCGGGGGTGACCGCCGGTTACGAAAAACGGCTGGAGCTCGTAGGCGTCGGCTACATCGCCGCCGTGCAGGAGGGGCGCCTGGAGCTCCGGGTGGGGCTGGCCAACGAACTCCGCAAGCCCATCCCGGATGGCCTGTCCGTCACCTGCCCGGACCAGCAGCACGTGGTCGTCCGCGGCATCGACAAGCAGTTGGTGAGCCAGTTCGCCGCCGAGGTCCGCGCCCTGCGCAAGCCCGAGCCCTACAAGGGCAAGGGGATCCGCTATCAGGGCGAGGCCGTGCGGCGCAAGCAGGGCAAAGCCATGACCAAGTAGGCGCCGCACCGCGGCGGGGGTTCCGTAAAGAGCTTTCACAAGGGCCGACAGGTGAGACACGCGAAGAGGATCGGCAGGCAGCGCCGGCGGCGGCGGTTCGCCGTTCGCAACCGGCTGAAGCGGGACGGGACGCGGCCGCGGCTGAGCGTCTTCCGCAGCCACAAGCACGTCTACGCGCAGGTCATCGACGACGCCGAGGGGAAGACGCTGGCGGCCGCCAGCACCCGCGATGCCGCCCTGCGGGAGCAGGTCGGCTACGGGGGGAACAAGCAGGCCGCCGAGGCGGTCGGCGAGGTGATCGCCCGCCGCGCCCTGGAGAATGGGGTCCGAGAGGTCGTCTTCGATCGCCGCAACTACCGGTACCACGGACGCGTGGCCGCCTTGGCCGATGCCGCCCGCCAGGCCGGGCTTTCGTTCTAGTTTTGCCCCGTCCCCGGGGACGGGCCACTCCAATGCCGCCCTCCGAGGCGGCCGTCGCACATGGCAACTGAATCCGATACGACACGCGGAGAACTGGTCGACAAGGTCGTCAAGATCCGGCGGTGCGCCGCCGTGGTCAAGGGCGGCCGGCGCTTCAGCTTCACGGCCCTGGTGGTTGTCGGTAACGGGCAGGGCAAGGTGGGGTGCGGCTACGGCAAGGCCAACGAAGTCCCCCCCGCCGTCGAAAAGGCGATCAAGGACGGGACCCGCAACATGGTGGAAGTCAACCGCCAGGGGTCGACCATCGTCCACGTCGCCGAGGGACGCTTCGGCGCCGCCAAGGTGGTCCTCGTCCCCGCCTCGCCGGGAACGGGGATCATCGCCGGGGCGGCCGTGAGGGCCGTCTGCGAGGCGGCCGGAATCACCGACATCCTCACCAAGAGCTTCGGGTCGAACAACCCCACCAACCTCGTCAAGGCGACCATCCAGGCCCTCACCAGCCTGCGGGCGCGCGAAGAAGTCGGGCGCCTGCGAGGAGTATCCCTGTCATGAACCTCAACGACGTCCACCGCGGAATCCACAAACACCGCAAACGCAAGCGGCTCGGCCGCGGGCCGGGGTCGGGGCACGGCAAGACGAGCGGTCGCGGGCACAAGGGGCAATGGAGCCGCTCGGGCGTCTCCATGCACCCGGCCTTCGAGGGGGGGCAGATGCCTCTGGTGCGACGCATCCCCAAGCGGGGATTCCACAACCGCTGGGCCCGTCAGGTGACCGTGGTCAACGTCGGAGACCTGGAAGATCTCTTCGAAGAGGGCGCCGAGGTGACCCCCGAGACCCTGGCCGCGACCGCGTTCGGCAAGTGCCGCGGCGACGAACTCAAGGTCCTCGGAGACGGCGAGATCAGCAAGCGGCTCCGCGTCGCCGCGCACCGCTTCAGCCGCGCGGCGCGGGAGAAGATCGAAAAGGCCGGCGGCGAGGTGGTGGTTCTTGCGGGCAAGACCCCCGCGGCGCAGAAGGCTCAGGCGGCGAAGCAGACCCCGGAAGCCACTTCCTAGCCCCCCAGGCGAGCTCCCGCCCGGGCGGCGGGTCTCGAGGCGAATGACCACGGCGAAGCACCGTTAGGCGAAGGGACGGATCGAATCATGTTGGAAAAGATTCGCGTGGTCTTCACCATCCCCGAGCTGCGCTACAAGATCCTGCTCACGCTCTTCCTGCTGCTGATCTTCCGCGTCGGCTGGCACATCCCCCTCCCCTTCATCGACGCCTCGGCGATCCGCGCCCTGGCGGAGCGGGAGGAGGGCTGGATGCCCCTCCTGGAACAGGTCGCCATCTTCAGCGCCAGCGATCTGAGCAACGCCACGATCTTCGGCCTGGGCATCATGCCCTACATCTCCGCCTCGATTATCTTCCAGCTCCTCTCGAGCGTCTACCCGCCGCTGGAGAAGCTTCGCAAGGAGGGCGAGAGCGGGCGGCGGAAGATCAACGAATACACGCGCTACGCCACGATCGCCATCTGCCTCCTGCAGAGCTGGTTCTTCCTGGGCATGATGATCGGCCAGGGGTTCATCCACGAGGACTTCCTGGTCGGCGATCGCCTCCCCTTCCGGTGGCACATCACCGCCGTCCTGACGATGACCGCCGGTACGGCCTTCCTCATGTGGCTCGGCGAGCAGATCGACGAATACGGCATCGGCAACGGCATCAGCCTCTTGATCATGGCGGGCATCCTGGCGCGGATGCCCGACGCCTTCATGCGGCTCTTGGCGCCGATGATCGATGCCGGGCAGATCGTCATCGGCGGCGGCCCGGGCATGATCGGCGTCGACAGGCTCCTCGTGCTGGCGGTGGTCTTCGTTCTGGTCATCGCCGGGGTGGTCTTCATCACCCTCGGCCAGCGGCGGATCCCCACGCAGAGCGCCAAGCACGTCCGCGGGCGGCGGGTCTTCGGCGGCACCCGGCAGTTCCTCCCCCTGAAGGTCAACCAGGCCGGCGTCATGCCGATCATCTTCGCCAGCAGCCTCCTCCTCCTGCCCATGATCCTCTTCGGCCAGCTCTACGCGTGGCAGCCGGAGTCGACGCTGCTGGAGACGCTCGCCGGCTTGTTCCGCCGCGAAGACTCCTTCATGTACAACCTCTTCTACATCGGCCTGATCTACTTCTTCTGCTACTTCTGGACCGCGATCACCTTCAACCCCAACGACATCGCCGACAACCTGAAGAACTACGGCTCGTTCATTCCCGGATACCGCCCCGGGCGGCGCACGGCGGAATACCTGGAGAAGGTGATGGTGCGCATCACCTACGTGGGGGCGGGGTTCCTCTCGCTGGTGGCCATTTTCCCCACCCTGGTGGCCCAGTATATTGGGGTTGACTTCGTGGTGGCCCAGTTCTTCGGCGGCACGGGGCTGCTGATCGCCGTGAGTGTGGCCTTCGACCTGGTGCAGAAGATCGACAGCCATCTGGTGATGCGGAACTACCGCGGACTCCTGGAGAAGTAGTCCCCCCCGCCGCTACTTAGTCACTCGCCTCGTGGAGAAGCACCATGCGACTGGTTTTCATCGGGCCCCCGGGGGCCGGCAAGGGCACCCAAGCCGAGAAGATGGTCGCCGCCTACCGGCTGGCGCACCTCTCCACCGGCGACATGCTGCGAGAGGCCCGCGACGCCCGCACGGAAGTGGGCCTGAGGGCCGAGCAGTACATGTCGGCCGGCGAGTTGGTTCCCGACGAGATCATCATGGACGTCATCGCCGAGCGGCTGAAGGGGGACGAATGCCGCAGGGGATTCCTGCTCGACGGCTTCCCGCGGACCCTCCCCCAAGCCGACGGCCTCGAGTCCATGCTGGCCACCTTGGGAACGCCCCTGGACGTGGTGCTCGAACTCCGCGTTCCCGAGGAGGAGCTCTTCCGCCGCCTGGCCGGCCGCGGACGGGCCGACGACCGCCCGGAGACCATCCGCCAGCGACTGGTGGCCTACCGCGAGCAGACCGAGCCCCTCCTGGCCTTCTACGCCGAGCGAAACCTGCTCCGCTCGGTCGACGGGCTCGGGTCTGTGGAGGAGATATTCGGCCGCATCCGGGAGGTGCTCGATCCGCTGGTGAAAACTGTTTAGCAGAGGCCGCAGCGTGGAGATCCTCCGTTCCCGCAGAGAAATCGGCCTGATGCGGAAGGCGGGGTTAGTCGTTCGCGAGGCGCACCAACTCGCGGCGGCGCTGCTCAAACCGGGGGTCACCACCGGGGAGGTCGATGCTGCAGTCGAGCAGTTCTTTACCGAGCGGCGCGCCCAGCCCCTTTTCAAGGGGGTTCCGGGAAAGGTGCCCTACCCGGCGGTGACTTGCATGTCGGTCAACGAACAGGTGGTCCACGGCATCCCCAGCGACCGCCGCCTCGCCGAGGGGGACATCGTGAGCATCGACACCGGCTGCCGCCTCCGGGGCTGGTGCGCCGACGCCGCCTTGACCCACGCCGTGGGCCGCGTCTCCCCGGAGGTCCAGCGGCTCCTGGACGTGACCCGCGGAGTCCTCGAGCTGGCCATCGACCTTGTCGGCCGGAAGACCTGGTGGAGCGAGGTGGCCCGCGAGATGGAACGCTTCGTCCGTGACAGCGGCTTTGCGGTGGTGGAGGATTTCGTGGGCCACGGGATCGGTCGCAACATGCATGAAGAGCCCCAGGTTCCCAATTTCCTCAGTCCGCAGCTCCGCCGCAGCGGCGACTTCCGCCTGATCCCGGGGCTGGTGATCGCCGTGGAGCCGATGGTCAACATGGGGCTCAAGGATGTGCGGGTCTGTGCGGATCATTGGACGCAGGCCACCTCCGACGGCCTTCCCAGTGCGCACTTCGAGCATACGATTGCCATCACCGAGTCGGGGGTTTACGTACTTACGGGGGACCCGGACCAGCCGCTGGATAGGGAGTACTTGAACTGAGGATGAGCCCGCCGCGCCCTCGTTTTGAGAGGTGCCGGTCTTGCAGTGGGGCCCCTTGTTTGGCAGGCTGGTCCGGAATTTGCCGGAAGGCGCCCGATTTGCCGTCCGGGGGCCTTGAGTCGGAGGGGGAGAAGTGCTTATACTGAGGCGCTTTGTCCCGTTCCACGAAGAGAAGGGCTGGCTTGGGCAATGAAGGTTCGAGCGAGCGTGAAGCGGATTTGTGAGCACTGCAAGATCGTGCGCCGCCGAGGCGTGGTCTACGTGGTGTGCAGCAACCCCCGCCACAAGCAGCGTCAGGGTTAGTCGGGCGAGCGGATCCCCGCCGGAGGGTGGGTGGTGCGCCGCGACGGGGTTGGCACCAGGCGAGGTGGTCCCGTAGTTCAACGTCGGCCCCGTTGGGGGCTGGTTTGGGAGTGGTTTCATGCCGCGTCTTTTGGGTATCGATATACCGAACAACCGCCCGGCGGCTGTGGCCCTGACCTACCTGTATGGGATTGGTCCGAAAGCGGCTCGCGAGCTCTGCCACAATGCGGGCATCAATCCGCAGATCCGGGCCGGCGAGCTCCGCGAGGACGAAGTCACCCGCTTGGCCGCCCTGTTGGACAAGGACTACGTCGTCGAGGGGCAGCTCCGTCGCCAGGTGAGCCAGAACATCGCGCGCCTCCGCGACATCGGCTGCTACCGCGGCCTGCGGCACCGTCGCGGTCTGCCCGTTCGCGGCCAGCGGACGCGGACCAACGCCCGCACCCGCAAGGGGCCCAAGAAGACGGTCGCGGGAAAGAAGGGGGTCAAGGACCTTCGCTGACGCGGAGCGGGCAGTGGGCCCGCCGTGGCGTCGAATACGTCGAATACAAGGAGTACGGTGAACCGTGGGCAAAGCGAAAGGATCATCGTCGGCGACTGGGCGGCGGCGGAAGTCGCGGCGCAGCGTGACTGTGGGCGTCGCCCACATCAAGGCGACCTTCAATAACACGACGGTCTGCATCACCGACACCAAGGGGGACACCCTCTGCTGGGCTACCTCCGGCACCAGCGGCTTCAAGGGGAGTCGCAAGAGCACCCCCTTCGCCGGCCAGCTTGCAGCCCAGCAGGTGGCCGAGAAGGCCATCAAGTTCGGTGTGAAGGAGGTGGACGTCAAGGTCAAGGGGCCGGGGAGCGGGCGCGAGAGCGCGATCACGGCCCTGCAGGCGGCGGGGCTCTCGATCAAGTCGATCGAAGACGTCACGCCGCTGCCGCACAACGGCTGCCGTCCGAAGAAGCGCCGCCGCGTGTGAGGCCGAGCCGGGGGCCGCGCTGCCGTCCAGGAAGAGGGGTTTTTTTGACTGCTAGGACTTTGTTCTGGAGCAAATAGCGACTATGGCGCGTTACACGGGGCCCGTCTGCCGCCTTTGCCGGCGCGAGGGGGGCAAGTTGTTCCTGAAGGGATCGCGGTGCGACACGCCCAAGTGCGCCTTCGAGCGCCGCGATTCGCCGCCGGGAATGCACAATTTCCGCCGCGGCAAGCTCACCGACTACGGCATCCACCTTCGCGAGAAACAGAAGGTCAAGCACTACTACGGGGTGCTGGAGCGCCAGTTCCGCAAGTATTTCGAGCAGGCGGAGCGAACCAAGGGGAACACGGGTGAGGTGCTCTTGAGCCTGCTCGAGCGGCGCTTGGACAACGTGGTCCACCGCTTGGGCTTCGGGCAGTCGCGTGCCGAAGCGCGGCAGTTGATCAGCCACGGGCACATCCAGATCAACGGCCGCCGCGTCGACGTCCCCAGCTTCCTCCTGCGACCGGGCGACGTCGTCCGGGTCAAGAACCGGTCGAAGAGCATTGCCCTGGTCAAGGCCAACCTGGCGGAGTCCCACCGCGAGGTGCCCGAATTCCTGGTCTTCGTCGACGGCGACCAGCCGGAAGGGCATCTCCTCCGCGTTCCGGAGGCGGCCGAAGTTTCCATCCCCGTGCAACCGCAGTTGATCGTCGAGCTCTGTTCGAAGTAGGGCTTTCGGCGGCCGGAGTCCGGCGGCCGGCCGCAAAGCAATCGAAGTGCCTTACGATGTTCGCCCGAAAGGGAGGCTTTGTGCTATGCGTATTCGATGGCGCGGACTCGAGTTGCCCAGTCTAGTGACGTGCGACAGCGCCACCTTGACCGAGACCTACGGGAGGTTCGTCGCCGAACCCTTCGAGCGCGGTTTCGGCGTGAGCGTAGGCAACAGCCTGCGACGCATCCTCCTCTCCAGCCTGGAAGGGTCCGCGGTGACCCAGGTCCGCATCCAGGGGGCGCAGCACGAGTTCAGCTCTCTGCCGGGTGTCGTCGAGGACGTCAGCGAGATCGTGCTCAACGTGAAGTCGCTGGTGGTCCGCAACAATAGCGAACAGACGCGGGTGATCCGCGTCGACAAGCACAACCGGGGCGTGGTCACCGGTGCCGACGTGATCGCCGACAACGCCATCGAGGTCATCAACCGGGACCTCGTGCTCGCCACCCTCACGGAGGACGTGCCCTTCGTCATGGAGATGGTGGTGGAAAACGGCCGCGGCTACAGTCCTGCCGAGGAGCATACCTCCAGCCCCCCCGAGGTAGGCCCCATTCCCATCGACGCCGCCTTCAGTCCCGTGGTCCGCGTCCGCCACGAGGTGGAGGAGACCCGCGTCGGCCAGAAGACGAACTACGACAAGCTGATCCTCGATATCTGGACGAACGGCGCCGTAAACCCGGAAATGGCACTGGTCGAGGCGGCCAAGATCCTCCGCAAGCACCTCAACCCCTTCCTCCAGTACCAGGAGCTGGGGCCCCGAGTCCACTCCGAGGCGCGCGGGGTCGGCGGGGGACTCGATCCAGCGCTCGACGCCAAGCTCGCCATGGGCCTCAGTGACTTGGACTTGTCCGTGCGGGCCATGAACTGCCTGGAGTCGGAGAATATCCATACGGTTCGCGACCTGGTGACGCGGACGGAGGAGCAGCTCCTCGAGGTCCGCAACTTCGGGGAAACGACGCTCACCGAGGTCCGCGAGAAGCTCACCGCCCTCGGCCTGAAGCTGGGGCTGCGGCTGCCGCCGGCCCCGGCTGCCCCCCTGTGAGCGCCTCCCGGCCCGCCGAGATTACTGCCACGGAATAGCCACTGCCATGCGACATCGCAAGACCGGCCGCACACTGGGCCGTAATCCCAAGCACCAGCGCGCCCTGCTGAGAAACCTGGCCGCGGCGCTCTTTCTCACCGAGCGCAACGCGGAAGGCGACAACAACACCCCCAAAGTCAGGGGGCGGATCGTCACCACGCTTGCCAAGGCCAAGGAGGTGCGCCCCCTCGTGGAGCGGTGCATTACCATCGCCCGCCGCGCCCTGCCCCACATCGAGGCGGCCGAAAGCCTCGCCACCGATGCCGACCGCTACAGCGACGCCTGGCGGGAGTGGCGGCAGGGGACGGGCTGGCAGGAGTGGAACCGCACCATGGCGCCGGCTCTGGCGGCGCGCCGCCGGTGCCTGCGGCTCTTGGGCGATCGCCAGGCGGTGAAAGTCCTCTTCGACGATGTCGCCCCCCGCTACGTGGACCGCCCCGGCGGCTACACGCGGATCCTCCGCCTCGCCAAACCGCGCTTGGGCGACGCCGGCACCCGCGCCATCCTCCAGTTGGTCGGGGAGGACGACGCGCGCTTCGGTCGTCGCTACGCCCCGGCGCTGAAGCCCAGCTTCGAAGCGCCGCCCCCCGCCGCCGAAGAGGAAGAGGTGGCGGTGGCAACCGAGGAAGAGCCCTCCGACGCTCCTGCGGAGGATATCGCTGATGAGGAGGGCACCGACGAGGGGGCCGGCGGTACGCCGAAGAACGACTGACCTGGGTCCCTGACCGCGGGAGACGCGGATGGGCTTGCCACGACGTCCGCCGCACGGCCGCCAACCGCCGGCTGCGATCCCTCGAAAAGGGGGGTCGTCGGGGTGCCTTGCCGATGGCCCGCCCGTCGCGGCGCAAACCGCATTCGACTTCACGACCGCCGCGCGCGCCGTCTGCGACGACATCGTCCGTCGCGTGGACGCCTTGGGGCACATCGATTTGGCGCGCGTGGCGATCCGCTTTGTCCAGGCCCGCAGGCCCGGCCGCCACGGCGTCTTCGCCACCCTGACCCCGCTGCGGTTCGCCGGCGGGGAAGAATACACCGTCCGCCGGGGCCGCCGATACCGCATCCAGCGCATTGCCGGTCCACAAGGCGAAGCCCTCTACCTCTTGAGCTTCTACCTGCCGCGGTTCCTGGACCTCGGTTTTCGCGAGAAGCTCGTCACCATCGTCCATGAGCTCTGGCACATCGGGCCGCGGTTCGACGGCGACCTGCGGCGCCTGGGCGGCCGCTGCTACGCCCACGGGCGCTCCCAGAAGCAGTTCGACGCCGCCGTGGAGGCCCTTACCGATCGCTACCTGGCCACGGCGCCCCCGGCGGCCGAGGCCGGCTTTCTCCACATGCGCTTCCACGAACTGGTCGACCGCTACGGCGGCGTCTATGGTGCGCGTATTCGCACACCGCGGCTGATTCCTCTCGACTGAGCAAGCGCGACTTGCGGGTCGTAGACACCTTCCCGCTACTGGAGGACCCACGCCATGCCATGCGCTCGGACGTACCTGCTGCTCGCCGCCGTTTCGCTGGGCTCCTCTCTGGCGGCGCAGGGAGAAGACCGCCATGCCGTTCCCCGCGAGCACCCGCGGCTGTTCGGCTCCCGGGAGCGGCTCGTGCGCCTGGCGGAGGAGCGGCCCGAGGCCTACCGCCGCGTCGTCGCCGTGGCCCGCGGCGGCGAGGCCGACGACCATACCAAGGTCGTCTCATTATCGCTGGTGGCGGCCATCGAGGAGGACGAAGCCCTGGCCCGCGAAGCGAAGGCCGTGGTGATGCGCTACGTCGACGGCCCCATCCGGGTGGGCCATACCCCCTTCGCCGCCGACCTGGCGCTGGCCGCGATCGCCTACGACCACGGCCACGCCGTCTGGAGCGACGGCGAGCGGCAGCGGCTGGTCGAGTACATCAACCGCACCGTGGACGCCAACGTCGATTCCGAGACCCACGTCTTCCACAACGGCTGGTACGGCTACAAGAACTGGGGGATCGGCCTGGCCTGCTACGCCACCTACTACGAGAACCCGCGGGCGGCGGAGATCCTCGCGGCGCTGGAGGAGGAATTCCGCGAGCGGGCCGCCCCGGCGCTGGAACGGGCCGGGGCGGGGGGCGGATGGGCCGAGGGCTACTACATCCACTACTGGCTCTACGAGTGGCTCGTCTTCTGCGAGGTGGCCCGCCGTTGCGAAGGCATCGACTACTACGCCCTGGCGCCGCGGTTCTTCGAACAGCGGGCGGTGGCGGGGATGTTCGAGATGTACCCCGGTATCGCCGAATACGGTTCGCGGCGGCCGGTGCCCATGGGTGACGGCGGCGGGCGACGCTTCGGCGGCGACCGCGACAAGGCCCTCTCCGCCCGCCGCATCCTCGTGAACCGCTTTCGCGACGACCCGGCCCACCGGGCGGTCCACGCCTTCAACGAGACCACCCCTCGCAGCAGCGTGGGCAACAACGCCTACAAGGACTTCCTCTGGCGCGACACCACCGTGCCCCCGGGCGATCTGGAGGGCTTCCCCCTCGCCCACCACAGCTCCGGTCCGGGGCACGTCTATGCCCGCAGCGCCTGGGACGAGGACGCCACGTACTTCTTCTTCCGCGCGGGCTCGCGGTTCACCGCCCACCAGCACCTCGACAACGCCCATTTCGTCTTCTTCAAGCACGCCGAACTGGCCGGCGACGGCGGCCATTACGACGGCTTCGGCACGCGGCACGACGTGAACTACCACCTCCGCACCATCGCCCACAACACGATTCTCGTCCTCGATCCCGAGGAGACCTGGCCCGGCATCCGCGCCGGCACCGTCACCGGCAACGATGGCGGGCAGCACCACGACTGGCCGCACCACAACGGCGCCGTCGCCGACGCCGAAGCCTGGCACGCGCGGCGCGACCTCTACGAGGTGGCCCGCATCACCGCCTTCGAGGACCGCGGCGATTACCTCTACCTGGCGGCCGACGCGACCCGCTCCTACCGCGCCGCCAAGCTCGAAGAGTTCACCCGCCAGATCGTCTACCTGCGCCCCGACACCTTCGTGATCTTCGACCGCGTGCGCTCCACCCGGCCGGAACTGAAGAAGACCTGGCTCCTGCATGCGATGCGCGTGCCCGACGAGCACGACGGGCGGCTGGTGGTCACCCACGGCCCCGGGCGGCTCTTCATCGAGACGCTGCTGCCGGCAACCGCCGAGACCCGTCTCGCCCACGGCGACGACCTGTACCGTTACGACGGGCAGCACTTCCCGCCGGCTCGCGATACCGGGCCGGCGCCCCAGTGCCGGATCGAAATCTCCCCCGGCGAAGCCGCGCGGCAGGACTTTTTCCTCCATGTGCTCACCACCGCCGACGCCGCCACAGACTCCGTTCCCCGCGCCCGAGCGAGCGCCGCGGCCGGTGCCGTCGAGGTGACCGTGGGGACTGCCCGCGTGACGTTCGCCAAGGACCGCCTGGACGTGGCCGTGCGGCCGTAGGGATCGATCGCCCGGCGCGTCGCCTTCGCCCTTCCCCGCTCCCGCTTTCCCGGGGCTACGAATCGTCGGCCGGGGATTGCTTTCCGGCGGCGCGGGTGGTCCTCGCGGCCTTGGTGGTCTTCTTCCGGGCCGCCTTTTTCGTGCTTCGCTTGGCCGTCTTCTTCGTGGTCTTCTTGGCCGCCTTCTTCGCGGTCTTCTTCCGCGCCGTGCGGCGGCTGGGGCCGGCGGCGGCCCGTTCGGCGAGGAGGTCGAGTGCCTGTTCGAAGGAGACGTCCGCCGGCGTGCTCCCTCGGGGCAGCGAGGCATTGGTGGTTCCGTCGGTAACGTACGGGCCGTAGCGGCCGTCGAGCAACTGCACGGGGTTGCCGGTGACCGGCGAAGGTTCGAAGGTGCGGATCGGCTCTCTCCGCCGCGTGGCGGCCTTGGCTCGCGTCTTCGGCTGGGCGAGAAGCTCCCGGGCCTGCTCGAGCGTGATCTCCAGCGGTGAAAGCTCGGGCGGCAGGGAGCGGGTCTCGCCGCCGCAGCGGATGAAGGGCCCGTAGCGGCCGTTGTGGGCCAGCACCGGCTCGCCCGCTTCGGGGTGCGTACCCAGTTCGCGAGGCAGTGCCAGGAGCTCCAGCGCCGTCTTCAGGTCGACGTCTTCCGGGCGCATCCCTTTGAGGAGGGAGGCGTTCTGCGGCTTATCGTCGTCCTTCGCGTCGCCCCGCTGCACGTAAGGGCCGAAGCGGCCCGTTTTCAGGTAGACCGGCTTGCCGGTCTGCGGGCAGTAGCCCAGGGGCTCGTCGCCCTGGGCTGCCTTATCGAGCAGTTCCAGAGCCCGTTCCAAAGTGATCTCGTCGGGCGCCGTGTTCTCGGGGATGCTCGCCCGCCGGTTGCCCTGTTCCACGAAGGGGCCGTACCGCCCCACGCGAACGTAGACCGGCTCGCCTCGTTCATCGGGGCCCTCGGGCTGGCCGATGAAGATGCGGCTCACGTCGCGGGCCTCGATCCGGTCCACCTTGTCGGTCAGCTGCTGCTTCAGGCCCGGGTGATCGTTGCCGAAGTAGAAACGCTTCAGGTACTCGACGTGTCCCAGCTCGCCGCGGCTGATGGCGTCGAGCTCATCCTCCATTTCCGCGGTGAAGTCGTAGTTCACCAGGTCGGGGAGGTGCTGCTCGAGCAGTTGCGAGACGGCGAACGCCACCCACGTGGGCACCAGGGCGTTGCCCCGCTTGAAGACGTACTCGCGGGCCAGGATCGTGTCGATGATCGAGGCGTAGGTGCTGGGGCGGCCGATCCCCAACTCCTCGAGGGTGCGCGTCAACGAGGCCTCGCTGAAGCGGTTTGGGGGTTGCGTGGTGTGCCCTTTCGGTTCCAGCACGCGGCAGGCGAGGGCGTCGTCGGCCTTGACGGCGGGGAGGAGCACCTCGCGGTCGGCGAGCTGCGCCTGGGGATCGTCGGAGCCCTCCACGTAGGCACGCAGGTAACCGGGGAACTCGATCGTCTTGCCGCTCACCTGGAAGAGGGCGTCGCCGAGGCGCACGGTGATCGTGATGCGGTGGCCGCGGGCATCGGCCATCTGGCTGGCGATGGTCCGTTTCCAGATGAGATCGTAGAGCTTGAACTCGTCGGCGCCGAGCTGCCCGCGGAGCGTTTCCGGCAGATCGAAGGGGTGACCGACGGGGCGGATGGCCTCGTGGGCCTCCTGGGCGTTGCGGACCTTCGTCTGGTAGCTCCGCGGCTGGGGGGAGAGGTACTCCACGCCGTACTGTGCGGCCACCAGCTCGCGGGCGGCCTCGACGGCCACGGCTGCCAGGTTCGTCGAGTCGGTCCGCATGTAGGTGATCCGCCCGTTCTCGTAGAGGCTCTGCGCCAGCGTCATCGTGTGGCGGGCGGTGAAGCCGAACTTCCGGTTCGCCTCCTGCTGCAGGGTGCTGGTGGTGAACGGTGGGTAGGGCCGCGTGGTGTAGGGCTTGTCTTCGACCTCCTCGACCCGGCAGTCCGCCGCCAGGAGCCGCGCGCGGAGGTCGCGGGCCTCGCCTTCCCCGAGGAGCAGCAGCTCGGGATCCTTGAGCCCGCCGGTGGCGGGGTCGAAGTCGCGCGAGCCGGGGATCTGCCGCCCGCCGACCGACAGCAGCGTCGCCTCGAAGGCTTCGCCCCCCGTCGTGGCGAAGCTCCCCAGCAGGTCCCAATAAGTCGCCGAGCGGAAGGCCATCCGCTGCTTTTCGCGCTCGACGATGAGCCGCACCGCCACGCTCTGCACCCTCCCCGCCGAGAGCCGGGGGCGGACCTTCCGCCACAGGAGCGGCGAGACCTCGTAGCCGTAGAGCCGATCGACGATCCGCCGCGCTTCCTGGGCGCGGACCAGGGTCTCGTCGATCTCGCGGGGGTGTGACAGGGCCTCGCGGATCGCCTCTTCGGTGATCTCGTGGAAGACCAGCCGGCGGACGGGCACCTGGGGCCGGAGCTCCTGGCAAAGGTGCCAGCTAATCGCTTCTCCCTCGCGGTCTTCGTCGGTAGCCAGATAGAGCTCGGTGGCCTCCTTCAGCAGGTCTTTGAGCTTGCGGACCTGCTTGGTCTTTTCCCGGGGGACGATGTAGATCGGTTCGAAGTCCCTCTCTACGTTGACGCCCAGGTGGGCCCACTGCTCCCCCTTGTATTTTGCCGGGACCTCGCGGGCCCCCTGGGGGAGGTCGCGAATGTGGCCGATGCTGGCCTCGATGGTGTAGTCGCGGCCGAGAAAGCGGGCGATCGTACGCGCCTTGGCCGGCGATTCGACAATGACCAGGGGGTTTGCGGGGCGGTTGCTGCTGCGCTTCGCCATGAGGTGGATCCGTGGAGTACGGCCGGTCGAGGCTGGGAAGTGGCGGAGTGGCAAATTCTAGCACCCAAAAGGGTCCGCACCAGAGGGAAACGACCCCCCAATGCGGGCCGTACAGAGCCACCCTCGTGATGATTTCGCCGTCGGGAAGCGGCGTAGTGTCCAACTGGGATTGCATTTGCGCCGATGGGTCTTAGAATGCCTAAGTTGTGGCGCTGGCCGGTTCCATGCCCCCGATGATTTATGTCTCCATACGTGGCGTGTCAAGTTCAGGTTTGGGGAGCCGGCAAAAACCCCTCTGAGGAATTAAGTCCCTATGGCTAGTCCGTTTTCTGTTTTTAGAAAAAACAAGAAAGTCCTCATTGCCGCCACGGCCATTCTGGCGATCTTCGCCTTCGTCTTGGCGGACGTCCTCGTGCGCATGGTCGGGCGGGGGCCGGAGCAAAACCCCGTCTTGGTGAGGACGGCGCGTTACGGTGATCTGCGGTGGCAGCAGATCGACCACATGATGACGCGCCGCAATCAATTGCGGGCTTTCCTGGAGCGCGTCGTTTGGGAGGCCACGAATTCGGAGTTCGCCGTCCGCTTCTACCTGGAACGATTCGGCGAGGTCAACGAGGACCACGTGGTCGACCTCTGGCTCTTTGCCGAGCGCGCCCAGGAGATGGGCATCGTGGTTACCGACACGATGATCAACGCCTACATCCGCGAACTGACCGGGGACCAGTTGTCGTACCAGGAGCTCGTGGAGATCATCGGAGCCGTGGGGATGACAGAGCGGCAGCTCTTCGATGCCATGCGCCTGCACCTCCTCTCGCAAAAGCTGCTCGATCTCCATGTCCCCGCGCTCCTTCCCACCACCCCGGCCGAACGCTGGGACTACTTCCAGCGCTTGCGGCGGAACGCCCAGATCGAGGCCGCCGCCGTGCCCGTCGCCGATTTCACCGACGAAGTCCCGGAACCCGACGAGGCGACGTTGCGGGCGTTCTTCGACGAACACAGGGAGCGCCATTTCCACCCCGCGTCACCGCATCCCGGCTTCCGGGAGCCGCCCCGAGTCGCTCTCGAATACCTGAAAGTCGACTACGAGTCGTTCCTGGACCCTGATTCGATCAGCGAAGAGGAGGCCCGCCGCCACTACGAACAGAACAAGGACCGCTTGTGGGTCCGCATGGATCTGCCCGATCTTCCCGAAGAGCCGAGCGAAGAAGAGGTCGAGGAGGGCCGCGAGCTGATCGAGGAGGCCGAGACTCTCGAGCCGGAACCAGCCGAGCCGGAAGCGGCCGAGCCGGAAGTGGTGGAGCCGGAAGCCGCCGAGCCGGAAGCGGTGGAGCCGGAACCAGCCGAGCCGGAAGCGGTGGAGCCGGAAGTGGTGGAGCCGGAACCAGCCGAGCCGGAACCAGCCGAGCCGGAAGCGGT
>SKOZ01000010.1 GCA_007119795.1 Planctomycetales bacterium | reverse complement strand
GTGCCGTCGAACTTGGCCACGCCGATGCGGGCGCAGAAGGCCCGGATCGCCTCGGGCGTGTAGCCGCGGCGGCGGAAGCCGCTGATCGTGGGCATCCGCGGATCGTCCCAGCCACGGACGTGCCCCTCCTTGACGAGTTGGAGGAGCCGCCGCTTGCTCATCACCGTGTAGCTGAGATTGAGGCGGGCGAACTCGATCTGCTGGGGATGGTAGACCCCCAGGGCATCGAGGAACCAGTCGTATAAGGGGCGGTGGTTCTCGAACTCGAGCGTACAGATCGAGTGCGTGATCCCCTCGATGGAGTCCGACTGCCCGTGCGCCCAGTCGTAGGTGGGGTAGATGCACCAGGCGTCACCCGTGCGGTGGTGGGTCGCCCGCAGGATGCGGTACATCACCGGGTCGCGGAGGTTCAGGTTCGCCGCCGCCATGTCGATCTTGGCTCGCAGAACGCGGGAGCCGTCGGGGAACTCGCCCGCCCGCATCCGCCGAAAGAGGTCCAGATTCTCCTCCACGGAACGATCGCGGTAGGGACTGTTGCGGCCGGGGGTGGTGAGCGTGCCGCGGTAGTCGCGAATCTCTTCGGCGGAGAGGTCACAGACGTAGGCCCGGCCCGCCTCGATGAGCTGCTCCGCCCACTGGTAGAGCTGCTCGAAGTAGTCGGAGGCGTAGTAGCAGCGGTCCTCCCAATCGAAGCCCAGCCAGCGGACGTCCTCCTGGATCGACTCGACGTATTCCATCTCCTCCTTGATGGGATTCGTGTCGTCGAAGCGGAGGTTGCACGGGCTGCCGAACTCCTGGGCAATGCCGAAATTCAGGCAGATCGACTTGGCGTGGCCGATGTGCAGGTAGCCGTTCGGCTCCGGCGGGAAACGCGTATGCACCCGCCCGCCGAAGCGGCCGCTGCGGTTGTGCTCGATGATGGTGTTGCGGATGAAGTCGCTAGGGGCAGGGGGGCCGTTGGTGGTCATGGAGTTTTCGGTTTTCAGTTTTCGGTTTTCAGGTCGCCGTAGCTGAATTCGCAGGAATTCAGCCGGAACTCGGGAGGACGGGACTCGCCGCCCACGGTTACGGTTTCTCGGCGACCCGTGCCAGGGCGCGGTCGATCCGCCTCAAGCACCCTTCGCGGCCGACGATCTCCAGGCAGTCGAAGAGCCCGGGGCCGACCGGAGAACCGGTCACCGCCAGGCGGCCGGCATGGACGATGGCCCCCAGCCCCAGGCCGCGGTCGGCCACGAACTGCTTGGTCATCGCCTCGAGGCTTGCGGCGTCGAAGGGCTCGATCTCCGCCAGCCGCCCGCGGTAATCGGCCAGCAGCTCCGCCGCCCCCGGTGCCCCGACCCGCTTGGCAAAGGCCTTCTCATCGTAGCTTAAGGCTTCGTCGGCGGTGAAGAAATACCGGTAGTCGAGGATGTCGCCGGCCACCTTGAGTCGATCGCCGAGGGCTTCCACGATTCGGGCCAGCCGCGCGGCGACCTCGTCGCTCGGCGGCGAGGCCACCCACCCGGCCTGCTCGAGGAAGGGGAGCACCAGGGCCACCTTCCTTTCCACGGGAACCGCCTGCATGTGGCGATCCTGGAAGGCCCGCAGCTTCTGGGGATCGAAGGCCGCCGGAGAGCGGTTCACCCGCTCCAGCGAGAAGCTCTCGACCAGCGCCTCGCCGGTGAAGTGATCGGTGCGGTCGTCGAGCGACCAGCCGAGGAGCGCCAGGTAGTTGACGATGGCTTCCGGCAGATACCCCACCGTGCGGTAGAAGTCGACCACCACGGGGTTGAAGGTCTCCTCGTCGACCTCGATCCCCAGCCTGGCGGCGATCGCCCTGCCGTGCTCGACCATCTGAGCGAAGTCGCGACCCTTGAGGTACTTGGCCAGCTTCCGCTTGCTGAGCTTGGTCTTGCTCCCCGGCTCGGCCACGAAGGGGAGGTGGGCGCAGGCCGGCTCCTCGTAACCCAGCCCTCGGGCGATGAAGACCTGCCGAGGGGTGTTCGAGAGGTGCTCCTCCGCGCGGATGACGTGGGTGATGCCCATCTCGGCATCGTCGACGACGCTGGCCAGGTGGTACAGGCAGGAGCCGTCGGTCCGCTGGACGACGTGGTCCTGCTCCGCCGCCCATTCGAACTCGACGGGCCCGCGGACCAGATCGTCGATGACCAGTTTCCCCTCCCGGGGCATCTTCAATCGCACCACACCCTTGCGGCCCTGGCCCTCGAAGCGGGCCGCCTCGGCGTCGTTCTCGGCCATGTAGCGGCGGCTGTAGACGAAGGGCCGCTTCTCGGCGAGGGCCGCTTCGCGCTCCTCCTGGACTTCCTCGGGGCGGGCGAAGTCGCGGTAGGCCAGCCCCTTTTCGAGTAGCCTCTCCACCGCCGCCCGGTACCGTGCCGACCGCTGTGACTGGAAATAGGGGAGATGGGGACCGCCCACCTCGGGACCCTCGTCCCATTCGATTCCCAGCCAGCGGAGCCCTTCGAGAATCGGCCGAAGGGCCTCCTCGACGTTCCGCTGCTGATCCGTGTCGTCGATGCGGAGGATGAACCGGCCCCCATGCCGGCGGGCAAAGAGCCAGCAGAAAAGGGCTGTGCGGACCCCGCCGATGTGGAGGTAACCGGTGGGACTGGGGGCGAAACGGGTGCGGACGGTCATGGGCCTCGACGGAAGACGTGGCTCGCGAAACGGGGAAGGCGGTGCATACCCTGCCGGCGGATGCCGGGTACTGTCGCCGGCCATCTCGGCTTCGAGGAGACGGTGTCTGGTCGCCGTGCGGGCACCGGCGAGCGATATCGCCGTAAGAACGAGAACGATATGCGATTCGCGCCGCACTGTCCAGCCGGTTACCCACCAATCGGCCTACGAACGGCCCTCCCGCTGCTTGCGCATCTTTTCCAGCCGCTTGCGGAGGGCCTTTTTTTCAGCCCTGGTCAACGTGCGGCCCACGGTTTGCGCATTCGCGGTGGTAGTGGGCGCGGCCCTTTCCGTTGGCTGGCTGGCCGGAGCCGACGCTTCCGGCGCGTCGTCCTCCCCCCACTCCGGTTCTTCTTCGTCGCCCACCCCGGCGGAACGGCCCAGCGGGCGGGGTACTCGGTGCGGAGGATGGACCAGGACGTCGTTGTCGCCGCAGTCGGTGGGAAGGGAAGTGCGCGGGGCGGCCTCCTGGTCCCCGGCGGTGCGGCGAGGAAGAAGGCCCTTGGCGTCGAGGATCACGTAACGGGCGTACCGGCCCGCGGCCAGGAGAAACCCGAGGTGCCCGCCGAGCGCCGCCAGACTGGCCAGGGCCGTCGGCGAGAGATATGTCTCGACGGAGAACCAACCCATTCGCGCCGCCGCGGCCGCCGCAAGGGCGAGACCGGCCGCCGCGAGCAGAGCAACGGCCGAACGGCAGTACCAGACGTCGGCCACCAACCGCGTGCCCAATCCCATCACGAGGAATGCGGCGGGCAAGAGCGACCAGGCCGCTCCGTCGGCAGCCAGCGCCGTGCCGGTGACGTGCGTCATCACCCGCGCGAAATCCTCTCCCAGGGCGGCCGTCTGCCCCGCGCTCCAGGCCACGGCGAAGAGGGCCGCCCAGAGCCAGATGCGGTAGCGCCCCTGGTAGTCGTCCACCCGGTGCTGGCGGACGAGGTAGACGATCGTTGAGACCGCCGCGCCGAGGAGCAACAAGGCGGACGACAGCCAACGGGCCAGTCCGCCCCCATGGTCGAGGGAGAAGGCAGCCAGCGGCCCGCCCAGCGTACCCACGGCCCAGAGGGTTACCCACCAGTCGAGCGCGGCCACGGCGCCCAGGAGCGTTCCCCCGGCGGCGAAAGCGGCCGCCCAGGCGAGGCCGCCCGTGGGGATCAGGTCGGTCAGGCGGTGGATGTGCTCGAGGAACGCAGCATCGCCGTAGTTCGGGCCAAGGCGGCGAACGGCCCCGCCCGCCGCTCCGCGGGGAGTCGTCCCTCGCGGCGGCGTCCCGCCAGCCAACAAGGGCTCGGTGAGGACACGGCGGCGGCGTCCGTTGCCTTGACCACTGTGCCGAAACTGCATACGGTCCCCCGCGCGGCCCGCGCCGCGCTCCTCCACTGGAGAACGGATCGGCTATACCCCATCATCTGCATCGGCACGCCAGCCTCCCTGATTCCACCCCGAACCGTGCCACTTGGCAAGCAATTCACAAAGCCCCCCTGGCGCCGCTCTTGCCTGTCTTGCCGCCGCCTCCGCCAGCGGGAATCGTTTGCTCCCTGCCCAAGCCCTTCGCCCCAAGCGGAAACTGCTACTGCTGAATTCGGCCTACCTCAATCCCAGGGCATCCGACCCCTCGATCCTCTGCGGGCCCTCCCAAATAGTAAGCGCCCACCCTCTCCACCTTGGAGAGGGCGGGCGCGGGCGTCGAACGGGCGAGGTACTTGCGATCGGAGCGCCGCTGCATTGCTCAACGCGCGGTGGAACTCGTTCCGCGCGGGGCAGCTACCGCCGATGCACCTGCTCGCGGAGCTCTTGGACCTCCCGGCGGAGTTCCTGGACGGCATGGTGCAGTTCGCGGAGCATCTCGGCCTGTTCAGGTGCCGGCGCCGCAGGCGGCAGTCCGTAGGGGCGGCCCCGTGGCGGGGTCGGAGGAGCAACAGCGCGTTCCGGGCGGCGAGCCTCCGCGAGGACCCTCTCGGCCAGGTCGTGCAGCCCGGCGGCACGGAGGTTATCCACGGCCACGCGGACGTGCCGCATCCGTTGCTCGGCCGCGTCGACCTCGGGGCGGCGCGGTGGGGCAGGACCTCGCTCTGCCATCTGCCGCAGCTCGTGGATCTCCCGTTCCAGGCGTTCGGCCAGGTCGTGGCGTCCGGCCTCGACGGCCTTGTGCAACTGGGCGCGGAGCTCATCGACCCGCTGCTCGATCCGCTCGCGATGCGTCGCATCCGGCCGCACCACACGATCGACCGTGCGCTTCAGCCTCTCGATTTCCTGTTCCAGCCGCTCTGCCAGGTCGTAGCGGCCGGCCTCGACGGCCCTGCGGACCTGGTCGCGAAGCTCATCGACCCGCCGTTCGACTCGCTCGGCGGCCGGCGGAGGCCCCTCGCGTTGGATCGTCGGGCGGAGTTCCTGGAGCTCGCGGTGGAGCCCTGCCATCCGCTCGCGAACCCGTTCCAATTCAGCCCGCAACTCGGCGGCGCGCTCGCCCCGTTCGTGTCCCAACTCGCCCAGCGCCCTCTCCAGGTCGGCGGCCCGCTCGCGGAGCCCGGCGCCGGCGCGCTCGATCCGCTCCCGCGCTTCGCGGAGGCGCCCCTCGGCCCGCTCCCTCTCTTCCGCCGCCGCCCGCGCGGCAGCCTCCCGTTGTGCCTCGCGCCCCTCACGCTCCCGCTCGGCCTGGGCCTCGTCGCGCTCGCGGGGAGGCTTCTCGCGCTCCTCCTGGAGCGCCACTTCCGCAGTCGCCTCAACCGCGGCCTCCTCTTCTTCTGCTTCTTCTGCTCGCATCTCCGCCGGTGCCGGACCCAACAGGGCCGCCAGCGCGACGGCAGCTAACGAACTGCGCCATGAACTCGACAAAACAGCCATCGTCGATTCTCCCTGGAAAAAGGTCACCTGGGGCCGCGCCCAGGCCGTAGACCACAATACGACCGCAACCACCACCGTCGCCACGAACGTGCGCGCCAGCAGGAGCCGCAGCGGCCGCGGACGCCGCCAGACTCGCCCCTCGAGGCTCAGCAGCCGCTCGACGCGGCGGCCCAGCGACGACCGCACCGGCGGCCCGGTCACGGAAAAACCGCTTATGGGATGGGCCAACGCCAGCCGGCGGCCGAGTCCGACGAGGCAATCGGCCAGGGCCTCGGGCCCTTGGGGCACGACAAGGCTGGCCTCGTCGGCGGCCCATTCGGCCGCCCTCCGCAGCCGCCGCGCCAGATACCAGACGGCCGGGTGCCACCAAAGAACCGCCGCCAGCAGGTCGGCCGCCGCCTGCCAGGCACCGTCCCGGCCCGCCAGGTGGGCCAACTCGTGCGCCAGCACCGCCTCCCGCTCGCCTTCCCGATACTCCCGAGCAAAGGACGCAGGCAGCAGGATCGTCGGTCGCCATGACCCGACGGCCATCGGCGAGACCAGCCCGTTCCACTGCAGCAGACGCACCGCCCCTCGCACTCCCAGCCGCTCGCCGAGTCGGTGGACCGCGTTCACGATCGCCGGGTCCTCCACCGGCCGACAGCCCCGCAAGGCGACCGCCAGTTTCCCACGGGCCACCACCATCCGCCCGGCCAGCAGAAGCGCAGCGCCCAGCCAGAGCACGACCGCGAAAGCACGCACCGGGTGCCCCGCATCGGCTCCTACCGGAGCTTGCCCGGGTGGGTGGACTATCGGAGGAGGCGACGGCGCGCGGCCTTCTGTGGGACCGGCGACCCACGGCGCGCCACCCAGCCAGGCGTCCTCGTCCGCGACTCGGTCAAGCTGCGCCGGTCGATCGGCCTCGAGCGACGCCGTCTCCGCGCCGGCATCGGCCGGCGCGTGCCACCCCGGCGACTCAGTCCCCCACGGGAGGGCAAGCTGGCGGTCCCACCCGAGCCAATGGGCCTCCTGGGGAAGGTCATCCCGCTCGTGCCACCCCGGTGCGTGACCGTCGAGCCCCACCGCCCCATCCCCGGCAGCAGCCAGCGCGTGCCACCTCGTAAGGTCTGGTGCGGGCGATGGCGGAGGAGCCTCCCCGTCGGCTTGGGCCAACTCGTGCTGCCCACCGGTGCCCTTGGCGGGCGCGCGGGCACTGGTCTGCCAGCCCGCAAGGATCGCCACCGCCGGCCCGGCCCCGGCAAACTCGAGGAGCACGAGTCCCCATATCCCCACCACGGCCGCCTGCCAGAGCGCGCGGACGACCACCGCCGAGCGGGAAAGCCGCCCCGCCGTCGCGGCCGCGACCACCAGCAGCGTCGCTCCCACGGCCACGACGAAGACCGCGGCGAGCAGAGGATCGGACCAGTCCGTTCTCGCGGCGAACATGGCTCAGATCCCCCCGTGTGAGGAAGGACCGCGGCGTCTCTGCTGGATGATCTGCTCGAGGCGGGCCAACTCTCCGGGGCTCACCTCGCGGCTTTCCAGCAAGTGGCTTACCGCATCGGCCATGCTGCCGCGGAAGAGGCGGTCGACGAGATCGGCCGTCATGCTCCGGGTGACGGCATCGAGGCTCACCGCCGCCTCGTACACGAAACGCCGATCCTCGGTCTCGTGCCGCACCAGGCCGCGGTTTTCCATCTTCCGCAGCATCGTCGCCACGGTGGTGTAAGCCAACGGTTCACCGTCGAGCCGTTCCTGCACTTCGGCCACGGTGGCGGGGCCTTCGTCCCAAAGGACCTGCATAATCCTCAGTTGCAGCTCGCCGAGCCGCAGGACGTGTTTCTCAGCCATAAGATACAGTCGCCCACAGGAGAGAATGAGGAAAGACGGACGGCAGTCAAGCCCGGGAGGGACCCGGGGCGATTCCCGGCACCTCGCCCGCCGGCTCGCAGGCAGGCTCGTTTTGCTCTCGCTCCGCGGTGTTTTGGTTCCGGTTCCTCCGTTCGATCGCAGCGAGAATGCGGGATATCCGGGACGCGTGACCGCGGGAAAATAGCGCCACGGCGACTACCCTGGTAATACTACCCGAGTAGTTCTTGCTCGTCAACAGCGCCGGCTTTTCTATGGGCGAGAAGTCCGCTATACTTGGGGGTTCCAGCGGTCGCCGTAGTTGGCCGACCGCGGGTCAACTCCTCCACGCCACGGCCCAACCGACCCTTCCGGCCGATGCCCGACCACGTTGTTCGCTACGGTGCCATGCGCTTTCTGGGGGTCTTCTCGGCCCCCGAGTCGCAGCAGTTTGCCCGCGGAGCCCGCGTGGTGGCGCGGACGGATCGGGGTCTCGAGGTGGGAGAGGTCCTTTGGGAGGCCACGGCGGCACTCGTCGAGGGCCTGGGGCTCTCCAAGGGGGGGGCGTTGCTCCGCGTCATGACGGCCGATGACGAGCGCGAGCTGAGCCACATTCGGCAGCGGGAGCGAGATCATTTCCAGGTGGCGCTGCGCTGCATCCGACAGGTCGGGCTGGCGATGCGGCTGGTGGCCGTCGAGCACCTGTTCGGCGGGGAGCGGATCGTGTTCTACTACGTGGCCGACGGTCGGGTCGACTTCCGCGAGCTGGTGCGGCTGTTGGCCTCGGAGCTGCAGACGCGGATCGAGATGCGGCAGATCGGCGTCCGCGACGAAGCGAAGCTCCTCGCCGACTACGGCGACTGCGGTAAGGCCGTGTGCTGCAAGTCGCACCTTGTCGAGATGCCGCCCGTCTCCATGAAGATGGCGAAGCTGCAGAAGGCCACGCTGGACCCGACGAAGATCTCGGGCCGCTGCGGGCGGCTGAAGTGCTGCCTGCGGTTCGAGCACGAGACCTACGAGCGGCTGCAGCAGGAGCTGCCGCCGATCGGCGCGCGGGTGCAGATCGAGGACGGATCGGTCCGTGTGGTGGGGCACGAGGTCCTCGCCGGGCGCATCGTGGTGGAAGATGATCAGCGGGTCCGCAAGCTGCTCCCCGCTGCGGAGGCCGCGCCCCCGGAGACGGCGGAGCCGCGCGAAGTCCGGGGCTGACGGCGGCGTGCGGCACCCGCGGCGGCCCGTAGGCCGCCGCCGGGGAACAGAGTGCCCTTTTTATCTGCATGGCTTTCGAGATGCTCGATCCCTCGCACCCCATCGCCCAGTTGCTCGCCCGCGACCGGCGCTACCGGTTCGAGGCCTACCTCTTCGTCTTCGAGGCGCTGAACTACGCCCAGAACGTCCTCGGCCTGGGACGGGAGAGCCCCAGCGAGGTGAGCGGCGAGGCCGGTAGCGAGGAAGCGGCCGAATCGTCCGGCCCCGAGCGGCACGTCACCGGCCAGGAGCTTTGCGAGGCCATCCGCCGCTTCGCCCTCGATCAGTACGGCTACATGGCCAAGACCGTGCTCAACAGTTGGGGCGTCTACTCCACCGGCGATTTCGGCGAGATCGTCTTCAACCTCATCGAGGCCGGCCAGATGCGCAAGACCCCCGCGGACCGCCGCGAGGACTTCGAGAACGTCTTCGACTTCGATACCGCCCTGCAGAAGGGATACGAGATCAAGCTCCCCGAGGCCTGACTGCGGTCCGCCCCGGCGAGCCGACCCCGCATCTCCACTCCTCTTCCTCTGGGTCCTCCGTTTCCTCTTGTTCAAACAACCACCCCTACCCCACTGCCTCTTTGACAGGAGGGCGCAGAGAGAACAGAGTAGGAGAAGAGTCGCGCTGAGGGTGAATCTCGCAGGTTCCAAGCGTTCCCCGGAGAACAACATCATGAGATTGCTTGGCAAGGGCGGAATCGCCCTCGTGCTCTCGCTGGCTTCGGCGGCATGGGCCGCTGCCGGGCCGCCGGTGGTGGAGATCGACTTTACCGCCCCGGCGCCGCTGGAAGGATGGGAGCGGGCAGGTGGTGAAGGGATTTCGCTCGTCGAGGGGCCCGACGGGCGGCGCGTGCTTGCGGTGGAGATACCGGCGGCCGAGGGGCAGGGCCACCGCAACGTGCGGACGCGGTTGCCGATCGAGGAGCTCCGCGGGGCCCGGGTGGCCGTCGAGGGGTGGGTGCGGGCCGACGGCGTGGCCGAACCGCCGCAGGCGTACAACGGCGTCAAGGTGATGCTCCATTCGGTGGCGCCCGACGGTCCCCGCTGGACGCAGCAGAACAACGTCTTCGGCACCTTCGACTGGCGGAAGGTCCAGTTCGTGGCCACCGTCCCCCCCGAGGCCAGCGAGGCCTGGCTGGTGCTGGGGCTGGAGAACACCCATGGGCAGGCCTGGTTCGATCGCGTGCGGATCACCGTCGTGGGCCGCCACCGCACCGCGCCGGCCGAGCCGCCGAGCGGGCCGGTCTACCGCGGGCACGACCGCGAGCGGCTCCGCGGCGTGATGATCAGTCCGCGGCTTACCGAAGCGGACCTGCGCTTCCTCGCCGAAGAGTGGAACGTCAACCACGTCCGCTGGCAGCTCATCTGGGGCGGCTTCCCGCGGAGCCCGGCCGATACCGCCAGCGTGGCCGAATACCGCGCCTGGCTCGGCGGCGCCCTCGAGCATCTCGATTCCCTGCTCCCCGTCTGCCGCGAGCTGGGCATCCTCGTGGCCCTCGACGTCCACACTCCGCCCGGCGGCCGCAACGACAACCACGAGTGCCGCATGTTCCACATTGCCGAGCACCAGCAGACGTTCATCGACATCTGGGACGAGCTGGCCCGCCGCTACCGCGACGAGCCGGCCATCTGGGGCTACGACCTGGTCAACGAGCCGGTCGAGGGCGTGGTCGCCGAGGGGCTCATGGACTGGCGGACGCTGGCCGAGCACGTCTCCCGGCGGATCCGCGAAGTCGATCCCGAGCGGGCGATCATCATCGAGCCCGCCCCGTGGGGCAGCCCGGAGGCCCTCGACTGGTTCGAGCCGCTCGACCTGCCGAACCTGGTCTACAGCGTCCACATGTACATCCCCCACCAGTTCACGCACCAGGGCGTGTACGACGATCCCACCGGCGTCCACTACCCGGGCGAGGTGGACGGCGTCTACTACGACCGCGACAAGCTGGAAGAGGCGCTGCGGCCGGCCATCGACTACCAGCGGGACTACGGCGTGCACATCTACATCGGGGAGTTCAGCGCCATCCGCTGGGCCCCCGGGAGCAGCGCCCACGACTACATCCGCGACGTGATCGCCATATGCGAAAAGCACGGCTGGGACTGGGCCTACCATGCCTTCCGCGAATGGGACGGCTGGAGCGTCGAGCACGGCCCCGACCGCGACGACCGCCGCCCCACCGAAGAACCGACCGACCGCGAGCTCCTCTTGCGGAGCTGGTTCGAAAAGAACGAGCGGTAGGCGAGGGCAGACGGTCGCGTTGCATTTGCTTTCCAGGATACCGCCGACGATCCGATCATTCATTCTTCTCACGAGCATCTTTTGCGCCGCGCCGGCCCTGGGCGCGGGCCCGAGCTACGACGTGGTCGTCTACGGCGGCACCTCCGCGGCGGTCACCGCCGCCGTGGAAGCCGCTCGGCTGGGCCGGTCGGTGATCGTGGTGAGCCCCGACACGCACCTCGGCGGGCTCTCCAGCGGCGGCCTGGGCTTCACCGACACCGGCCGCAAGGCCGACGACGTCTACGGCGAGCGGTTCAACGGCGTCCAGTTGGACCGCCGCGATCGCAACGGTCTTCATGCTTCGGGGTCGAGGTGCTCGGTGGGGATGACGCGGAGTATCTCTTCCGTGCTGGTGATGCCTTCGGCCACCTTGAGGAGGGCGGCCCGCCGCATGTCGAGCATCCCCTCGGCGACCGACTGATCGCGGATCTCGCGGACGGTGGCGCCGTCGGCGACCAGGCGGCGGATCTCCTTGCTCGACGGGAGTATCTCGAAGACGGCGGTGCGCCCCGTGTAGCCCTCGTGGAAGCAACTCGGGCACCCCGGGGCGGAGTAGATGTTTTGCCCCTGGTCGCGCTCGATACGGTCGTGGATGTCGTCGAAGGTATGGGGCGAGTCGGAAATATCGTAGGCAGTGCGGCACTCCAGGCAGAGCGTCCGCACCAGCCGCTGGGTGAGGACGCCCAGCAGGCAGGTGGAGAGGAAATGGGGGTGGACGCCGAGGGCGAGCATACTGTCGATGGCGGCGGCGGCGACGGGGGCGTGGAGGGTGGCGAGCACGAGGTGGCCGGTATTGGCGGCGCGGACGGCGGTCTCCGCAGTGACCGGGTCGCGGATTTCGCCCACCATGATGACGTCGGGCGATTGGCGAAGAATCGCCCGCAGCAGCTCGGGGAAGTCGAGCTTGATATGCGGATTGACGGTCGACTGGCGGATGCCCGCGATGGCGTACTCGACGGGATCCTCGATGGTGTTGATCTTACGGCTGCCGTTGTTCAAGTAGTTGAGGCAGCCGTAGAGGGTGGTGGTCTTGCCGGCACCGGAGGGTCCCGTCACCAGCAGCAGCCCCCCGGGGTTGTTGAGCAGCCCCTTGACGTTGCCCAGCTCGCGGTGGCTGAGCCCCAGGTTCTCCAGCCCCAGCAGCGCCATCTGCCGGGAGAGGAGGCGGAGCGTCATGTCCTCGCCGTAGAGGGAGGGAATGGTATTGATCCGCAGATCGACGCCGGCTTCTTCGTCGACCGCATATACCAGGCGGCCGTCCTGGGGGTGCTGGGTCTGCACCACGTCCATCCCGGCCGCCGCCTTGACGAAGTTGATGATCCGCTTCCCCGCCGGGCGATCGAGGAAGGTCACCGGCTTGAGAATCCCCAGGTGCCGGATGGCGATGGACACCGCCTTCTGGTCGGTGAGCACGTAGAGGTCGCTGGCCCGCAGGTCATGGGCGAAGCGGACCATCTCCGAGAAGGCATCCTCGGCATCGCCGGCGTCGAACTGGATCTCGCCGAAGGAGCCCTGCAGGGAACGGTTGCTCATCACATCTCTCCACTTGCTACGGTCGGGACGGCGATTTTCGTTTCCGGCAATGCCGAGCATCAGGTCAAGCCACCTCCCCCTATCACCTCCAATAGCATCCCGTCAAGGCCTGGAGGCCCCCCCTTCCTTCGGGCGTTGCGGCGGACCCCCGGATGCGATGGCGGTCGGCGGTCAACCGATCGTCGAGGCGAGCGCCTGCGCGCCGTGGGCCACTTGCCGGTCGTGGCTGGGGGGAGGAAGATGGGGGGAGGCAGCGGTTGCCTGTGCAGGACGTGCTCGACGCCTGCCGAGATGACGTTGCCGCCGAATCGCCGGAGCTGGGCGTCCCCTGTAAGACGGTCTTTTCGTGCCGGTGGCCGTCGAGCAGCGAGCCCCCTGCCTTCACTCTCATCAGACTGCCACATGCCCGCCGATAGCCCCCCTCGCATCCAGCGGAATCCGACGCGGGCCGTCCGCGTCGGTTCGGTCGTCTTCGGCGGCGGACATCCGATCGTGGTCCAGAGCATGTGTGCTACAAAGACCACGGACGTCGGAGCCACGAGCGCCCAGACGGAAGACCTTGTGCGGGCGGGGGCCGGCATCGTGCGGATCGCCGTGGACAGCCGCAAAGACGCCGAGGCCCTCGCCGAGATCCGTCGCAGGACGCGGGAGACGGTGGCGGCCAATCTCTCGGTGGACCTGCAGGAAAACTACCGGCTGGTCCACGATGTGGCCCCCTGGGTGGACAAGATCCGCTACAATCCCGGGCACCTCTACCACCACGAGCGAAACCGCCCCTGGCGCGAGAAGGTCGAGCTGCTCGCCGACGTGGCCGCGGCGCACGACTGCGCGGTCCGCGTGGGGGTGAACTGCGGCTCGGTGGATCCCGCGAAGCGGGGGAAACACCCTGGCGACGACTCGATCGCCCCCATGCTCGAGAGCGCCCTGGAGCACTGCGAGTGGCTCGACCGTCTGGGGTTCACCCGCTACTGCGTTTCGCTCAAGGACTCGGACCCGAAGAAGGTCGTCGAGGCCAACCGCCGCTTCGCCGCCGAGCGTCCCGACGTGCCGCTGCACCTGGGCGTGACGGAGGCGGGCATGCCGCCCGAAGGCGTACTCAAGACGCGGCTGGCCTTCGAGCAGCTCCTTTGGCGGGGTATCGGCGATACGATCCGCGTCTCCCTGACCGTCCCCAACGATCGCAAGGTCGACGAGGTCCGCGCCGCCCGGGAGATCCTGGCCGCGGTAGCCGCCGGCGACTTCCTCCCGGCCGACGCCTTTCCCGGCCGGGGGCTCAATATCGTCAGTTGCCCGAGCTGCTCGCGGGTGGAGAACGAGGCCTTCGTCGAGCTGGCGGCACGGGTCCGGGAGCTCACCGGCTTCGCCGCCGACCTGCCGATCACCATCGCCGTGATGGGCTGCCGCGTGAACGGGCCCGGCGAGACGGACGATGCCGACCTGGGTCTCTGGTGCGGCCCGAACTACGTGAACCTCAAGCGGGGGGGCAGGCCGCTCGGTGCCTTCAGCTACGAGGCCATCCTCCCCCGCCTTCGGGAGGAACTCGACGCCCTGATCGCCGAGCGCGGCCTGAATCGGTAGGGCGGCTTCGGCGCATCGGCATTCCCCAAACGGCCAGCCAGATCCCCGCGAGCACCAGCAGGAGCACGCCGGCGACGAGGCCGCTCATCCACTCCTGCCCCGGCATCGGCGACGGCGGCATCCATTGCGGCTCGCGGCCGATCAAGAGCGGCGCCACCTGCAGCGCGATCTCCCCCTGGGGCGCGTGTTCCGGCTCGCCCGTGCGCCCGCTGCGGAAGGCCCAGGTCTTCAGGAAGAAGGCTGCTACCCGCACCGGCTCGGCGTAGTGCGGGCCGTCGCCGGGGGGCATTCCCGGGGGCAGGCTGCGGACGCACACGGTCAGCGGATTGCCCCCCGAATCGGCCGTATACAGGGAGAGTTCCCAATAGTGGTCGAACCCGAAGCGCTCGACGATCTCCGCATCGCCGATCCGCACCGCGACGGCCCGCCGCACCGTCCCTTCGAGCAGGACCAGTCCACCCCGCACCGACTCCGGTTCCAAAAAAAGCGGCACCACGGAGAAGTGGTCCTGGCCGCGGCGGGCCAATTCCTCCTCGGCCCGGCGCACCAGCTCCTCCGCCGTCGTCCGCTCCATCGCGGCAAGCACCTGGTAGAAACTCTCCCGCTCCCCCAAGCGGAGCGGTCGTTGATCGGTCAGCTCGTCGAGGAGCCCTACGTCGACACCCAACTGCCCCAAGAGGGTCTCCGGAAACCAGGCAATCCGCGGAGCGGCCAGCACCGGCGGCCCGTCCTCGCCGTGCTGCAGCAAGAGGCCGATCGCTGCGGCCGCTTCGTCCAGGGCGCCCCCCTGCTGCCACGCTGCGGGGACGCGCGCCGTATAGACCTCGGCGACCGCACCGGACGCGTCCAGTTCGAACTCTCCGCGATAGACGGCCGGCAGCTCGAAGCGGATCGCCGTCTCGGCGTCCAGCTCGATCCGCTCGATCCGTCGGCAGCGGCCTGACAGGCGAAAGGCTTCCAACAGATCGCCTTCTTCCAGGGCGGACACGTCCAGCGTGGCGGGGCTCCAGCCTTCCCATTCCTCCGGGGGCAGTGCCGCGGCGCGGACCAGCACCCGCAGCAGCGTCTCGCGCGCGGCGGGATCCGCCTCGATCGGACCGGGCGCGTCGAGCGCCGCCAGGGCGTCGGGCCCCAGACCGTAGGCCGCAAAGAGCGCAGCCGGCCGGTCGAGCGAGGCCTCGTTCGGCACAGCGTCCTCCTGGCCCCGCGCCGCGCCGGCGAGCGCCACGGCCAGGCAGGCCAGGAGGAGGGCGAGGGTCAGCCGTCGGCGGGCATATCCCAGGGCCACTCGGCTTGCCGGGCGACTCGGCGGCGCCAGGCCATTCTCGAAGAGCCAGTTCATTGGCCAGTGCCCGCAGATCCCGCCGCCTCAGGGAGATCGATCTGGAGCATGTCGCGGGAGAGGACGGCATTGAGGCTGCCGCTGCGGAAGCCCTCCAGATCGATGGCCACGTACTTGAAGCCCGCCTCCTTCAGGGCGGCGACGATCTCGCGGCGGAAATCGTCGTCGAGGAAGCGGGGGAGCTCCGCGGCGTCGACCTCGATGCGGGCCACGTCGCCGCGGTGGTAGCGGACCCGCAGCGGCTGGAACCCCTGGGCGCGGAGCAAACGCTCCCCGCGGTCGACCATGGCCAGCCGCTCGGGGGTCACCTGCTCGCCGTAGGCGATGCGGCTGGAGAGGCAGGGAGTGGCCGGCTTGTCGGCCGTGGGCAGCTCCCAGTGCGCGGCGAGCGCGCGGATCTCGGCCTTGGTCAGCCCGCATTCGGCCAGGGGACTCTTCACCTGCTGCTCCCGGGCGGCGCGCATCCCGGGGCGATGCTCGCCGCGGTCGTCGGCATTCGAGCCGTCGGCCACCACCGCCACCCCCAGCCGCTGGGCCAGCTTCTCCACCTTGACGAAGAGCTCCGTCTTGCAGTGGTAGCAGCGGTTGGCGTCGTTCTTCTGGTAGTCGGGGTTCGTCAGCTCGTCGGTGCGGAGCACCTCGTGGCGGATGCCGATCTGACGGGCAAGCTCCTGCGATTCGTCGAGCTCGCCCGCCGCCAGGCTGGCACTGACGCCGGTGACGGCCACGGCCCGCTCCCCCAAAGCCAACTGGGCCGCCTTGGCCAGGACCGTACTGTCCAGGCCGCCCGAGAAGGCCACCGCACAAGTCCCGTAACTTCGAAGCGTCTCCATCAGGGCCTCGCGTTTGGCGGCCAGTTCGTCGGGGAGGGGCGGCATGGCATCAAGACTCCGGAGCGGTCGGTTCACGGTGGAATGGAAGTAAATCCATTATACGGGCAGCGGCGGGAGGCCGACGACCGCTGGCGACGAGGTCGCCGAGCACCCCCATCGCACCATCCCGCCGAGGGGCCGCGGAGATTCTTCGCGGTCGTCTCCATGGCCGCGCCGCGGGCACAAAGAAAAACGGTCCTCCACCGTAATGCCGTGGCGATGCGGATTTGAGAGCCCGTCATGCAAAGGGGGCACCAGAGCTCCCGGGGCGTGTGATCCGCTGCCGAGTCGCCCACCGGCGAAACGGGCAGAACGGCTGTACACGCCGCCGCGAGCGGTCGATTTTCGGCGCCCAACGGGCAACGTATCGGCTCACCAAATGTGGAGCATCGACAACACGAACATGGTAGAGAACCGCTACGTGCCATCCTACCGGACCTCGCACTCCTGAACAACCCGCAGCCCCGGCGCTCACCCCTTGGCGGCGGCCCGCACGAGGGCCTATCATGGGGGGCACCGGGCCGGATATCGACGGCTCGCCGTCGCTACCCGGAAGGAGGATCGCCGTCGCGGGCGGCACGGGCGGGCACCCGTCACCCGGCCGGAGCGTGGAGAGTAACGAAGCTTTGGATGTCCCCATGAGCCAACCGCGCAGGCTGCTGATTCTTACCGATGGCTACCACGATCCCCACACGGCGAAGACGGCGGTCTGCGTACTCCGCTACCGGCCCGAAGAGGTGGTCGCCGTCCTCGACCGCTCCCAGGCCGGCACGACATGCGGGCAACTCTTCGGCACCGGTGGAGCGATCCCGGTGGTGGGCGCCGTGGCCGAAGCCGAAGGGGCCAACGCCCTGTTGATCGGCATCGCCCCACCGGGAGGGAAGATTCCGGCCCCCTGGCGGGCGATCATCTTCGAGGCGATCGACCGCGGCCTCGACATCGTCTCCGGGCTGCACGATTTCCTGGCCGACGACGCCGAGTTCTCCGCCGCGGCCCGGCGCCGCGGCGTACGCCTGGTCGACCTCCGCCGCAGCGAATTCTTCGAGGTCGCCCAGGGCCGCGGCCTCCGGGCCGAGTGCCTGCGGATCCACACCATGGCCAACGACTGTAGCTGCGGCAAGATGGTCACCAGCGTCGAGGTCGCCGAGGGGCTGCGGCGGCGGGGGGTCGACGCCGCCTTCGTGGCCACGGGGCAGACGGGAATGCTTGTTGCCGGCGGCGGCATCGCCATCGACCGCGTCATCGCCGACTTCGTCAGCGGCGCCGCCGAGAAGCTCGTCCTGGACAACCAGCATCACGAAGTAATCGTCGTCGAGGGGCAGGGGAGCCTGAACCACCCCCGTTACTCGGGTGTGACTCTGGGCCTGCTCCACGGCGTCATGCCCGATGGCATCATCCTCGGCTACGAGATGGGCCGGACGACGGTCCAGGGCATGGAGGGCTTCCCCCTGCCGCCGCTCGCCGCAGTCAAGGACTTCTGCGAAGCGGCAGCCAATCTGATCCACCCCTCCCGCGTGATCGGCATCGCCATCAACGGCCACGCCTACGGCGACGCCGAGGTCGACGCCGAGCGGCAGCGTGTCGCCGCGGAGTTCGGCCTGCCCGCCTGCGACGTCATCCGTCACGGCCCCGATGCCCTGGTCGACGCCGTGCTGACCCTGAAGCGGGAGCTGGGCAAGTGAAGCTGAACTACAAGCGTTTCGACCTCCCCTGCCGGCACCCCTTCACGATCTCCCGGGGGTCGACCACCGTGCAGCAGACGGTGGTCGTCGAGCTTGCCCAGGAGGGGTGCCGGGGGTATGGCGAGGCCATCCACTGCCCCTTCTACGGCGCCACGGTCCAGGGGGCCGCGGCTGCCTTGGAGCGGGTCCGGCCGCTGGTCGAGTCGTGGCGCCTCGACGAGCCCATCCCCTTTTGGGAGGCGATCCGCAGCGAACTCGGCACCGAGCCGTTCCCCCTTGCCGCGCTCGACATGGCGGCCTACGACCTGTGGGGCAAGCTCCGCCGCCAGCCGGTCTGGAAGCTCCTGGGCCTCTCCCTCGATACCTGCCCGCCGACCGACTACACGATCGGCATCGACACGACCGAGGTCATGCTCCGCAAGATGGCGGAGTTCCCCGGGTGGCCGGTCTACAAGATCAAGCTCGGCACGCCCGACGATCTGGCCATCGTCCGCGCG
>SKOZ01000070.1 GCA_007119795.1 Planctomycetales bacterium | reverse complement strand
CCAGACCGACCAGTTCGATCCGCACCCCGCCTGGCCGCCCGACCGTGTGTATGAGAACCTGTGGCACACCACGGCCGCCTACCCCGAGGCGCGGGCGGAGGCAGAGTTCCTGACCGTCCTGCTGCCCGCCCGTGCCGGAGAAGAGGATGCTCTACCGAGCACCCGGCACCTGGTCAGTGATTCGGCCCGGGGCGTGGAGTTGAACTTCCCGGATGGGCGGCGTACGGTAGTGGGGTTCGCCCTGCCGCATGCGCAGGGTCCGATCGACCTGGAGGGCTTCCGCAGCGACGCCCGCATCTTCGCCGTCGCGCTGGCCGCCGACGGCACGCCGGGCGGAACGCTGCTGCATGAGGGCACGACGCTCACGCAGAACGCCCAGGAACTGGCGGGAAAGTAAGCCGGACGCCCTGGGTCCCTTGCAGAGTCAGGGCCGGGCGGCGTCGTGCCACCCTACGCCGTGAACCCTCCTGAGAATGACAGGAGGAGGTCATTCCTGAAGAAGAACAGGAGCGGGGACGGACGATCTCTCCTCCCTTTCCTGGTATTCGATCTTCCTTGGCCCCTTTTTTCGAACATGAGGAAAGGGAGGAAACGGAGAGGAGTTGCCGATGAATGCATTGCTCGATCGAATCGCTGGGACCGCAGACGAGGGGCTTTTCGCGCCGGTAGTGCGGCAGGGCGGGCGGCTTTCCGGGAAGGCTGCTGCCGCGGCGGTGGTCGTCGTGATGATCCTGGCAGCCGCAGCACCGGGGCGGGCCGCACCGCCACTGCCGGGCACCGAGGTCTACAGGGGCGAAGAGGACCTGGCGGAGCGGACGCTCGTGGGGCTGCGCCGCTTCCTCCTCGCCGAGACGGAGCGCTCGGTCGAGGGCCGGGCCGCCTTCTGGGCCCGCGACCTCGCCTCGCCGGCGGCCTACGGCGAGTCGGTGGCGGCGAACCGCGAACGCCTTCGGCGGATCCTCGGCGTTGTCGATCCCCGCGAGCCGGTCGAGGCCTTGGAGATGTTGGAGACGACCTCGCGACCCGCGCGCCTGGCCGAGACGGAACGCTTCTGCGTCTATGCCGTGCGATGGCCGGCGGTAGGCGAGGTTCACGGGGAAGGGTTGCTCCTCGAGCCGCAGAGCCGGCCCCGGGCGCGGATTGTGGCCCTTCCCGATGCAGACCAGACCCCCGAGTCGCTCGCCGGGCTGGCTCCCGCCGTGACCGACGCCGTCCCCTGGGCTCGCCTCCTGGCCGAGCAGGGCTGCCAGGTGTTGATCCCCGTTCTCGTCGATCGGGACGACACCTTTTCGGGGAACGAGCTCGTCGGCCGCTTCACGAACCAGCCACACCGCGAGTGGATCCACCGCCAGGCCTACCAGGCGGGCCGTCACGTCATCGGCTACGAGGTGCAGAAGGTGCTCGCTGCGGTGGACTGGTTTGCCGCCGAAAACGCCGATGGTAATGGAGAGCCATTATCGGTCGCCGTGGCCGGTTACGGAGAAGGGGCGCTGGTGGCCTTCTATGCGGCTGCCGTTGACACCCGCATCGACGCCTGCCTGGTGAGCGGATACTTCGGCCCCCGCGAGGGCCTTTGGCAGGAGCCCATCTACCGCAACGTCTGGGGGCTGCTGCGGGAGTTCGGCGATGCCGAGATCGCCTCGCTGGTCGTGCCGCGGTCCCTGGTCCTGGAAGCGAGCCTGCCGCCGCGCATCGATGGTCCGCCGCCTCCCCGGCCCGGCCGCTCGGGTGCGGCGCCGGGGGAGATCGCCGAGATTCCCGCGGAGTCGATCCGCGGGGAGCTGACGCGGCTGAGGGAGCTGGTCGGCGACGAGCTGGCCGGTGCCGTGCGGTTGATCGAGAACGGGGACGACCGTCCGGTGGGCCCCGGCTCGGTGGCGGCCCTGACGGCGCTGATGGAAGGGCTGGGCATCGAGGCGGCGGCGTGGGAGGAAGCGGGCGAGGTCATCGAGCCCGCCGTGCCCCTGCCCGAGGTCGCCCGCCGCCAGGAACAGCAGGTGCGGCAGATGGAGACGCACGTCCAGCGCCTCATCCGCGAGTCGGCCTTTGCGCGGGCCGAGTACTTCTGGAAGCCGGTGGAGGCGGAGGCCGAGGCGCTCCGGGCGGCGGGCCGAACACCGCCCCAGGCCTGGGACGAGGCCGTCCGTCCCTTCCGCGCGCGGTTCTGGGACGAGGTCATCGGACGGCTGCCGCCCCCGGAAGAGCCCCGGCCACGCACGCGGCGGGTCATCGAGGAAGAAGCCTGGACCGGCTACCTCGTCGTCCTCGACGTCTGGCCGGGGGTGGTCGCCTGGGGCTATCTGCTGCTACCGAACGGCATTGAGGCGGGGGAACGCCGCCCGGTGGTCGTCTGCCAGCATGGGATCAGCGGCGTTCCAGAGGTGACCATCGACCCGGAGAGCCGAACCTACGGTGCCTATGCCGCGCGGCTGGCCGAAGAGGGCTTCGTCGTCTTCACCTCGTACCAGCCGAACCGGGCACGGGGGGCCGAGCCGTTCCTGGTCCTCCAACGGATCGCCAACCCGATCGAGGCCTCGATCTACTCGACGATCGTCGCCCAGAACCAGCAGCTCCTCGCCTGGCTCGGCGAGCAGCCGTTCGTCGATCCGCAGCGGATCGCCTTTTACGGGCTTTCCTACGGCGGCAAGACCGCCATGCGGGTCCCCGCCATGCTCGAGGGCTACGCGGTCTCGATCTGTTCGGCCGACTACAACGAGTGGGTCCGAAAGGTCACCGCACCGGACGCCGTGGTGGGCGCCGCGGCGGCCGCGCAGAACTTCAGCAGCTACATGTTCACCGGGGAATACGAGATCATGGAGTTCAACCTGGCCCACACCTTCAACTACGCCGAGATGGCCGCCATGATCGCGCCGCGGGCCTTCATGGTCGAACGGGGGCACGACGACCGGGTGGCATCCGACGAATGGGTGGCCTTCGAGTACGCCCCTGTCCGCCGCCTCTATACGAAGCTCGGCATCCCCCGGCGGACTGCCATCGAATGGTTCGACGGCGGGCACGTGATCCATGCGGAGGAGTCCTTCGCATTCCTCCGCGAGATGCTGCGACCGCACGACCACACTCGCGACGCTCGCTGAATCCACGAGCCTGCTTGCCCCCTCGATTTGGCGCCGGCGGCGATGGACGCACGGTGAACCGGGCCCAAAGCGGTTACCGCTCCGGCTCGACGAGGACGACCCACTGGCCTTCGCTGGGGGCCGCCAGACGGGCGGGTTCCCCGCCTTGCACCGTCGCTTCCTCCGCCCAGCGGTTTTCGAGGACGTCGAGCCAGCGGGCGCGGAAGGGGCCTTCACCGGCGGAGAGGTCGAGCAGGACGGAGCCGCCGTCGGGAAAGTAGACGGCGTACTGCTTGCCGGGATCGGCGGCGCAGTAGGCCTCGTTCTCCTCCCGGCCGGAGAGGAGCGCGTTGTCCGGCTCGGCGGCGAAGACGTCGAACTCCTCGAGGAGCATCCGCACGCTCGTAAGATGCGTCTGCGCCAGCTCGCTTAGGCCCGCCCCCGAGGCGGGGCGGTGGAACCGCGAACTGGCCAGGCCGCCGAGGACGTTGTGCCACATCTTGTGCGTCCCCTCCAGGAGGCCGCCGCCGTGGGGCGTGCCCCCGTAGATCTTCACGTTGTTCATCGGCCGCGGCGGATCGGCGATGATCCGGCGGGCGGCCTGCATGTTGTCCCAGTGGGTCTGGCCCACCTGGTGGTTGTTCTGCGAAGTATCGACGAACGAGTAGAGGTCGGGGTGGTCGAAGGTGCGTCGGTGCATGGGGTGGTTGAGGTCCCAAGGGTCCCACATCTCGGTCACTTCGACTCCCCGCCCCGCCTCCTCGGCCTTGGCGCGAATGAACCTCGCCCAGTGGCGGCTCCACTCCTCGGTGTCGTTCGTCTCGTTGCTGATACAGTAGAGGACATGGTCGTAGTCGAGCGCGACGGAGAGCATCTGGCCGACCAGCGCCTCCTGCCAGGCGAGAAGCCGGGCGTTGTCCTCCAGCTCGGGAAGGCTCCGGAAGAAGGGGTTCTCCCGCTGGCCGGGATGGGTGCGGATCTCCTCGGGCAGGCCGATCTCCTCCGCGGTGTAGTTGACGTTGTTCTTGGGGTTGAAGGGGTTTGCGTCCCAGGGGTCGCGGGCGTAGTCGAAGCGGTCGAAGACCTCGATCTGCACGATGATGTCCCGATCGCGGGTCATCTCGAGGAAATCGCGGAACCGCTGCCAGTAGGCATCGCTGAAGCGGTCGAGGTCGTAGAGGCCCGTGCCGCCGTCGCGGTGGTGCGGCCAGAGGTTGCCCTCATCGCGGCTGGACATCGTGTTGCGGACGTAGTTGCCCCCCACGGAGACGAGCAGGTCGAGGTGCGCTTCGAGGCCGTCCGGCGGGATGTCCGGGTGGTTGAAGAGGTTGTCCTGGTCGCTGCCGCCGAGGAGCAGGACGGGCTCGCCCTGGTACTGCCAATATCGGCGGTCCTGTTCCCAAGGGCGGATACGGCCGTCGTCGTCACCGCGGGCGGCCGGACCGGCCGCGACGGCCAGGGCCGTGAAGGTAATCAGGACAACGTGCTGCATTCGGTTGGCGGGCATCGGTCTCTCCACGGGGGTCGGGGGGATCGGGTTCCACGTTCCGACCGTCCATGGTAAGTCCGCGGCCCGCCGCCTGCCACCGTCAAGCGGCAAGCCGCCCCCGGCGAAAGCCGCCGACTTTGCCCTTGGCGGGAGGGTCAACGGCTGCCGGCGCCGCCCGGGCTGGCGGCGGTCCGCGGCTGCGGCGCATCGCCGCGGCGGTCGGCCAGGGAGCCGTCGTAGAAGTGAGTGGTCTCCTCGCTCACCAGGCGGATCCCGACAGGGCGGCAGTGGACCTCGGTTCGGTAGATGTGATTGCCTGCCGCCTCGGCCTCGGCGGTGATGGAGAGGAGGATCTCCTCACCCGGAGCGATTCGCTCGATGGCCTCGAAAACCACCTGGCCGGGGCTGAGGCGGTAGGGGAGGCCCTCGACGGAGACCGGCTCGATGCCGTGTGAGAAGTAGCCGATGATTTCCACGTTCCGCGCCGTTTCGCTCCCCCGGTTGCGAATGCGGACGCGGTAGGTTGCCGGCTCGCCGACGGGGATGGGACCGGGCGGGTCGCTCACCTCGAGGGCCAGGTCGGCAATGGTCTCGACGCGGGTGGCGGCCACCGCCTCGGCAGCCAGATCGTGGGCGGCGGCGGCGAAGACCTCGAGACGGTTGGTCCCCGCGGCCACTAACTGGCATTGGACGGAATAGACGCGCTCTTCGCCGGGCTCCAGGACGTCGACGCTCCAGGTGACGCGGGTCTCTTCGGCGTCGGTCTGCCCCTCATCGTCGCAGAGCATGAAGCGGGCCGATTCGGGGATGTGGGCCGTGACCACCAGGTCGCGCGCCGCGGCGTCGCCCTCATTGGCAACCACCACGCGGTACGTGGCCAGCGTGCCCAGGAACTGGAGGGCCGGACCTTCCGCCTCGACGTGCAGCTCGGGACGGCGGACCCGTACCCGCTCGGCCAACCGCACCTCGTTGCCCGATTCGCATCGGGCGAGGACTTCGATGGCCAGCTCGCCGCCCTGCCGGGGTACGAGCTCGAGATCGACGGTCTCTTTATCACCCGGATCGAGGGTCTTCAATGGATGGGTCACCGGCTGCTGGCCTGGGGCGATGGGCATCAGCGTGAGGACCACGTCCTCCGCCTCGCCGGTACCGGTGTTGCGCAGTTCCAGGCGGAAGAGCTGCTTCTCGCCGTACTCGACTTCTTCCGGCCCGGTGAGATGCATTTCGAGCCGCGGTTCGTGGACCTCGATGACCGCCTGCACGGCGACGGGGGTGTAGTTCCAACGGACGGCCAAGTCGATGGCACGGCTTTGCCGGGGGACGATCCGCAGCACGAGGCGCTGCCGTGCAGCGGCGTCCAGACGGCCGATACGCCAGACGAAGGTTCCCGTTTCGTCCTCGGCAGTCTGCGTGGCCCCCGCCGTGGCCTCGGCGGCCAAGACTTCGGCCCACTCGGGGAGGGCTATCTGCACGACGACCTCGTCGGCCGCTACGGTTCCGGTATTTTCCATCACCACCTCGTACGCCGATTCCTTGCCAACGGCGATCCGTGCGGGACCGAGGGTCTTGACGTTGAGGATCGGACCCTCTCGCGTGACCAGCAAACGGTCGTCGTTGGCCACGGCGGGTCGACGGTCGGCCGGCGCGGTCTCTACGGCGGGGCGCGGCGCCCGGCCGCCCGATGCGGCGAGGGTCGGTGTGACCTCGTTCGCCTCTCGCTGCGACCGCTCCACCGAAGTTGGAGCCGGGGCAAGAGTCGGCGCCGAGGGAGCCGTGTCGCCGGATGGGACCGGCGGGTCCGCGGCTGCAGGGCGCGACGGAGCCAGCGCGGGTCGTGAAGCGGTCTGGTAGGTGGGGAGCTCGGGCTCCTCAATCTGCATCGCCTCGGTCACGTCGGACGCGTAGACCTCCACCGCGGTGCGGTCGAGCAGGTCCTCGTCGCGAAGCGCGGCAGCACCCCGGGGACGGTCGGTCCGGCCGCCCGCGGCACCGGGGGCCCCAGGGGGGCTCGCCGAACCGAGGTCCGGATGCCGCACGGCGGAGAGCCGTCGATGGAGCGGTACGTGCCCCTCACTGCGAGGCGCCGCCAGCGTCTGCGACGGGGCCTGATCCGATGCCGCGGCAATCTGCGTGGATGAAGCGTCCCCATGCCCCCCTGCCGGGGAATCGGCGCGCGTCGCTTGCGCCATATCGAGGGGTGAGCGAAGCGATTCGCGGCGATTGGCCGATGCCGTGGGAACCTCCGGGAAGTGCCTCTGGCGGGCAAAGTTGCCCTGGACAGGAACGCCCAGGGGAGTGTTGGCCCGAGGGACTGCACTGGTCGGCAACGGCTCCCTTCGGCCCCCTGGTTCCGCGGATCCTGCCGGCCCCCGCGTGGAGATGTTCGAGCCTGCCCGGGCAGTGGCTGTTCCGGGGGTAACGGGGGGCGGAGCTGGGATTTCGGGTTCCTCTCCTGCCTCTCGCCTTTGGAAGAGGTCGCCGAGAAAGCCGTCGATCCGATCGACCAGCGTCCGTGGACCGGCCGGTGGCTGCGCGCTGGCTGCCGCGATCGGCCCGAATGCCATTACCGCCGCGAGGATGCCGCCGAGCACTGTGCGCCGCATGATGTCACCCGAAGACTTGTTGCTGTCTGGACGGAAAACCCGTTGCCGTATCGGATGAAACGACCGTGTCGGTTTAGCGATCTTTTTCGATTCGACCGACCTGTCTGATTTCGCAGCTCCGAAAATCGGCGCAGCATGAGCAGTCTGCGACGTATGACAAGTATGGGTAACCCAAGAATTGACGGGCACGGCGCTTCGGTATCGTGACGGTGCGGGCAGCCAATCACGATGGAACCGGCCTCAATCGGCCCCTGGCGGGGCCGTCTCTAGAGAGAGCGACAGCGAAGGAATGAAGAGAATATCGAGGTCTTGGTGAGATTGGGGCGATTGGGGGGAAGAGCTTTGGGTGTCCGGCTCCGCGAGGGGTATACGGAGGCCGCACCCATCTCCCGTGGTCCATGCGCACCACAATTAAGGAGGGCCCAAGGGAATCTGCAGCAGGGACTTGTCACTCGGCCGCCATCTTCCCGAATAGCGCCGGGACCGGTCGAGCGGCAGACCGTCACGCGTCCCCGCGCATCTGGCCGAGGAGCGTCCCGCTGTCGAAGATTTCCCAGGCCTCGGTCAGCTTGCCGTCGGCGATGCGGAAGGTGCTGATCGCGGGCAGGCGAATGGCATTGCCCTTCGGTTCGATGCCCGCCATCTCCCCCGTATGCCGGGCGACGAGGATGAAGTGGCAGTCGACCAGGTCGCCCTCGGCGACCATCCGCTCGATCTCGATCCGCATGTCGCTGAAGACCGAGCGGGCAAAACCCTCGAAGAACTGGCGCACCCCGGCCGGTCCCGGTGGGGTATCGGGCGGGAAATGGTGATCGACGAAGTCGTCCGTGACGATCTCGTCGATCTCGGAAAGGTCCCCCATGACCTGTTCGTAGTACCGACGCACGAGCGCTTTGTTCTCTTCCAACATGGGGTAACTCCGTCAACGGGTCTGAAACCGGGTCCCAGCCTCCCTCCGGAATGCCGCCGGTTGTAGCACGACGGTCGCCGCCGGGCAACCGTTCCCGGCCGTTGAGGGTGCGCGAACGGCGTCCCGACTTTACCACCGATGGGATCCAGGGCCTCGCAGCCTCCTCCTCGAACGCGGCAACGTCACGATGCGTGCGGCGCGCAGCCGATCTTCTCGGCGTCGGCCAAGGCAAGGGTCACCGGCACTCCTTCGCGCAACGGCAGCCGGACCCGACCCGCACCGGCGTCCTCGAGGGCCCGGCGAGCATCGCGCCCGGCGGTACCGAGCCGTTTCCCCGGGGTGATGTCTTCGGGATCGAGGGTCACCGTGGCGTCCGCGGTGGAGAGGATCGTCATCGACCGGTCATCCCAGCGCAGCATCACGTTGAACGAATGGCGCGATTCCACGCGCATTTCGGAAGAGCAGTATTCGCTGCCGCCCACGAAGAGGACCTTCTCGCCGCGGAAGACGTAACCGGTTCCGATCGGGTTGGCACAGCGCCTGAGTTCGAGATCGCCACCGATCAGTCCCTCGTCGACGCAGTCGCGGAGGAAGCGGGTCGCATAGGCGATCGGCTTGGGGCGGCCCTCCAGCGTGCCGTCCGGCCAGAACATGCCGAAGCGCCGTTCGCGCAGCCGCTCCGCCTCAGGGTTGTCGCGGTGCCAGGTCGCGAACCGCCACTGGTAGGCCGGGGTGGCATCGCAAAGCTGCCATTTCATGGCACCGTCGTAGCCCTGTGCGAGGGCATAGAGCCAGTGGACGATCTCGCCCACGGCTTGGGTGTAGACGTCGAGATGCTCGCCTTCGAGGAGGTCGCCGCTGGAGTAACCGAATTCGCCCAGGGTGATGGGACGGTCGGACCAGATGTCCCCAAGCCGGTCGAAGGTGGTGAGGTTGTGGCGGACGTGCTCCAAATCCCGAGGGTGCTCGTAGACGTGGTGGGAGACGAACTCCAGGGGCGCGTTGGCGGGCAGACAGCCGAGGATGGTGTTGTAGCCTACGGTGATCGGATGGGCGGCATCTTCGGCGCGGATGGCTTCGACCAGCCAGCCGATCCAGGTGCCCATGATGGCGTTGACGTTCTCGTAAGCCCGGCGCAGGCGGGGATCCGCGGGCAGGGGCAAGGGGCCCTCCAAGCCGGGAAAGGTCGTCGTCCAATCGGCCTCGCTCACCTCCAGGGAGCGGATGTATTCGTCCCAGGCGCCGCCGGGAACGGGGAAATGCTCGCCCAGCGCGGTTCCCCGGAAAGGCGCCTGAGCGATCTCCCACCAATACGGCTCGTTCTGCAGGTCGTAGCCGAGCAGCGCCGGTTCGTCTTTCAGCAGCCGGGCCATGCGCCTTGCTTCCGCCTGCATAGCGGTCTTGCCGTCGCGCAGATACCCGTGCCTTCCTACGTTGATGGCGGCGAGCACGTAGATGCCGTGCCGCCGGCAGAGCTCCAGGAAGGTCTCCAGCCGATGGGGCTCGCGGGCGACGGCGAACCGCCCGAAATCGTGGATGCGGACGGCGTTGATGCCGGCCCGCTCCATGCGGGCGAAGTCGTGCTGGAGCCGTCGCACGTCCCACTGCACGCCTCCCCCGTAGAACGTGTCGAAGGAGTTGAACATGTTCACGCCGATCATGAAGAACCGGCGGCCATCGGGATAGACGAAGTGCCCGTCCCGGATGGCGAGAGGCGGCGGTTTCGGCGCCGTCAGCTCCAGCCCGGTCACCGCGGTGGCGGAATCCTCCCGCCGCGCGCGTTTCAGCCACGCGCCGGAGTGAAAGCCCTGCAGGATCCGGACCAGGAGATCGAGCACCTGCTCATCGCGGTAAAAGGCGGCATCTTCAACGCCGAAGAGCCCCCATTGCGATTCGGCGTATTGCCCGGCGTGGTGGAGGAGCATGCTCGCCGCCCACCCGCGCACCCGCCCGTGCTCGTCTTCGGCGGCGAGCAGCGGCACAAAGGTCGATTCGTGCGGCGAGGCGAACCCCACAGCGGAAACCCCGGCGACCGGGCCGTCCCAACACAGTCCGGTATCCAGCCAGTCCTGCGCCGCATGGGTGCGAACGCACGTCACCTCGCTGAGGTCGTAAACGGCATAATCGTCGAAGGCCTCGCGAAACACCAGGCGTTTCCCAGCCTCGGCAGATTCCGCAGGTGTCTGCCAGTCATCGCCGCAGCGCACGACCGGCTGACGGAACGCCCTCCCCCCCATGGCCAGCAGGTTGCCGCCGCCCCGGAGAAAAGCCATGAGATTCTCGAAGGCGGCGGCCGGCAAGCAGGTGCCGTTCGTGAGGACCACCGTCTTCACACGATCGGGTGCGAGCACCGCGCGGCTGGCGAGCTCCTCAGCCGTGATCGTCCTCACGGGAACGGCCGCGCTTCGCAAACGGTCAGCGAGCATTGCCACGTACGTCTCGTCGAGTCCTGGCATCCGCTCGCTCAGCAGGCAGATCTCCCGCTCGTCCTGGGCTTCCGTCCCGGAAAGGTCGACGGCGAACGCGCCGGAGGAAATCGCGTAAGGCACGGCTGCCCCAGCGGCCGCCAGATCGGCGACGCCTCCGAAGAATAGCCGCCGAGAGACTCGTTGGGATGGGTTCATGGCTTGCCTCCCGGGCAGGGGTGACGAATAGGGAACGACCGGGCGCGTCAACCGTTGGCAACGGATCCTCGACGCGCCGCCGTTGCGTTGCAGGGCTTCCCCCGGACGAATGGTCCCACCGGAAGGTCGCCGAGCCGTTTCGCAGGAAAAGGTTTGCCGCAGAACGCGCCCGTCAATCCCACTCCTTCCGGCGAATCGCCATGAGCTCGGGATATCCGCTCGTCGGTATCGCCGATTGCCCGGCCCGAGCAAGCCGGGCTTGGACCGCCGCGGCGCATGGCCGCCGCCCCGTCCGCCGCCGCCCGTCAGTGCCGTGGCCGGCGCGGACCGGTCAGGTGGACGGCTCCCCAGGGGCAGATCTGCAGCCGGTAGCCGTCGGGCCGGCGGGCGGGGAGGCGGATGCAGAGCGCGCAGCCGGTGCAGCGATCGCCGTCGATCTCACACCACCGCCGCACGTGCGGCCCGGAGGCCTCGCGGCGGTAGGCGATGCAATCCACCGGGCAGACCTCGACACACGCGCCGCATCCCGTGCAGCGGTGGGCGTCGATCTTGGCGACCTGCCGCGGCTTCTTCTTCGGCGAGCGATGACTGGCATTCACGAGAAAGCTAATACTCGTAGTGCTCGACGTGGGGCCAGTAGGTGTCGAAATCGAAGTCCGGACTGTTGTCCAGATCGTGGCACGAGGTGCATTGGTGTTCGCGCGAGTCCTCCTTCGTGATTACCATCAGGCTGCGGTATTTCTCCTGGAGGGCGGCATCGCTGCCCATCTCGGCGGCCACGTGGTTGCCGCCCGGGCCGTGGCACGCCTCGCAGCCCACGCCGACGAGGTGGGGCGTCTGCTCCTCGCTCCAGAAGCCGCCTTCGTAGGGGAAGTATTGCGTCGGGTGCCAACCCATAACGTGGCAACTGATGCACTCGGGATCGTGCGTCCGCTGGGGATCGAGCTCGACGAGCGTCTCCCACGCCTTGGCGTGCGGCGTCCTCCTCCAGATGTCGTAGGAGATGTCGTGGCAAGACTCGCACCGTTGCGAGCCGACGAACTCGCCGTGGGTCTCCCGCTGGGGATGGGGAGCCGGACGGCCCAGCCCCAGCCCCTCCAACCCCAGTTCGCGGAGCTGATCCTGGTAGGCACTCATCAGCAGGTGGGCGTCGCGGGAACCGGCGAACCGCGAGTCGAGCGGCACCCGCTGGTACCGGACGGGGTGGACCGGGTCGTCATAGAACCCCAGCACGATCACGTTCATCCCCTTGTCGCCCACCTGGACGAGGAGGCTCTCGGTGCCGTCGATCTTCCGCGGCTCGCCGGGCGGCGTCCCGGGGCCGTCGGATGTGACCACCACGCCGAATTGCGGGAAGCGGCGCGCCAGGGCCATCGACTCCTCGACCGTGGCATGGGCGAGGAGGACGAGGACGTCGGCCTCCGCCTCGATTGTGGGAACGACCTCTTCGAGGGCCGCGGCCGGGTCGCGCAGGACGACCTCCTCGTTGCGGAGATCGGCCTGGTATTCCTCGCCAAAAACCGAGGTGATCCCGAAGCGGAGCCCGCCGGACTCCACGATGCGGACGCGATCGGTCAACTCGGCGTCGAAATCGAAGAGCGCTGCATTGGCGGAGACAAAGGGACCCGGTTCACCGTCCACGCCCAGGGCCACGGAGAGGAGCTCGGCGGCGGGGAACCTCAAGTCGCTCAGGCCGAAGGCCACGGCGTCGTAGCGCATCCGCCGCATGGCCTCCAGCGTGAGGTGGAGCTTCATTTCCGCCTGCCGGCCGAAACCCTTGACCAGCCCGCCCACGTCCACCGCGGCCACCGGCCAGCCGAACTCCTCGCGGAGCATGGCGATCATCGTTTGCCGGCGGCCGAGGCCACCCTGCATGCGGTCGAGGCCCGCACAGCCGCAGGGCTCGAGGTAGCCGTCCTGGCGGCCGGTGATCACCAGGGCCGCCTGCGGATCGGGCCAATCGACGAAGATCGGTCCGTTCTCCTTGATGGGATCGAAGGGAGGATGTCCCCGCTTTCCGAAGGCGACGCCTCCCTTCCCCACGTCTTCGTAGGGGGGGGCGTCGTCGCGGGCCTCCTCGTCCGCCGGAGGTTCGGCCTCCGGGCGGAAACCCTCAGTATCCCGAAGCGGCTGGGGCGGGAGCTCCGGTCTTAGAGGATTCGCCCGCGGCAGTGCGGGGTCGGACGGCTCGCCGTACTCGAGCGCGGAGGGCCTTTCCACCGGCGGCGCCTCGAATGCCTCCGCTGCGTCCTCAGCCGCCCGATCCTCGCCCCCCGGCTCGATGGCCGGGGTGGGAAGCAGTGTCCCCTGGGGTGCTGCGGGCGGCGCTTCGGGTAGCTGAGGAAGCGGAGCTGGGCTGGGGACCGGCGGAACCCGGGGCGCGGCAAAGCCCTCGGGATTGGCAACCGGTGGATCGGCTCCACCGTCCGGGCTGCAGCCCATCGCGAGCAAGGCGATACCCGCAGCCGCCGCGAACGTGAAGATCGCCAGCGACGAGACCAATTTACCCATCGGCCCGATTCCATTGGGGGTTGGACAACGGCGGGGCCGGCTCGCAGAGCCGCCGCCATTGATTCGTCTTTCATGCGTGGGGTACACCCCTCGGCCCGCGCGCACCGCTCCGGTTCTCGGGCGCCCTCAACCCTCGACGGCGAACTGGACGCGGATCACCACTTCCTTGGCGTCGGGGTGGTTCGTCTCCAGCAATACCTGCCCCAAGGGGGCCACCTCGGTGCCCAGCCGGCTGAGCGGGGCCGCTCCCTTGGGCACCTCGATCGTCACCGGAATCTGCGTAGCGCGGTCTCCCAACCGCCTCGGTTCGCCGAACGATACGGTCAAGAATCCCGGGTCGACTTCCTTCACGCCGAAGGTGACCGCGTCGTGCAGGGGACCGCTGACAACGAGGTTGAGCGTGCGGCGCCCCCCTTGTGCCGCGTTGACCATTCCCATCCTTAAAACGCTCAACTCGGCGTTCCAATCTCGCCCGAAGACAGATATGTCGCTGGCCACCATTCCCCTGACGGGGATCACCAGCTCCCGTTTGCCTTCCAACGAAGTATGCAGGCGGATTCTCTGCTGAAACGCCCCTAAAGGCAACCCGGGTTTTACGGTGACGTGGACGAGATACCCCCCGAAGGCGTCGTCCTTTTCCGCGACCTGTTCGGCCGGCATGGGCTCGATGTCCACTTGAAAGCGGTCGGCGGTCGGCGGGTTGTGGAAACCGACGTCGACGATCTCCACCTCTTCCGGGAGAAAGCGATAGAGGTGTACCGTCGCGGATGCCGGCTCCCCGGCGGCGATGCGGCTGAAGGTGATTTCGGGAGGCTCGGGTTGGAGGGCGGCGCGGAATTCCCCCTTCACGGTGAGGACCACACGTGGGGTTTCCGGATCGTTGGTCTCCAGCATCGCCGTCTCTTCGTAGGGGCCGAACTCGCTGTCGGCGTGCCAGTCGAGCCGAGCCGTCGTCGAGCTGCCGGGGGGTACGGTCTTTTCCTTCAGTTCGCCGATCGTGCAGGCGCACGTCGTGGAGAGGACCCTCAACTCAAGGGGTGCGTCGCCCGTGTTGCGGATGGTGAATTCATGACTCCCCTCCGCCCGGCTGTCCATCACACCGAACTCGTGGATCGGTTCGTCCACCTCCACGCGCGGCCGCGCGCCCGTGGCCGGGATCGCAGCCGGTTCGGCTGCTCTGCGCTCTGCGGTGCCGCTGCCACCGGCGAGCAGGTCGTCGCCGTTGTCGCTACGGGTCTGGTAGTAGCCGATGCCGATACCGACCACCAGCCCCAGGGCAACCGTCGAGCCTACGATTTGCCAGGTCTTCATCATCGCAACCTTGGAACGCCAAGAGTGATTGGTCCGGTGAAGCGCACCGGGCCGACTCGCGACCCAGTCGCGTTGTTGACAAGGATACCGACCGGATGGGATGCTCTTCGGCCCGCGAGCTTCAGCGGCCCCCTCCCGGCCGCCCAGCGCGCCCTCCCTATTATGGGCTATTCTCCCCAGTCGGCAAAGCGGTCGGCCGGTCCCTGCCGGATGTGCCCATTCAGCGACAAACCAGAGTCCGGGTCAGCCGGTAATACGCTCGAGCCGCTGCCGGAGTTCGGCGGGCAGCTTCTTGTCGGGATGCGGGGTCAGTCGGTCGAGGCGGAGGGCCCGGTCGGCCTCTCGGCGTGCAGCATCTCTATCGCCCGACACTTTCAGGGCCACGGCCAGTTTGCCGCGCGTGGTGGCACTGTTCGGGTAGAGCTCGACGGCGCGATGGAGACTGCCCACGGCTTCTTCGGCGCGCGAGCCATCCCCGCTGTGTTGGTAAACTGCGAGGAGCCGGGTCCCATGGAGCTCCCAGGCCCCGCTGTTGTGGGGAAGCAGATCCAACACCTTCCGGCTCGCCGCTTCAAAGCCGGCAAGGTGCTCCGCCGAAGGGGCTTCGCTCCAGCGTTGGAAGTGCCAGGCTGCCAGGTACGACCAGGGGTCTGCCGCAAGCGGATCGGCGGCGGCGGCCGCCTCCAGGAGCGCCTCGACCCGTCGGGGGTCCTGGGCCACCAGGGCCTCACCCAGAACCGCTCGGCTCCGCGTCACCGGGGCGTAGGCCGTCACGTAGCACGCCACCGTCAGGCCTCCTGCAACGAGGGCGAGAGCCCCTACGCCCCTTCGCCCCAGCCGCGTCGAGGCATGGCAAGCCTGCCCAGCATCGCTTTCGGTCGCTGCCTGCGGGGAATCGGATCCGGGCACCGTGAGGCCCACGGCCATCAAGAGCCAGAGCGTCCCTGCCACGCCCGGATAGCCGATCCCCCCCGCCGCCGTGAGGTGGATCAGGAGGACGGCCACGGCAATCGCCGGCAAATGAGGCGGCAGCCGCCCGCGGTCGACCCAGGGGTGCAGCAGTGCCAAGCCCAGCCCGCTTGCCGGCAGGGCGATGAGTGTGGCAGCGAGGTTCGGCGGTGCCTGGCTCGTCAGGCCGATGGGTAGGGCGAGCAGGAATCCCGCGGCGCAACCGGCGTAGATCGGCCACGGAGCTGCCGACCACCCCGGAGCCGTCTCGCCGCCGGTAGACTCTTGGGCGGTCCGCTTCTGCCGGCAGCAGAACGACAGGTAAAAGAAGATCCCTAAGGCCGCCGCCAGGGCCAGGGCAGCGGGCGTTCCCGCCGTAGCCCAGACTTCGAGGAGAAAATTGTGCGGGTCGGCCACCTCCTCGCTGGCCTCGGGGAGCTTGTGTGCGGTGTAGAAATCGCGGAAATTACCCGGCCCGCAGCCGAAAAGGGGGCGTTCGGCAATCATGACTGCCGTCGCCCTCCAATACTCGAGGCGGAAGAGGAGCGAGCGGCCGGCGCCGAGGAGCATCCCACGGTCCAGCGTCCCCGCAGCTGCCGCTGCCGAGACGACCAGGCTCGCCACGACGGCCACCGCCAGCAGGGACCGCAGGCCGTAACGGCGGCCGAATCGCGTGTCGAACCCCAGGAGAACCAACCCCAGGAAGGTCGCCGCCAAGGCGCTCCGCCCCCTGGTGAGCACCAGGCAGACGGCAATGACCACTGCCACAAGCGCCACGGGCCCGGTGCGCGCCGACACCTCGTTCCACAGCCGCCGCAGTCCCGTGGGCGGATCGGCCCTGGGCGCGGTCTTGTCGCCTTCCCGCGTTCGCGGCCATCCGTAGAGGCCGATCCCCACCGCCACAACGAGCCACGGGGCCAGCAGGCCCGCCAGCGAGTTCGTCAGCGCGAAGGTCGCCAGGGGCTCCGTATTGGCCAGGCGCGATTCGAAGAGCTCCCGCTGCGGCGAGTCCGGCGGGTACCATACGCCGGCGGCCCTCAGGGCGGCATCGGGATCGTTGCGGTACAACGCGCGGGAGGCCGGCAATTCCACCGCCGTCTGGTAGAAGCCGTAGACCGAAAGGCCGAGTGCCAGGGCGATCATGGTCGCCACGAGGGCACGCCCTTCGCGCTCGCTGCGCAGGAGCTGCCGCAAGACGAGGAAGGCTACGGCCATCCCCACCCACTGCCAGAGCATGTTCCATGCCGGTCGCGGGGCGGTATGGGTGATCGCCACCAGGGCCGCCAGGCTATGCCAAGCGGCCAATGCCAGCACCGCCGCGTCCACCCATCCGAAGCGGATGGGGAGCACGGCCCGCCGCGCGCCCTCGGCCCGCAGCAGCCAAAACGACTCCAGCAGCCAGAAGAGCGCCAGCGCCAGCCAGAGCATGACCAGGGCGAGCCCGTCGCCCATCGACGCCGATTCGCTGGGGAAGAGCGGACGGGCAATCAGCAGTGCGGCCGCCGCAGCCAGCATCCAGGGCCGCAAGGAGGGGTCCACCGCCGTCCGCACACCTCCCAACCGCCCCGGGAGAGCCGGCGACGGCTGTTCCCCGGCGGGGGGGACTCGAGAAGGGGCATGGCGGCGAGGGCGTTTCGGGCGGCTCATCGGTCGTGCGGGGGATCGGCGATCCGGAATACCCGTCACCAGCCCATGACCATGTTCGATTCGATCACTTTCCGCGCTCCGTCGAGGTCGGCTCCGGTGTGCTGCATATACAGGCGGATGGCTTGAACCTTGTCGCCCGAAGCCTTGGACAGGCAGTCGCGGGCGACGGCGCAGGGGTCGGTCAGCCCCGTGATACCCAGCGCGGCCTTCGAGATCACCCAGGTATCGCGGGGCCGTTTCGTGATCCGTACGGGGGCCTCCGCCGGGTAGGTGTCCTCGACGAGTTCGCGGGCGGCCCGTTCGTCATTAGCCCAGGTGATGATGATGTGGGAAGCGGTCTCCACTTCGAAAAGCGGCATGGGCGGAGGTTCCTTCGTATGGGAGATGAGCCGACCAGCGGCAGGCCAGAGGGCAGGTAGAAAAGGACCCACCAATGCCCCCCGTAATCCCGATCGTAAGGGACGCCACCGAAGGCGTCAACATGACCGCCCGGAAGGGGTAATTCAGGGGCCCAAGCCGATGTCCAGCGGCAGCTTGCCGGAGGGCGCCGTCACCGCGCCGCCGTTGTCCGTAAGGTTCTCCCCCACGGAGTAGATCAGCCAGCCCTCCGGCAGCCGTCGCATCCGCAGCGGCTCGCCGGTAAAGGGGTCAGTAATGGCTTCGGCGGGGAGGCCCAGATCGGCCAGCTCGGGCACGGCGCCCGGATGCTCCTCCTCGAACGCCTGTAAGGCATTGAGCACCCGCAGGCAGCGGGTCAGCGCCGTGGAGCGGGCGGCCAAGCGACGAACCGGGTCGAGTGCCGGTTCGAAAAGGCGGACAAGAACCAATCCGCCCGCCACTGGCCGGGAAACCGCCTCCATCGCCGCCGTCGCATCCGCGTACGTTCGATCCGCGGTGGCGAGTGACGCCTCCAGCAGATCGAGATAGTATGCGACATCCAAGTTCCAATAGCCACGCAGGTATAGCCAGACGTTGCGTGAGGGGAGCTGGCGATAACTCTCGATGCCGAGGACCCGCTCGGTCACGAGCGCATGGCGGAATACTTCCACGTCGTCGAACGCCGCCAGGTCGGCTTCGAGAATGGCGCGACGATTCTCGGAAATGGGGGCCGCGCGTAGCACCCGCGTCATGCTGTCGACAGCGATGGATCGAATCGCGTGCGATACCAGGTTGCCCACAACCATCGGTTCGCGCGCGACGTGACGCGCGAGGCGAAGCATGGCCAGCGAGGTCTCGAAGGCCTCGTCGTGCCGATCTTCCGCGAGGCATAGCAGTGCGTGGCCGTCGAGCACGCGGATTGCTGCGCGCCGCGCGCCGAGCCGCTCCATGATCTGCCCGATGAGTCGATCCGTGGGCTGAGTGTAGTCGTAGCCGGGATCGTAATCGGGCGCCTCTGCCGCCTGCTGCAAAAGGGGGAGGACCTGCGGATAGGCGGTGAAGGCAGCGCGGATCCTCGCCAGCTCGGCCTCCGTAGGCTCTCGGAGCTGGTAAGTCTCGCTCCGAAAGACCTCATCCAAGAATTCTCCCATTCCCTCGATGCCCGCCGCGGCGCGCTGCAGGTAGGTGTGGGCGTTGAATTCGGGAGGGACGGGATCGCGGGCCAGGTCGGCCAGCATGAGCGGCTCGCCGTCGGCGCGGATTGCCTCCAGCCGCCGCTCAAGCGCAGTATCGGTCCGCCAGACGAAGACCGCGTTGGCGATCAAGAGGACCGCCACCAACCCCCCCAGGACGATCCCCGTCCACTTCAACAGGCGTTTCGCTCGGCTCATAGCTCAGGCTTCCCCAAAGGGGCTCGTTTTCGGTAAGGTGTTCTTCCAGGTACCCCCAATAATCCCAATTCGGCCGGCGGCGGTGCGCCGCCAGAAGATCCCGCTCGAGTTGGTCGGCCGACGCTTCATCGAATTGGGCCACGTCGTGGCAGGGTGCGCTCGTT
>SKOZ01000008.1 GCA_007119795.1 Planctomycetales bacterium | reverse complement strand
TTTCGAGAAGGACTTCGCGGACCGAAGAGCCGAAGGGGTTGGCCGTGAGGTCGGCGCCCAGTTGGTTGAGCAGGGAGGCGAACTCGGGGCCCTTGCTCTTGGAGATCGCCCTTTCCAGTCCGGGGACGACGTGGGCCGCGAAGTCCTCGTCGCTGACGAGCCCGAGGACTTGCAGGGCCCGAATGCCGCCCCGGCTGACGGGGATGGCATGGCCGCCCAGCGCCGACTGCACGACGTAGGCCACGGCAAAGGGGGGGATTCCCTCCAGCTTGGAGAGTTGCTCGAGGGCGGCTCCCAGGTTCTTCTTGCGGAGCTCCTCGAGGTCGAACGAGTAGCTGGCTTCGAAGACCTGCTGGAGGACGCGTTTCACGCGGGTGGCGGCGGATACGGGATCGGGGAGGCCGTGGAGGACCTCGGCCAGCTCGCGGAGCGAACTGACGCGAATCTCGTTGAAGTCGAAGAACGACTCGACCAGCGAGGCAAAGGCCTCTTCGGCGGCCTCGGGGCGGGCGTCTTCGAGGCAGCAGGCGAAGAGGAGGTGTTCGAGAACGGGGCGCTCGCTGTTGGGAATCACCGGCTTGTAGTGCCGCTTCAGGACCTTGTGGACCTTGGCGAACTGGGCGGTGCGACTGGGAGCCGTCATTGCCTACCTGCGATGCTGGGGGTCGTGGAGCCCTTCCTCACTGCCGCCGGCTTCCTCGGACGGAGACCGCCGAGCGCCGCTGTCCCGGCTGTCGGGCTCGGTCTCGTCGGCGTCGGTCGCCTCGACATCGGCATCCTCCGCGGCGATCTCCTCGTCCGCCGCGGGGGCATCCTCCTCGGGAAGAACACGCTTGAGAATCTCGGCCACGGCGATGGATTTCTTCACCCCCTGGTCGAGAACGAACTCGAGCCGGGGCGTGTAACGGGTCTCGATGCGCTCGTTGAGCTTCGACTGAAGGAATCCGGCGGCGGCCCTCAGGCCGCTGAGCGTCAACTGCTGGGCGGAGTCGTCCCCCATGACGGAGACGTGGACCTTGGCGCGGCGGAGGTCCCCGGAGACCTCGACGGAGGTCACCGTCACGTCGCGGACGCGAGGGTCCTTGAGGTCGGTGAGGATGGCCATGCTCACCACTTCGCGAACGGCGGCGGCGGCCTTGAGGACACGGCGGGAGGACATGGGGTGTGGACACCTGGAGGGGACGAGGGAACGCCGATCTTCCGGCCGCCGGGCCGGGACTACGCCGTCAGAAGGTGCGTCGGACCTCCTCGATGCGGTAGGCCTCGAGGATGTCGCCTTCCTTGAGATCGTTGAACCCTTTCAGCTTCATGCCGCATTCCAGCCCGGCGCGGACTTCGCGGGCATCTTCCTTCTCGCGGCGCAGCGAATCCAGGGGGTAATCGCCGATGATGCGGTTCTCGCGGATCACGCGGACCCGCGCGTCGCGGAGGATGTGTCCGTTGAGGACCTGGCAGCCGGCGATCGTCCCGACGCGGCTGATCTGGAACGTCTGCTTGACCAGGGCGCGCCCGAGATCCTCCTCCCGCTTCTCGGGTTTGAGCATCCCTTCGAGGGCGGCCTTGAGGTCTTCGGTCACCTGGTAGATGATCTCGTAGCGGCGGATCTGTACGCCGCGCTGCTCCGCCAGCGTGCGGGCGCCTTCGTCGGGGACGACGTTGAAGCCGATGATCACGGCATCCGAGGCGTCGGCAAGGTGGACGTCGGCCTCGGTAATGCCGCCCACCGTGGCCTGGAGAACGCGGATCTGCACCTCGGGGTGCTCCAGCTTCTGGAGCTCCTTGTTGATCGCCTCGATGGAGCCGCGGACGTCGGCGCGGAGAATGATGTTCAGGGTCTGAACCTCCTGCTTCTCGCCGAGCCGCTCGAAGAGGTTCTCCAGTGTGACGTGCGGGCGGGCTGCGAGGCCCAGCGAGGCCTGGCGCGACTGCGCGACCCGTTCCGCGGCGACCTCGCGGGCCAGGGTGACGTTCTCGACGACGTGGAAGCGGTCGCCGGCGGCCGGGGTCTCGTGCAGACCCGTGAGGTTGACGGGAACCGAGGGGCCGGCCTCGTCGAGGCGGCGATGCTCGTGGAGCGTGTCGAAGAGCGCCTTGACGCGGCCGAAGGTGGTGCCGCAGACGATGGCGTCGCCGACGCGGAGCGTCCCCGTCTGGACCAGCAGCTTGGCGACGACGCCGTGGCCTTCGTGGAGGGCGGCTTCCAGGCAGGTCCCCATCGCGGGCCGCTCCGGGTTCGCCTGGTACTCCTGCAGTTCGGCGACGGTCAGGAGCGTCTCGAGGAGCTCGTCGACCCCCTCGCCGGTCATGGCGCTCGTCTTGACGACTTCCAGGTCGCCGCCCCATTCCGTGGGAAGGAGATCGTTGGCTGCGAGCTGCTCGAAGACCCGTTGCGGGTTGGCCCCCGGCAGGTCGATCTTGTTGAGGGCCACGACGATGGGGACGCCGGCGGCGCGGGCGTGGCTGATGGCCTCTTCGGTCTGCGGCATCACGCCATCCTCGGCGGCGACCACGAGGACGGCGATGTCGGTGCAGTTGGCCCCTCGGGCACGCATCTCGGTGAAGGCCTCGTGGCCCGGCGTGTCCACGAAAGAGATGGGGCGGCCGTCCTTGTGGATCTGGTACGCGCGGATGTGCTGGGTGATGCCCCCCTTTTCGCCGGAGACGACGTCCAGGCCGAGGATGCGGTCCAGGAGCGAGGTCTTGCCGTGGTCCACGTGCCCGAGGAAGGTGATCACCGGCGGCCGGGCGCGCACTAGGGCCGGGTCTTCCTCGGATTCCTCCCATTGGCTGAGGAGGCGGCTCTCGGCGGACTGCGGACTGCGGAAATCGACCTCCACGCCGAGCTCCACCGCCAGGAGGTCGGCCATCTCCGCGTTGATCTGGGCGTTGATGTTCACGCCTACACCCGCTCCCAGAGAGAGGAGCTTGGCGAGAACGCGGGACGCGGAGACCCCGATGGCCTCGGAGAAGCTGCGGACGGTGCAGGGGAGTTCGATGACCACGTTGCTCTTCCTGGGGGCCGCCGTGCTGCTGCTCCGCCGCAGACGGGTGAGACGCCGGGGGGCCGAGGCCGACGTTTCCTCGTCTTCGCCGCGGCGGCGGCGGGTGCTGCGCTTGCGCTTCAGCTGCCGCTGCTCGCGTCCCGCGAGCGCCGCGGCGGGATCCTCGGTGGGGCCGCTCTCGCGGGTGCCCCGGCCCCGCGCCCGCCCGCTGCGAACCAACCCATCGGCCGCCGCCTCCTTGGGCGCGCGCTCCGCCGGTTTCCCCTTCTTGGCGGTCTTGCGGCTTTCCTCCTGCTTGCGGAGGTGTTCCGCAAGCGGCTTGGCACCGGCCTTCGACGCCCGGATGGCGTCGATCGGCAGCTTAATGTCGGGCTTTTGGGGTGCCGGTTCGGCCGGCTTGGACGGGGCCGCCGGCTTCCGGGAGGTGGGGACGGGCGCCAGTTTGATCGTCGGCGCGGGCCGCTCGCGATCCTTGGGACGCCCCTTCTTTTCCTTGGCTTGATCCTTGGCTTGATCCTTGTCGGCCCGATCTTTTTCGGTCGGCTTCGACTCGGCGCGCCGCGGCTCGAAGGGGACCGGTCCGTAGACGGGACGGGCCGGAGGCGCGGAGGGCTGGGGGGGAGGTTCCGGAGTCGTTTCCGGAGCCGGCTCGACGGGGGCCTCTTCGGCCGCTCCCGGGGCCTTTGCCGCTTCATCGGCGGCGGACGGTTGCTCGGGTTCGGCAGCCGGAGCGGCTTCCACCGCTTCCTCGGGCGGCGCGGCGGTCTCCTCGGGCTCCGGCCGGACCGCCTCGACGCCGGGTTCCTGCGGGACTTCGGCCTCCGGCGGTGGAGCCTCCGAGGGGGGTTCTTCGACGGCGGGCTGCGACGCTTCGACCTGGCGGCGGCGAGCCCGATCCGTGAGGACGCGTACCTTGCCTTCGGTGGCCACCCCCCCAGGGGCGATGTAGTCTTCGCGGCGAATGGCTCCACCACGAACGGCGCGGCGCGGCTCGGTCGTGGTGGTTGAAGCCGCCGGGGCCGCGGCGCGACCGCCGCGGCTTCGGTTGAGGTACTCCTTGACCTTCTCTACTTCCTCCTCGGAGAGGCTCGCCAGCGCAGACCCCTTCCCTGCGACACCCGCCTGATCGCATATCTCGACCAAGGACTTGCTGTCGAGCTTCAACTCCTTCGCCAACGTGTAGATCCGAATGGGCAACGCCATCCTCCCTTAAGGTGATCCGGCCGCAGGGCTGCCGCACCCCGCGGACCGTCACCGGTCTGCAGATTCCTCACATAGGCAGCTCTCCCTACCCGGCATCGCGACCGTGATCTGGGTCCTCTCCACGCACCGCCCCTCGGGGCCGTACACCGCAGTCGCCGAGTGATCGAACTCACTTGCCCCAAAATGTACTTTATCCGGCGAAAAAAAAGCCGGCAACTCAGCCCGAAGGCGAGTTTTCTGCTCGCGAGGCCCTGCCACCCTGCTTCGAGTCCTCGCCAAGCGACTCCGCAGAATCCCCCTCTGACGGGTGATCCTGGGTGTCGGTGAGCGAAACCTGCTCGTGCGAGTGGGCATCATCCCCACGATCCGGTTTGTCGTCCTCCTCGGTAGCCTCTTCAGCCTCTTCTTCGGAGGCCTGTTCCTCCTCTGCAGGCGGCGGTTCGTCTCCCTCCTGTGCGGGCGGCGGCTCGTCCGCTACCGTCTGCTCGGCCGAGCCTTCCACGACCCCGGGGGAAGGCCGGAGCGTTTCGTCGCCGGATTCCTCCGCAGCGGTTTCCGCCGCCGGGGCGCCGCCGAGAACGGAATCCCCGGTCCCGCCCTCGAGGCTGCCCTCTTCTTCAGCGACGGACTCCTCGCCCTCCGATGCCGTCTCTTCGGCGATCTCGTCAGCGGCCGTTTGCGCCGCCGCGCGGCGTTCTTGTTCGTGCTGGCGGCGCCGCTGCTCGGCCGCGGCCTTCTCGGCCATCTCCGCCCGCAATTCGGCCTCGTCGATGATCCGCTGCACGGTCCCGGCGTCGAGCTCACCAATCTCGGCAAGGTCGTCCGGCTCGATGACGGAGAGATCGCCGTAGGTGAGGAAGCCTTCGCCCACCAGGCGGTCGGCCAGTTCGTCGGAGAGCCCCTCGATGGAGGCAAAGCCCGCCACGGCCTGTTCGAGTTGCTCGGCCAGTTCCTCCTGGGTCATGATCTCGATGTCCCAACCGACGAGCTTGCTGGCCAGCCGGACATTCTGTCCGCGCCGTCCGATGGCCAGCGAGAGGTTGTCTTCGCGAACCAGGACGATGGCCCGTCCGAGCATTCGGCAGAGGATGACCTCCTCGACCTCGGCGGGCTGCAGGGCGTTGGTGATGAACGTCTGCGTGTCGTCGTTGAAGCGGACGATGTCGATCCGCTCGCCGCCGAGCTCGTCGACGATGTTCTTGATGCGGTTACCGCGGACGCCCACGCAGGCGCCGACGCAATCGACGCGCTGGTCGCTGCTGCTGACAGCGACCTTGGCGCGATAGCCGGGCTCGCGGGCGACGGCCTTGATCTCGATGACGCCGTCGGCGATCTCGGGAATCTCCTGTTCGAAGAGCCGCGCCACCAGTTGGTTGCGGATACGGCTGAGGATCACCTTGACGCGGGTGCCGGCCTTTCGGACCTCGCAGACGACGGCGCGCACCCGCTCGTTGGGGTGGTGCGCCTCGCCGGGGATCTGCTCGCTGCGGGGGAGGATCGCCTCGACATTACCGAGCGAGACGGTTGCTGTACCCCCTTCGAAGCGCTGCACGGTGCCGGTGACCACCTGTTCGATCAGGTCGGTATACTCCTCGTGGAGGGCGTCTCGCTCGGCCTCGCGTATCTTCTGGATCATCACCTGCTTGGCCGTCTGGGCCCCGATGCGGGCGCTGATCTCCTCAGGCGCCATGGGGACGCCATTGTGGGCCCCGCGGATGGACCCATCTTCCCGGTTTATGCGAACGACAACCTCTTCGTCTTCGCCATAGTGCTTCTTGGCCGCCGAGACGAGCGCCGCTTCGATCCCCTCGAAGACGATCTCCTTGTCGATATTCTTCTCGCGGTGGATCGCGTCCACGATTCGCAGAAGCTCGTTGGCATTCATCGATATCCACTTTCCCCATTTTCGGGGGGCATCCGGGGCCGATCACCTGCCCCGATCCACCCCCGAGAAATGGACGAACAGCCACCCAGCCCTGATCTGCCCGCCCAGAGGTTGAGCCCGTCCCATCCATCTTGCCGGCCCGCGATGCGCTCCGGCAGGGACCGCCGAGCGCCGCAAACCGCTATGGGCATTACCACTTAGTACGCGCCGCAATCTGGTAAACATACCGGCGAGGGCGTGGAGTGTCAAGGGAATGCTTTGACGCTGCAGCGCCCTGTAAGACGCTTTAGACCGGCCACGAGGGCTGTTGGGAAGGGGGACAGGAACGGCCGGAAACACGGATTGCAGGGGAAGGGGATTGCCGGAGGCAAGGATTTCGTTCGGCCCCGGACTTGACCAACCCATGCCTGCCCCGTAATCTTCTAGCATTACCCACCCGAGGCTGTTGCACACGCCGTCAGGTGGGATGGTGTTCTGGCTCCTTTCACGGATACCCGCTGCGATGGTCCGCGCGAACCTCAGCCTGCTCTTATGGGTGCTGGCCGCCCGCCGGTCCTAGGGTTCGCACGCCTTCCGTCGCACGCGAGACGATACCAGAAGACAACGGACCCCAGGGCCGGCAGCGGTCCCGGGGTTTTTTTGTGCCGTGAAGTGGTGGCCTACCTCGATTTGGGGGCAATCTCGGCATTGCGTGGTAGGCCAATTGGGGATACTTTTGGCCCCATAGGGTTATACTCAGCTTGGTTGGGTAAGGCGGAGTCGAGTGAACGACGTGCAGAGGACAAAGTGGCGGCAGTCGCCAGGTCGGGCATGGCTGGTGCTTCCCCCGCCGACCAGGGGTCGGCATGCCGTCTAGCGGAAGTTCTCCCGGCCGTTTTGTTTTGTTTTTTGGCGATCACTCATTCGACTTGGGAATCGTTGCCATGCCTCAGTCACAGACCACCCACCGCCGCATCGTTATCTTCGATACCACGCTCCGCGACGGCGAGCAGTCGCCGGGCGCAAGCATGAACCTGGCCGAGAAGCTCGAGGTCGCCCAGACGCTGGCCGAACTCGGCGTCGACGTCATTGAGGCCGGCTTTCCCATTGCCTCGGCGGGCGACTTCGAGGCCGTTCGCGAGGTGGCCCGCGCCGTCCGCGGGCCGGCGGTCTGCGGGCTGGCGCGCTGCCGCGAGGCCGACATCGACCGCGCCTGGGAGGCGGTGAAGCTCTCCCCGCGGCCGCGGATCCACGTCTTCCTGGCGACCAGCGCCATCCACCGCGAGCACAAGCTGCGGATGACCAAGGAGCAGATCATCGCCCGCGCGGCCGAGGGGGTGCGGCGGGCGGCCGGCTATTGCACGGACGTCGAGTTCTCCCCGGAAGACGCGGCCCGCACCGAAATCGACTTTCTGTGCAGGGTCGTCGAGGCGGCCATCGAGGCGGGGGCCACCACGGTGAACATCCCGGACACGGTCGGCTATGCCACGCCGGCGCATTTTTCCCAGGTGATACGCACCCTCCGCGAGCGGGTGCCCAGCATCGACCGGGCGGTGATCAGCGTCCACTGCCATAACGACCTGGGACTGGCCGTGGCCAACAGCCTGGCCGCCGTGGAGGCCGGCGCCGGCCAGATCGAGTGCACGATCAACGGCATCGGTGAGCGGGCCGGAAATTGTTCGCTGGAAGAGGTCGTTATGGCCCTGCGGACCCGGCAGGACGTCTACGGGGCGGAGACCGGGGTGGTCACCCAGCGGCTGGTCCCCGCGAGCCGGCTGGTGGCGGCCGTCACCGGCATCCAGGTGCAGCGGAACAAGGCCATCGTGGGGCAGAACGCCTTCGCCCACGAGGCGGGCATTCACCAGGACGGCATCCTCAAGGAGCGGACCACCTACGAGATCATGCGGCCGGAAGACGTGGGCTTCGCGAAGACGGACCTGGTCCTGGGCAAGCACAGCGGGCGGGCGGCGCTGGCCGACCGCGCGCGCCAGCTAGGCTACCACCTCACCGGCGAGCAGCTCCACGCCGTCTTCGAGGCCTTCAAGGAGCTGGCCGACAAGAAGAAGGAGATCTACGACGGCGACCTGGCGGCGCTCATCGAGCAGGAGATTCTCGCCGTTCCCGAGCTCTGGACGCTGGAAGACTACTCCGTGAGCTGCGGCACCGGGTGCAAGCCCGAGGTGAGCCTCACCCTCCGCCACGGGGAGGAACCCCACAGCACGCGGATGGCCTGCGGCGACGGGCCCGTGGACGCCGTCTTCCTGGCGATCAAAGAGCTGACGGGCATGAACGTCCACTGCCGCGACTTCCAGGTCCACAGCGTCACCGTGGGGCAGGACGCCCAGGGAGAGGTCCGCGTCGAGGTCGAGTACGAGAACCGCCTCTACCGGGGCCGCGGCGTCTCCACCGACAGCCTGGAGGCCAGCGCCAAGGCCTTCCTCAGCGCCGTCAACCGCATCGTGGCCAACCACCGCGCACCGGCCGACGCCCCGGTGGCGCCCAATCCGTGAAGCAGGTGACCTGCAGCGCAGGCCTTGATCATCCACCCCTATTTGGCGTATCGTCACTGTCGGCCGGGGGATTTCCGCAATCGCCAAATCGGTGATGACTTCCGTCAAGACCTTGCACCTCGGGATACCCTGCGATGAGCACCATACTGCCCTCCGGCAACGAAACGGTGGAAGCAAAGGACGCTTTGCTTACCCGGCTGATCCAGCTCACCAATCGAGTCCCCTTTGACGATCGAAGAGCACTCGGGTCAACGCTGGACGACGTTCGCGAGCCGCGCGTGAGGGAGTTTCTTCGCGACGTGGGCAGCACCCTATCGAACCATACCGATGACCGCCGGAGCTACGAGAGCGTAAGCGAGCCGACCAAGGTTTACCTTTACCCCAACAGGCTTGAAATTATCAGCTATCCCGGCCCGGTGGACGGAATCGAAGAGGAGCATCTATCGAGAGAACAGCCCTTGCCGCCGGTACCGGCTCGTAACCGCCGGATCGGTGAGTTTCTCAAGGACCTGCGGCTTGCGGAAGGTAGAGGCACGGGCCTGCCCAAGATATACCGCAGTATGAGCGACAACGGCTCGCCGGCGCCCCGGTTCGATTTCGACAAGGGGAGGAGCTACTTTCGAGTCGTGTTGCCCGCACATCCGGAATTCGTGGCCTTATCGGCCCTGCGTGACGCGGCCTATTTGAAAACCACCGGAGACGGACAAGGTGTCCTCCGGAGGTTGTCCGGCGCCTTGAAGAGTTCGCCGGATTCGGCACCGGTCGCCTCGACCCTTATCCGAGAGTTGGCGGCGCTAGGGAATATCGATGCTTGCCGTGCCGTTCATGATGCGTTCCCGGCAGATTCACCGGGATACGCCGGAGTCGCGGCCGCGATGGCCGATGCCTACCTCGATGCGGGCAATTCGGACGCCGCCAAAAAAATACTCGACCGAATGCCCAAGGTGCTGCGGTCGCAAGAGGCATTCGATGCGGCTATCTTGGAACGTAGGGCCGGAAGGCAGAAGCAGGAACATGGACTTTTTCTTTCTGCGGGCGACGCCGTGCTCTCCGATGCGCGTGCGGCACACGAGTTTGCGCAGACGAAGATCAAGCTGGCCGGAGAGGCTCGGCGCCGGGCCAGGGGAGCCGACCGGCAGGCCAGGTTGCGACTATTGCGCGAAGCCGAGGAGCTGCTTCAGCGCGTCATCCAAATGGATGCACCGCCGACGCGCCATGGGTGGGCGTGGTTCGACCTGGGGCGGGTCCGCCGCTGGCTGCGAAAGCCGGGCGACGACGTACGACATGCCTTCGAGAAAGCCATCGAATACTGTCCCGACGAACCACGTTTTCTGGAGGAGTTGAAGAGGATTCGCGGGCAGGAGCAACCGTGACCGGTATCCCGGGCCGAGTGGCGAAATGGCAGACGCAAGGGACTTAAAATCCCTCGGGGGCTACCCCCATGCGGGTTCGAATCCCGCCTCGGCCACTGACAAGGGGGTGGAGGATCGGCATCGAGACGTCGTGCGGGCATGACGTGAGGGCTGGTCGCTCACGGCACGGTCCCTTGAGGGTGGAGATTCAAGAGCGTTCACCGCTTGCCCTGGACACGGCCCTCCGGAAGCGTCGCCATCGCCGTCACCCCGCGGCCGCGCGCCTTCAGGCCCCGGGGGGGCTGACGAAGTCGTGGTGCCGCCTCGCGGCCTCGTCGACCGTCATTTCGCCTGCCTGGAGCCAGACACGGTAGTTCAGCTCCAACGGCTCTTTTTCCGTCAAGTCGTATTCGAAGTAGGAGCCGAAGCGGCCGTAGGTCCGCTCGCTGTAGCGGGCCTCCTTGGGGTTGTCGGGATGGTCGAGGTAGACGACCGTGTAGCGATCGCCGTCGACGACGAAGCTCATGGCGTTCCAGGGGAGGTCGGCGAAGGCATCGCCCGGCTCGCTCCAGTTGCGGGTCCGGCCGGGAGCGCCCCTGCCGTCCGGGCGAAGGAAGTAGGTGTTCGCGTCGGGGTCGCCGTCGGCCACTTCCTGGGCGGCGCGGAACTGGAAGCCGGCGTGCTGCGGGTCGCCGTCGAGGCGGATGGTGCCGCCGAGCGACTCCAGCCGCGAGGCGAACTCGACGAGGTGCCCTCCCGAGGTGTGGTAGACGGTCATCTGGCGCTGCTCGCGGGCGAACATCTCGCCGCCGTGACCGTGCCAGCCGACGACCACCGTGTGCCGCCCGAGGACCGGTCCGGCCTCTTCGGCGAGGAACTCCTGGTGCGACTGGTGGGCGTCGCCACTGCAGTGCCAGGTGTCGGCGGAGCGGCCCTGGGCATCGGTAATGCGGTTGAACCCGTAGAAGAGGCCCCGGTGGTGGGAGAAAAGTCCGCCGGGTCCCTTGGTCAGCGGGCGGGTGCCCGCGGGATTGTAGAGGTGGTGGAAGACCTTGTAGGTCTCCTCGCGGACCTGGGGCGAGGAGGTGTCGAGCGGGGCGTACATGTAGCGGAGGACGGGCCGGTCGTCGAAGCTCAAGAGGGCATTGTCCTGAGGCGTGTCCTCCCAGGCGAAGCTGGGGGCCTCGGGAACCGGCGCCGCGAAGTCGAGATCGACCGTGAGCGACTCTCCGGCAGCCAAACGGGGGATGACGCAGTGCAGTTCGCGGGCGACGAATCCTGCGGGGGCCTCGGCGGGCTCCACCAAGAGGCCTGGGCCAGTGAGCTGGCCGAGCAGCTCGGTGCCATCCGCGGCGGCGAGCACGACGGCCGTGCGTTCGGCGTGTTCCGCGGAGACGTGAAGGGAGAACCGGACCGGGGTATGGACGCGCTCGGTATCGCCCGCGGGCACCTCGACGGTGAATCGATCGGCGCGGGCGGCACTTGCCAGGACAAGGGCGGCGATCGCCGCCAGCGTAGCGCGGTGCATGACGTGCCGCTTCATGGGTGCATGACTCCTTCGTTTCGCAAATCGGGGGCGGCTCGACGGTAGATGGCAGGAAAGGCTCGAGGTCCGCCGGCTGCAAGATTCGCCTCGGGTAGTGCGTACTCGCCGTCTGCTTCGGCGCGCCAGCCGTCCAGCCTTTTGCCGGGCCGAGTGACGTCGGGACGCACGCAGGACAGACTCGAAAGAGACGGTGTTTCAAGCCTAACACGCTCAAGAGAGGGCCGCAAGATCGCCGGCGGACCCCCGGAAGTGGGCGGTTGGGGCGTTGCCAAGGTGCGGGCCCGGCGAGACAATAGGTGGTCTTGCCATCCTGGAAACGGGGATGGATTTCGCCCCCATCGTTCAGCAGGTCCTTCTGGAAGAGTAGCACCGACGTGACCAGCGCCTCGGTCCAACCCATCCTCGCCTTGCTCGCCGACCCGGTGGGCGGCAATCCGACGCAATACATGGTCGAGAAGGCCTTCGCCCACCACGGGCTCGACTGGCGATTTGTCAGTTTCGAGGTCGGTCCCCCGGCACTGGCCGATGCTATCGGGGGTCTGCGGGCCTTGGGATTCGCCGGCGCGGTATGCGGGGAGCCGCACCCGGTGGCCGTCCTTCCCTACCTGGACCAGCTCGATGAGGTTGCCGAACTGATCGGCGCCGTAAACCTCCTCGTGCGAGTGGACGAAGGCATCCGTGGCGAAAACACCCAGGGGGCGGCGTTCCTCGAAGTCCTCCGACCCCGCCTCGATCCGGCGGGCAAGCGGGGCTTTCTTCTCGGCGCCGGCCACGCCGCCCGCGCGGCGGCCGTGGAGCTGGCCCGGGCGGGTATCGCCGAGTTGGCCGTCAGCGCCCCTGCGGAGAACCATGCCCGCGACCTCGCCGACCTGCTGCGGAATCGCTGCGCCCTGGCCGTCGAGGCGGTTCCCTGGGAAGGCGATCTCCCTATCCCCGATGGGCTCGACCTGCTCGTCCATGCCACGGAGACCGGGATCCACGACGAGACGACGGCGCTGCCGCTGAACCTCGACCGCCTCACCGCCGAGACGCTGGTGGCCGATCTGACGGCCGACCCACCCCACACCTGGCTGCTGCGGGCGGCCGAGGAGCGCGGCTGCGCGACATTGGACGGGCTCGACATCTACATCGCCCAGGCAGCCATGAACTTCCGCCGGTGGACGGGCGTCGATCCCGACCGCCAGGTCCTCCGCGAAGCCGTCGAGGAGTTCCTCGAGCTGTAGCTCTCCGCGCCGCGAGACGCCGACCGTTCCTGCAGCCTCGCGACGACAATCTTGCGCAGCGCTATAGCAAGATTGCGCATCCACGGCTCGGGGCCGAGAGGGGCCGCCGGCAGGCTCCCGCCCTCCGCACCTGGCCGCACCGGTCTTTCGGGCGCCGGCAAGACGACAACCTATCGTCTTGGGACAAAAGGACCTGCGGTGTCGGCTCGACTACGAGGGAGGCCGGAGCGGAACGGAAAACGATCCTGGCGGCGGCGGAGGCGGGGTTCGCTTCAAGACGGCCGGTCGCGCGTCATGTCAAGGTAGCGCAGCTTGACAGGGCCCCGGAGCGCATCGAGAATCGCCACCAAGGTATGCGGCGCTCGTCCGCAGGCCCCGCTCGTCGTCGCCCCAGGCGCGCTCCCTCGGGAGGCAGCCGGTGAGGCGGCGTAGGGGACGTCACTGAGGCACGTTGTACGAGGAGGCCGATTTCGATGCGAGCGATCTTCCACGGACCCGCCACGGCGCTGGCACTGGTCGCGGCCCTTGCGATGGCCGCGATCGCCGCTGCTCGCGGCGACGAGGGCAACCTGTTCCCCAATCCGTCATTTGAGGCAAGCGACGGCGACCTGCCCGCCGGTTGGCGCCCGCACACCTGGGGCGGCACCGCGGAGTTCCATCATGCCGAGATCGGTCGCAGCGGCGACCGCTCGGTGCAGATCAGCTCCTCGCAGGGGGCCGACGCGAGCTGGACGACCACCGTGGACGTGGAGCCCCACTCCACCTACCGGCTGAGCGGTTGGATCAAGACCGAGGGGCTCCGCGCCGGCAGCGGCCGCGGGGCGCTGCTGAACGTCCATACCTTGCAGAATGTAGCCACCGGCGCCGTCCGCGGCAGCCGCGACTGGACGCAGGTGGAGGTGGTCTTCGACACGGGGACCGAGACCAGCGTGCAGTTGAACTGCCTCTTCGGCGGTTGGGGGGAGTCGACGGGCACGGCCTGGTTCGACGACGTGCGGCTGGAGCGGTTGGATACGGCGACTCTCGATCCGGAGATCGCCATCGACGCCACCGAAGTGGCACCGCCCATCCATCCTTTCGTCTACGGCCAGTTCATCGAGCACCTGGGGCGCTGCATCTACGGCGGCATCTGGGCGGAGATGCTCGAGGACCGCAAGTTCCTGCACCCGGTCGGCGCGGAGCAGTCGCCCTGGCGGACGCTGCCCGGCGGCGGGGCGATGATGGTGACCATGGATTCCTTCGTGGGCGAGCATACGCCGATGATCCTCCTGCCCGGCGGCCAGCGGCGGGGCCTCGTGCAGAGGGGCCTGGCGCTCCGGGAAGGCCGCGGCTACGAGGGCCGCATCTGGCTTGCGGGCATGCCCGCCTCCGGACCGGTCTCGGTGAGTCTCGTCTGGGCCGACGGCGCCGAGGGGCGAGAGACGATCACCGTGGACATCGACCTCGAGTACCGCATGACGCCGCTCCAATTCACCGCGGGCGGCTCGACCGACGACGGCCGCCTGGAGATCGCCGCCGCCGGCCAGGGGCACTTCCGCGTGGGGACCGTCTCGCTCATGCCCGACGACAACGTCGAGGGAATGCGCGCCGACACCCTGGCTCTGCTCCGCGAGCTCGACGCGCCGATCTACCGCTGGCCGGGCGGGAACTTCGTCTCCGGCTACGACTGGCGCGAGGGGATCGGCGATCGCGACCGCCGGCCCCCGCGGCGGAACCCCGCCTGGACCGGCCTGGAGCACAACGACTTCGGCATCGACGAGTTCATCGCCTTCTGCCGCCTCGTGGACGCCGAGCCGCTGGTGGTTGTGAACACCGGCGCCGGCGAGGTCGGATTGGCCCTGGCCAAGCTCGAGTACTGCAACGGCCCGGCCGACTCGCCCATGGGACGGCTGCGGGCGGAGAATGGCCGCGAGGAATCCTATGACGTCGAGTGGTGGTGCGTGGGGAACGAGATGTTCGGCGCCTGGCAGATCGGCTACATGCCGCTGGACGACTACGTCCAGAAGCACAACCGTTTCGCCGAGGCGATGCGGGACGCCGACCCCTCGATCCAGCTCATTGCCGTGGGTGCCGCGGGCGCCTGGAGCGAGGGGATGATGCGGGGTTCGGCGGAATACATGGACATGATCGCCGAGCATTTCTACTGCCAGGAGCGGCCCGGTGTGGTCGCCCACGTGCAGCAGGTGCCCGACCGCGTGCGGTCGATCGTCGCGGCGCACCGCCGCTACCGCGAGGAAATCCCCGGCCTCGCCGAAAAGGCGATCCCCATTGCCATCACGGAGTGGAACTACTGGTACGGGCCGCACCTCTACGGCGAGCTGGGCACCCGCTATTTCCAGAAAGACGCCTTGGGGATCGCCGCGGGACTCCACGAGATGGCCCGCCACAGCGACATCGTAGAGATGGCCAACTACGCCCAGACGGTGAACGTCATCGGCGCCATCAAGACCACGGCCACCGAGGCCGCCTTCGAGACCACCGGTTTGGTGCTCAAGCTCTACCGCGGCCACTTCGGCACGCTGCCGGTAGCCACGGAGATCACCGCCCCGCTCGATGCCAAGGCCGCCTGGACGGCCGACCGGGAGACGCTCACGCTTGCGGTGGTCAACCCTACCGCGGAGCACTTCCGCGTTCCCGTGACCGTTGCCGGAGCCGCCCTCGCGGGGCAGGCCCGGGGCTGGCGGATCGCTCACGATAACCCCCTGGCCTACAACGCCCCGGGCGAAGAGGCCCAGGTGACGATCGAGGACTTCGAAGTCGATGACTTGGGCGAAGGGCTTCCCCTGGCGCCTTTCAGCGTCACGCTGATCCACGCGGGCGTCGAGTGACCCCGCCGCGTGGGAGACGCTACGCCGTGAACCGTGGGCGACCCTCTCGCTTCAGGGGGAGAGCGACGGCACAAGAGCGAGCCGAGATCGTGGGAGAGAAGAAGGGAGAGGAGCGCCGGTCACACGGCAGACTCTTAAGGGGAGGATAGGGATTCTCCACAGGAGGGAAGCGAGGGAACGGAGATGAAAAGGGAGGTGAGAGCGACGGAATCGATCGAGGTTGCCCGCCGCCGATCACTCCCTTCTCATTCCTTCCCTCTGTTGTCTCGCAACCGTTCACGGGCCGGCCGGGGACTGGTCCATTTTCGCGGCCGAACAGGGTTATCCACGAGGAATACTCTCTGTGGCCGCGAAAATCGGGACGGTCCCCCGTGAACGGTTACGTTGTCTCTGTTCCCTCCCGCTCAGACAACAACAACGACATCCACTCCACTGACCTCTATTTGACAAGAGGGCGCAGAGAGACCTCGCTTTTCCTCATGTTCGAACTGTCATTCTCACGAGGTTTCGGGGCATAGCGTGGCAGAGGCAGCTCGCGCGCCGATGGGATGCGGCGAGGCTGCCCGTGCCACTGCTGTCGAAAGGGGGCTTCTACTTGGTGCGGAAGCGCGACACGACGTCGGCCAGGCCGGCGGCCTGGGCGCCGAGTTCCTCGCTGGAGGAGGCCATTTCCTCGCTGCCCGCGGCCGCCTGCTCGGTCACCTGGGCGACGCCCTGGATGGCGCCGGAGACCTCCTGGGCGTTGCTGGCCTGCTGGACGGTGACCGTGGCGATCTCGGCGATCTTGGCCGCGGTGGCCTCGACGCCCTCGATGATTCTCTTGAGCGACTCGCCGGTGCTCTCGCTGAGCTCCGCCCCCTCCTCGACGCGCTGCGTCGATTCCTTGATGAGCTGCGAGATCTCCCGCGCCGCCTGGTTGCTCCGCTCGGCGAGCTTGCGGACCTCGTCGGCCACTACGGCGAATCCCATGCCGTGCTCGCCGGCCCGGGCCGCCTCGATGGCGGCGTTGAGCGCCAGAAGGTTCGTCTGGCTGGCGATCTCGGAGATCACCTGGATGATCTCGCTGATCTGCTGCGAGCTGCTGCGGATCAGCTCCATGGCCTCGATCGATTTGTGGACGGCGCGCCCGCCCTCCTCGGCCAGGGCGTTGGTATCCCGTGCCACCTGATCGGCAACTCCGGCGTTGCCCTTGACCATCTCGATCGAGCGGGCCAGCTCCTCCACCGAGGCGGTCATCTCCTCGACGCTCGACGACTGCTCTTGGGCGCCGCTGGCCAGCGTCTGGGAGCTCTCGGCGATCACTCGCGAGCCCTCGGTGAACTGGGCCGCGCTCTCGGTGACCTGGCCGATGATCGAGGAGAGATCCTTGAGCATGGTGCGGATGCCCGCGGCCAGCTCGTCGATGGCCTCTTCTCCGTCGACGCGGACCTCGCAGGTCAGGTCGCCCTGGGCGGCGGCCGCTACGACCGCGAGGAGGTGGTTGACTTTGCCGCGGAGGATCTCGGCCTTCTGCCGCTCGGCCTCGGCCTGCGCCCGCTCCTTCTCGGCTTCCTCCTGCTGGCGGCGGTGCTCCTCCTCGGCGCGGAGCCGTTCGCGCTCGGCCTCCTCTTCCTTCTGTTTCCGCTCGGCCTCGGCTTGGGCCCGCTCGGCGGCGGCGCGCTCCTCCTGGGCCTGTTTTTCGCGTTCAGCGGCTTCCCGGACGTCGCGCATTGCCTTGCCCGTCGCGTCAACGGCCACGTTCAGGGCGGCAGCCATCTGGCCGACCTCGTCCTGGGCGTCGTGGTCGACCTTCTGCGTGTAGTCGCCGCCGGCGAGGGCCTTGAGCACCGCGGCCACCTTCTCCACGGGACGCGAGATGGAGAGGGCCAGGCAGAGCCCCAGGGCCAGGGCGATCACGAAACCGGCGGTGGTGGCGGAGAGGGCGACCGTCACTGCCTGACCGGCCGTCTGCACGCCGTGCTCAGCGGCTCCGCGGCCTGCCTGCCGGTTCATGGCGATCAGTTCGTCGAACAGTTCATTGGCCTCCACCTGGGCTTCGTGGCAGACGACCATCGCCTGGTGCTGGGCCTGGCGCATGAGGGCGATGGCTTGATCGGCGGTGGCCGCGAAGTCTTCGAGGTGCCCGACCACTTCGTCAGCCGCCGGCCGGATCACGGTCTGAAAGACCTCGCGGGCCTGGTCCCTTTCGCCCTGGCGGACCAGTCGCTGGGCTTGCCCGACGGCCTCGTGAAACTGCTGGTGGGAGGCGGTTGCCTCGCGGAGGGCCTGCTGGAACTGCGGATTGGTCGTGCGGAATTCGGCCATCCACCGCCCCATCGCGCAGTCCTCGTGGTCGTCGCCCCCCCTGAAGACCTCTCCACTCTCGAGCATCTCGCGAATCCGTTCGCGGAGGACGAAGTGGTCGGCCCGGAACCGCTCGATGCTCTCCTTCAAGGCATAGGGGTTGCCCAGATCGAGCGCGTCGAGCTCTTCGGTCATGCGAAAGAACTCGGTATTCGCCTGGCGCCACCTCTCCCAACTCGATTCCACCCGCCCCCACAATGCCAACTCCTCGGCCGTTTGGGGAAGGGCCTCAAAGGCTGCCCAGGCTACGTCGTAGACCTCACGGGCGGCCGCCACGTTGGCGAGTTGCTGCCGGCGGCCCTCGCGATCCAGTTCGGGATCGAGCAGCGTCCGCTGCGCCGTGGCCACCTCTTGGCCGCCGAGCTTGATGACCATCACGTGGTCGATGGCGGGCATCCGCACCTCGGCCACTTCCTCCATGCTGCGGCTGACGCCTCGAATCCCCCAGTACCCCACGCCCCCCACGACCGCGGTGATCACCGCCACGACCGCGAAACCGCCGATGAGCTTGACCTTCAGCCGCAAGTCGCTGAACCTCTTCATCAGATAATCCCCCCAGGATCAAGAGAAAATACGATTGTAAACGGCGTGTCGCCAACGAAGTGCCCCGGGCTGCGGCCAGCCGGTATGGGGGAGGAACGGCGCGCGCCGCGACGGCATTGCTACCGGGCCGGCCGAGAGGGCGCGTGCGGATCGCCCCGACTATCGCGCCCGCCGCGCGACTCGGCCTGGTGCCCGGCTTGGCACCGTTTCGAGACGAAAGGTCTTCGCGGCAGGCTTCGCCGGCTGCGGAAGTCCCTCGTTCCCCCTTTCGCGCCCCCTTGGTCGCGCCCCCGGAAAAGCTAGCTCAAGATTCGAGGCTGTGCCGCGCATGGGGACGTAGAGGGGAGAATGCCCTGCCGGGCAAGACCGAACCCCCTCTCGGAGGATCGGGGAACGGGGCGGCTGGCAGGCAAAATGGCGGTAAAGTATGGTAGGGATTCTCGGCAGTGGATCTGCCCCCGTCGGACCGGCCTTGGCCGGCGATAGACCATGACCAGGCGACCAGGAGACGACACCATGCTCGGGCGGCAAGATGTGAAGCTGCGGTCGGTAAGATCGGCCTCCTCCTCGCGACCAAGCACCGGTTCGGTAGCGACGGATGCTCTGGTCGGAACACGGAAACCTGGGGGCCGCCCGCCGGCGCCGAGGGCACGCTGGCCGCTGGGCTTGGCCGTGGTGATGGCCGTGGCGGCGGCCGTTCCTGCAGCGGCCCAGGAGCGCTCCGCCGAGGCCCAAGCCGCCTTCGAGGCCGGCATGGCGGCCTTCGAGGCGGGCGATCTGCCCCAGGCCGTCCTCAGTTTCCGCGACGCCATCCGCACCGACCCGCGGTTCAGCGAGGCCTACTTTCGCCGCGGCAACTGCTATCTCACGGCCCGCTACTGGGACTGGGCCGTGCTCGACTACACGCAGGTGCTGCGGCTGGAGCCGGAGCATGCCGGGGCCCTGGCCAACCGGGGTATCGCCCGTCTCCAACTCCGCGACTACGAGGAGGCCGTCGCCGACTTCGACGCCGTCATCCGGCTCGATCCCGAGGATCCCGAGGCCCGCCTCAATCGCGGCACGGCCCACCTGGAGAGCGGCCAGCTCGACCGCGCCGAGGCCGACTTCAGCGACCTGATTCGTCTGGTGCCCGATGAATCGGCGGGCTACACGCGGCGGGCGATGGTCAAGATTGCCAAGGAGGAGTACGACGCCGCCCTGGCGGATCTCGACGAGGCCATTCGCCGCAACCCGGAAGACGCCGAGGCCTACAACGGCCGGGGTTTTGCCCTCATCCGCAAGGGGGAGCGGCGCCGTGCCGTCACCGAGCTGACGCGAGCCATCGAGATCGATCCCGAGTTGGCCGAGGCCTACTACAATCGCGGCTACGCCTACCATGAGGAGAAACAGTACGCCCGCGCGGTCGCCGACTACACCGTTGCCATCGAGCTCAATCCTGCCGACGTCATCGCTCTGCAGGCCCGGGCCGGAGCCTACCGGGCATTGGGCGATAACAGCAAGGCGGAGGCAGATACGGCGGCCGTCCGCCGCATCTACGATGAGCACCGCCGCGCGCTCGAGGAGGCAGCGGCCGGTGGAGGGGGACCGTAGGGGTGGGCCTCCGGCGGCGCGGCTATTCCTCGCTGCGGTGGCGGTGTGCGGCCAACCCCAGTTGGCGGAGGTGATTCGAGCACTGCGCCCGCCGCGCCGACTCCCGCGCCATCTGCACCGCCGGGAGCATCAGCGCCGCGAGCATTCCGAGGATGGCGATCACCAGCAACAGCTCCACCAGCGTGAACCCTTCGTGCCGCCGGCGCATCGCTGGGCCTCCTTGGGGGTGCGTGTTACGTTGATGGAATACGTAACACGCCGAGCATAGCACCGGTTCCCTTGAGGCACAAGTCCTCGGCACGGGCCTTCGCCCTTGAAGTGGTTGCCTCGGCGCGGCGGGGCGACTAACCTGTCGGTTTTGATGACGAAGCCGTTCCACATTTCCCCATCCGGATCCGCGGGGGGCGGGGGAGGGCAGTATGCACGAACACCTCAAGCTCCTTATCCAGTCCGATAATCCCATCATCTCCATCGAGAGCCGCGACGAGGAGGCGGCGGTCGATCTGGTGCGCGGGGTGGCCGAGGCCCTCGGGGCACCGCTGTACGAGTGGAGCGTGACGACGGGCCTGAGCCGGACGCTCCCTTCGCCGCAGGCGACACCCGTGAAGCCGGGGAGGGCCGCGGCGGCGCTGGATCAAATCTTCCAGCACGCCGACGGCCCCGGATTGCGTGAGGTCTTCCTCTTCAAGGATCTGGGGGCTCACTGCCAGGAATCGTACATCCAGCGGCGGCTCCGCGACCTGCACTTCCGCCACCAGGTCCACCTGGTCATGGTCGACGGTGCCCCCCTGCCCGACGCCGTGCGGCGCCTCACGGTGCCGGTGCGGCTGCCGCTTCCCGATCACGCCGCGTTGGAACAGGCCGTCCGCGACACCTTCCGGCGGGTTCGCGAGACCAGCGTCTACAAGGTTACCGCCTCGCTGACGCGCCGCGATCTCGAACAGCTCGTGCAGACGCTGCGGGGCCTGACCGTGGCCGAAGCGAGCCGCGTGGTGGCCGCCGCCATTCACGACGACTACGCCCTCACGCCCGACGACCTGCCCCGCATCGTCGAGGCGAAGCGGAACCTCCTCCAGTCGGCCGGCTGCCTCGAGTCGATCTCGGTGAACATCACCAGCGACGAGCTGGGCGGGCTGGCGAACCTGAAGCGGTGGCTCGCCCAGCGCCGCGGGGGGATGTCGCCGCAGGCCCGGGAGTACGGCCTCGAGTCGCCGCGGGGGCTCCTGCTCCTGGGCGTGCCGGGCTGCGGGAAGAGTCTGTGCGCCAAGGCGGTGGCCGCCGACTGGCACATGCCCCTGCTGCGAATGGATCCCGGCGTGCTCTACCAGAAGTTCGTCGGCGAGAGCGAGAACCGCCTCCGCGAGGCGCTCGACCAGGCCGAGGCCATGGCCCCCGCCGTGCTCTGGATCGACGAGATCGAGAAGGCCTTCGCCTCGGCGGCCAGCGAGTCGGCCGACGGGGGGCTCTCCCAGCGGATGTTCGGTACGCTCCTCTCCTGGATGCAGGACCACCGCAGCCCCGTCTTCATCACCGCCACGGCCAACAAGATCGAGGCCCTGCCGCCCGAGCTCATGCGCAAGGGGCGCTTCGACGAGATCTTCTTCGTCGATCTTCCCGAGGCCGACGTCCGCCGGCAGATCCTGGCAATCCACCTGGCACGGCGGAAACGGGCGCCGGAGCACTTCGACCTGGAGGCTTTGGCCGAAGCGACGGCGGGCTTCAGCGGTGCGGAGCTCGAGCAGATGGTGCTCTCGGCACTCTACGCCGCCTTCGCCGAGGAGGCTGAGTTGACCGACGCGCACCTCCTTGCCGAGGCCCGCGCCACGCAGCCGCTGGCCGTGGTCATGGGGGAGCGGGTCGAGTACCTCCGTAGCTGGGCCGAAGGCCGCTGCGTCCCCGCCGACTGATCGGGGAAGGAGAGCCTAGGCGGCAGGACGGCCCGCTACCGCTCGCCGCCGATGTAGTCGCGCATGAGCCGGTTCTCGAGGGCGAGCTGGTCGAGCTGGGCCTTGACCAGGTCCCGCATGGAGACCATCCCTGCGACGCGGCCCTCACTGAGAACGGGGACGTGGCGGAAGCGGTTCCGGGTCATGAGGCTCATGGTCTTGGCCACGTCGTCTTCGGGGGCGGCGAAGATCAGCTCGCGAGTCATGACGTCACCGACGCGCATCGACGCCAAGGCCTCACCTCCCGCTGCGCAGGCCCCCAGGACATCGCGCTCGGTAATGATGCCCTCGGGCATCTCTTCCCGCGAGGCACCTTGCTGTTCTACCAGCAGGGAGCCGACGTTGTGCGCGAGCATCTCGTTCAAGGCCGCCTGGAGGGTCGCCTCGGCGCGTATCGCGTACACCGTGCTCCCTTTGGCCCGAAGAACGTCCTGAAGAATCATGGCTCCTCTACCTCCTGAGCGATGTCCTACTTCCAAAGGGGAGGTCGCCGGCGGAGAGCATCCTCCCCAGGCAGTCTAGAACAAACGCGCACGGCGGTCAAAGCATCCCGCATCGACCATACCCATCCCCCGGCAGTCGCAGACCTGAGCCGAACCGGTTCCTCTCCGATGCCCCATCCTGTTGTCGCCGCTCCGCCGGCGGACCCTCGCCGCTCACCGCTCTGCGAAAGCCGCTTCGACCAGGGCGGGGACGATGCGGACGGCCGAGCCCGGCAGATCGAGGTCACCACCGCCAGCCTCAGGGTCAACGTTCACCACCGTCGCTCCGGCCGCCCGGGCGATCTCCGGGATGGTGGCAGCCGGCAGGACGACGCCGGAGCAGCCGACTTGCAGCACGAGGTCGCACCGGGCGGCGGCCTCGCGCGCAGCGGTCCAGTCGGGCTCGGCCATGGCCGAGCCGAAGAGGACCAGCCGCGGCCGGTACAGACCCCGGCGCCCGATCCCCAGCAGCGGCCGAACGGCCCATAGCAGCCGCGGCAGCACGATCCGCCGCTGGCGGATTCTGTCGAGGCCTGCCACGACGGATGCCAGTTCCGGCCGCGACAGAAGCCGCTCGAAGCGGCCTGATTTGGTGACGATCTCAAAGAGGCTGCCATGCACCTCATGGACCGTCGTGCTTCCGGCATCCTGATGCAGGCGGTCGATGTTCTGCGTGACGACGGTCACCGGCAGGTACCGCTCCAAGTCGGCGATGGCCAGGTGAGCAGCGTTTGGACGGGCTGCGACGATGGGAGTGAGAACCGCACGAATGAAGGCGGCCAGCCGCTGCGGTTCCCTGACGCCCACCTGCATCAGGCCCTGCCAGGTGGCGAACTGGTCGGCGGGGAAAGCTTCCCAAAGGCCCCCTTCGTCGCGGAAGGTGGGGATGCCGCTTTCCGCGGAAATGCCCGCCCCGCTGAAGACGACGACTTCGCAGGCCTCACGCAGGCGGAAAGCCGCTTCGGCGAAGAGGGGAGGGGGGTCACTCATGGCGGAAATCCGCTGGGGCGCGCTGCGGCCGGCGCGCGTCAGGCGATCTGCAGCCGATCCAGGCGAGCGCGGTTCACTTCGACTCCCAGGCCGGGGCCGTGGGAGACCCGGAGCATCCCCTCGACGACGGGCACCGGCTCGTCGAGGACATCGTCCTCGAGGCCGTGGTGCGGGCACTCGTGGCAGCCGGCCAGCACGGGCGTCGAGGCGGCCAGGTGGGCCATCACCGCCGTAGCGATCCCCAGCGAGGGCCCACCGGCAAGGGAGGCGGAGAGCCCCGCCGCCTCGACAATGGCCGCCGCCTTGCGAGCCGTGGTGATGCCGCCGAGGCGGGTTACATCGACAACCAGGTGCAGCGCCGCGCCGCAGCGCACCGCGGCCAGGACGTCGGCCGGTCCGCCGATCGATCGCCCCGCGGCCAGCGGCACACTCGTCTGGCGGGAGAGGGAGGCCATGGCGAAGAGGTCGCCGCCGGCAAGGGGGTCGAGGAAGAACTGGAGCCCTTCGAATTCCAGGGCGGCGCAGAGGTCGCGGGCGGACTCCATGTCGTAACGGCGGGCGCCGTCGAGCCGCAGCGCGATGGTCTCGCCGACGCCCTCGCGCACGGCCGTCACGCGGCGGACGTCCTCGTCGATCTCTCCCGAGGAGGTGACGATCTGGGCATGGAAGCCCATCTCGGCCCGCTGGCGGGCCAGGCGGGCCAGGTCGTCGGGCGAGTCGCCCTCCAGCCGCACCGCCAGCGGGACCTGCTGCCGGTAGGCGCCCCCGAAGAGCTGGAACAGGGGGAGACCGGCGAGCTTGCCCACCAGGTCCCAACAGGCCGTCTCCACGGCGCAGCGGAGGGAGCGGTCGCGGAGGCCCTCGAGCCGGAGCAACTCCTCGATGTCGAAGAGATTCCGCCCGCAGAGGAGGCCGCTGAGGGCCTCCCGGCGCGCGGCCAATTCCCCCTCCCGCCACGGGACGCGAGTCTCGCCCCACCCCTCCAGCCCGTTGTCGGTCGCCAGCCGGACGACGAGCCACCGCAGCGGACGCGGGGCGGCGTCGCCGGCATCGGGAACGAGAAAGAGCTCCAGGTCCGCAATCCACATCGCCTGCCGAGGCCTCGGTCGAGCTTGCTCATTGGGAACAGCTTCCGCAATCTAGCATCTCGTCCGCTTTCGGTCGAGTCCGCGACCGCCGGATTGATCTTTGGACGCCGATCGGACACCTTACACGGTACACGGCATACGAAGCCGGCGCTAACGACTTCCCGAGCCCTCGGCCAACCTACCCTCATGAGCACCATTCTGGACCGCATCGTCGCCAGGAAGCGGCAGGAAATCGAGGCGGCGCAGCGCGCGCAGCCGGCAGAGGAACTCCGCGCACGGCTGGCCGAAGCCCCCCCGCCACGCGACTTCTTCGCCACCCTGGCCGCCGGACCGCCGGTGCGGCTGATCGCGGAGGTCAAGAAGGCCAGCCCCTCGCGGGGCGTGATCCGCGAAGACTTCGATCCCGTGGCCATCGGCCGCACCTACCAGCGCCACGGGGCAAGCTGCTTGAGCGTCCTGACCGACGCGGAGTTCTTTCAGGGGAGCCTCGACTACCTGCGGGCCATCCGCGCCGCCGTGGCCCTGCCCATCCTGCGCAAGGACTTCATCCTCGACGTCTACCAGGTCCTCGAGGCCCGCGAGGCCGGGGCCGATGCCGTGCTGCTGATCGCCGAGTGCCTCGACGACACGGCGCTCTCCGCGCTCTATGCGGCCATCGTCGACTTGGGAATGACTCCCCTGGTGGAAATCTACGCGCCGGAGAATCTCCCCCGCGCGCTCGCCCTCTCGCCGCGGCTCCTAGGCATCAACAACCGCGACCTGACCACCTTCCAGACCGACCTTATGCACACGATCCGCCTTCGCCGGCAGATTCCTCCCGAGGTTCTCGTCGTCGGAGAGAGTGGGATCCGCACCCGCGAGGATGTCCAGCGGCTCGAGGCCGCCGGCGTGGCCGCGATCCTCGTCGGCGAGACTCTCATGGCCGAAGCGGACGTGGGGGCCGCCGTCGACGCCCTCCTGGGGCAGCGGTTGTAGAATGTTCCGTTGTCGGTCGGACGCACCGACAGCCACTCGCATCGGTCACCGACCCGACCTGACGGCGCGACGGCGGGTTTGCGCGGTAGGTGTGATAGCCTACTATTGTGGAGGTGGGGGTGCGCCGAACGACGACGGAGCGAGGACGAGGTCGTTGCGGGCGGGTCCCCAAATGGCCCAGGGAAACGACGAATCGTCCCCCTTTTCGGAGTCGCCGGTGGCACGGATCCTCTTCAAGCCGCACGAATACCGGGAGCTGAGCGAGCAGGAGCAGACGCTCCTCCAGGAGGGCTATCAGCGGGCCCTCGACGCCCTGGGGCGGAACCTCACCGAGCGGGGTTTCACGGCCTGCTCGCTTACGGACAACCGCGTCTACGGCACGGACGTCAATTACCGCGCCGTCTGGGCCCGCGACGGCGCGAAGACCATCATCTGGACGCTCGACCTGGAGGACGAGGCCGTTCACCGCTGCCAGGAGGCCACCTTCCGCACCATCCTCGGCCGCCAAGCCCGCAACGGCCAGCTCCCGGGCAACGTACGGATCGACAACGACGAGGCCGAGTACGCCGGCGTGGGAGGAATCACCTCGGTCGACAGCCCGCTCTGGGTGCTCATCGCCCTCTGGCGCTACTGCAAGACGCGCGAAGACTACACGCTCCTCGACGAGTTCCAGGAGGTGATTCGCAAGGCGATGGTCTACCTGGCGGCCCACGATTCGAACAGTTGCGGGCTCCTGGAGGTCCCCGAAGCCGGCGACTGGACGGACCTCTTCGCCCGCGCCTATCACGTCCTCTACGACGAGCTCCTCTGGTATCGCTGCCTGATCGCTTACGGCCGCATGCTCCACCATTGGGGCGAGAGCGAGGAGGGCGATTGGCACCTGCGGCACGCGCTGCACGTGCGGCGGCTGATCCACAAGACCTTCTGGCCCTCTACGGCGCCCAGCGACGGCGAGGGCATTCCCAGCTTCGCCGACGTCCAGTTCGGCCTGGGCGATTCCCGCTACCTGGTGGCCCAGGTCTCGCCGTTCGGCTTCAGTTGGCGGTGCGACGTGTACGCGAACCTGCTCGCCTACCTCTTCAATCTCATCGACCGCGAGCGGGCGGAGATGACCTTCCGCTTCCTGTGGGGGGTGGGGGTCAACGAACCCTGGCCGGTGGCCAACCTCTATCCCCCCGTCCACGCCGGCGATCCCGAATGGCGGGAGTACTTCACCGTGAACCTCCTCAACCTCCCCTACCACTACCACAACGGCGGCATCTGGCCGTTCATCGGCGGTCTGTGGGCCCGCTATATCCACAAGCTGGGGATGCCCGAGCTGGCCCGCCGCGAGCTGGTCAAGCTCGCCCAACTCTGCTCTCTGGGGGCGGCACAGCCCTGGGAGTTCAACGAGTGGCACCACGGCAAGACCGGCCGCCCCATGGGGAAGGCCTACCAGGCCTGGTCGGCCGCCAGCTTCATCAAGGCCTGCCACGACCTGAACCTCGACCCCCAGAGTCTCCAGGCCGACGAAGAGGACTGACCTTCGCCGGTCCTTACCTCGCGGGGACCCAGTCGATTTCGCGGAGCTCGGCGCGGATGTAGCCTCGCTGGAGACGCCCCGTGACGGGGTCGGGGAAGGTGTGCCGCCGGCCGGAGGCATCGCGGACGGTGGCGCCGCGGCCCTGGTCGAAGACGAGGAGGAGCACGGTGTCGACCTCGCGGTGGAGATCGAGGGGGGCCGGGAAGGGGGCGTCGTACCGGGGACGGTTGCTGATCCGCAGGGCTTGGATCCGCCCGGCGAAGTGCTGGTCGAAGCCCTCTTCGGGCGTCTCGCCCGCGGGTGCGGCGCCGAGGACGAGGGGCAACGGCGAGGGGTGATGGCGGCCGGAGATGCGTGCGGCCTGGTGGAGCTGCCCATCCAAGTAGAAACGCACCTCTCTGCCGTCGAAGACGCCCGCGAGGTGGACCCACCGGTTCACGGGGACGACTTCGCGGCTGCGGAGGACGTGGGAACGGAACTGCGGGTCGGCCGTGGGACGGGGGAGAAATGTCTCGTGGAAGACCATCGCGTAGCGTCTGGCGGCGATCGTGAGCCCGAGCCCGCCGTTGCCGAGGTTGTTGTGGGCGATGCCCGCCTGGTTCTGGGGCCGGTCGGCCGCGACGATGGCCTCGATGGTGATCGGCGAGCGGCCGTCGAACAGGAAATCCGTGATTGCGTGGCTGCGGTAGCCGTCGAAGCGGGCCACGAAGGCGCCCGGTTCGAAAAGGGTGCCCGCTTCGGCGGCGCGCCGCTCGGCGCGGACCGCGCGCGGGCCGGTCGTCTCCGGGAGGGCCTCCTCGTACCACCGCGCCGCCCGCGAGCGCAGCCGCAACTGTGCGAGGTCCTCGTGCTCCTCTCCCAAATCCCACCAGGCATCCGCCAAGGCCATTTGCTCGTCGGCGTCTTCGGGGCCGGCCAGATCGCGACGGGCCAGCTCGGCCAGGGGCTCACCTTCCCCGCGGGCGAGGTGGGAGAGTCCCTGTTCCCAGTCTCCCGCCACCAAGGCCAGCCAGGCGCCCACTTCCCAGTGCGCGGCCGCGTCGTCGGCGCCGGTTTCGAGCCGGGCCAGCGAGGCCTGGAAGCGGCGCCGGGCGGACTCGATCTCCACGAGATGTTCGGTCCGCAGGCGGACTTCGCGTGTCAGCCGGCTGTCGCGAAGGGAACGGACCAGCGGCACCGTGACGTCGAGCGCCTGCTGGGCTGCCGCTGGCTCGCCCGCCGCGAGGGCCTCGTCGGCCACCCTCAGGGCCGCCACGACAATCCGCTGCGACGCCGAGCGGTCGCCTTCGGCCGCCGCGGCCATCCGCGCCAAGGCGCCGGTCTTCCACCTCCCCTTGTCGATGGCAAACTCGACGGCGGTGCCGTCAATAACCTCCAGAGCGCGGATCGGGATACCCGCCTCGACGGCCAGTTCCAACGAGGCCTGCCGCAGTGCGAAGCGGTTGGCGGGCGATGATTCGCCCGCGGCGCGGCGCTCCAGTGCCTGGGCCAACTCCAATCGCGTACCGGGCGTGGTCGCCTCGCGCCACCGCTCCGCAAAACTCTGCTCGCGTATCTCCCGCGACGCCTCCTCGACTTCCGCGGGATCCGGAACCGGAGCAGGGGTTGGCGGGAGTTCTCCGTCCGGCGGTTCCCGGGACGATTCCAGGCCGGGAATATCCCCCCTGCCGTCGTCAACTCCCGCGGCATCGCCTCTTGTCGATGGCTCCTCCGCGGGGCGATCTTCAGGGGCGGGATCCTCGCCTGGAAGACCCTCCCGGACGGCCCCCGTTTCCTCTGCTTCCAAACTCTCGGCTGGGGAAGTGACCGGTCCGTTCCGGTCCGAATCGTGGACGTGGGAATCGGTGGGAGCACCGGCCAGGGCCTGGGACGCCTCTCGGTGCTCCGCTGGAACCTGGCCCGCGGCTCGGGGAGCCTCGGCGGAGACCGAGAGGGGTTCGTCGATGCGGGTCAGATACCATACGCCGGCCACGAAGGCCCCCAGGAAGACGAGGGCGGCTGCCGAGAAGACGGCTCCCCAGGGGCCACGGCGGACCCCTCCCCGGTTCCGCGCGACGTACAACGGCGGGGTAGGAGCCACCGGCAACCAGGTCTCCTCGACCACCCGTGGAGGCGAGACCGGCTCCAGGTTCTCGCGGAGGCGCGCATCGTACAGGGCCTTCTTCTCGGGATTGAGCAGGCAGACGCGGGCAGCCGCCACCTCGTTGAGCAGCTTTTGCGAGAGCGCAAGGTGTCTGCCGGACTGGAACCCCTTGAGGTAGGCCATCCGCTGATCGGCCGCGTTGGCGATGGTCTCCTCGTCGGCCTCGAAAATCTCCAGCCCCAACAACCGGTAGTGGTGCGGCGGCTGATCCTGGGGGCGGATTCCCAGCCACTTGCGGTATGGGTCGAAGGAGTCGGTCATTCCCAATCAGCCCCCCAGCGGTGCGGAAGGGTCGCGCCGCCCCTCGGCGCCGTGCGTCCCTTTCCTCCTCGGTAGCGGTGCAGGGCCCTCCTGGAATTCTTTGGCGAGCCGTCACGGCCGCGTCGATCCCAACCGCGACCGTTCCCGAGCCCGTTATCATAGTATTGAGTATTTCTAACAGCAATACAACGCGAGCGGGCCGCAGCGCCCTCGCGCCGCGGCCCGCTCATTCCCCCTCCCCGTGCCCAATCTCTGCTCTCGCATCATTTCTCGGCAGCGATGGTTTAGGGGGCGATGCTCCGCCATCCACTCTGCGAGGGGACCGGGGGCCGGGTGGACTGCCCGCCGGCCGGCGCAGGCGCCGCCGGGGTGGTCGATTGCCAGCCGCTTCCCGTAGACGCCGCGGGCACCTCGTGGCTGACCGGCCGGACGTTCGCGTCAGTCGCGACCGGCCGGGAACTGGTCTGCCAGCCGGCTTGATTGGCCGGCAGGGTGCCCGTCGGGCGGATGTCGGCCGCCAGGGCCTCCAGTGTGGTCCCCGAGCCGCCGTCAGCCAGCGGAGGCGCCGGGGTGGGCGCGGCCCGGGGCAACAACGGCTCTTCCGGCGAGGGCAGCGCCGGGGCCGGAGAGGTCGGCGCGGGGGCCGGAGAAGGCAGCGGTTCCTCGTAGACTTCGCTGGGATACCACATCGGGCCCTCGGGATGCTGCTCGTAAGCCCCGCGGCTGATGACCTGCGGCTGCGTCATCCCGTAGTCGATGAAGAGGGCCGCGTCGCGTGCCCGGGCCCGGCCGTGGGCGTCGAAGTAGGCCTTCGCCGGCCAGGGCCCCTCAGCCAGCATGATGTTCCGCTCGCTCAGCAGGGAGCCTTTGCGGAAGTGGACCGTGGTGATCGACTCGTGGTACTGCGCGAGGGCGCGGAAGTACTCGATCTCCGCCTCGGCGAGTTGCCTCTGGGCATTGAGCACGTCGCTGAAGGGAACCTGCCCTGCCTCGAAGGCCGCCTGGACGGCATCGACCTGGTGGTCGGCCGCCACCCGCTGGTTGAATCGCGACTCGGCGATGCGGTAGCCGTCCTCGACCATGCGAACGGCATTGCTGAGCTGGTGGACGAACTCCAGCTCCTGCTCGCGGAGAAGAACCCGCTCGCGCGCCAGGGCCAGTTCCGAGTGGCGGACGCCCGCGTGCTGGCGGCGGAAGCCGATGGGCACGTTCAGCTCGAGGCCGAACTGCCACTCCTGGTTTTCGCCGCCGGTCAGATCCGACCAGGCGCTCGGGTTTTCCCGGTTGGTATCGATCAGGGTCTCGCCCAGGCCGAGCCAGCGGTAGCGGCCCGTGGCATCCAGCCGGGGAAGGAGGTGGTTCCGCGAGGCGACGAGTTCCATCTCCCGCTGCTTGACGCGCCATTTCTGCCGCCGCAACTCGGCGTTCCGCACCAGGCCTTCGGCTTGGACCTCGTGCCAGTCGAACTGCATGCGGGCCGTCGTCGGCTCGTCGCTGGGTCGGATCAGCCGGCCGTCGGTGGCCGCCAGGCCCATGAGGTAGCGGAGGTTGTTTTCCGTCGCGTAGAGGGTGCTCAGGCGCTGCTTGGCGAGGCTCTGGAAGAGAAACACCTGCTCGCGCGCCTGCGCCTCGTTGACGGCCTCGCCGCCGACGGCCCCCTCGATGCGGAGGGCTTCCACCCTCCGCCACGAGGCCGTAGCGCTTTGCAGACCTGCCACCACAGCGTCCTTCTCGCGGTACGCCAGATAGAGGGCCCAATAGGCTCGCTCGATGTCGTTGACCAGGTTGCGGACTTGCGCCTCGAAGTCGGTCAGCGCGATGTCCGAATTGATCCGCGCGATGACCACGCCCCCGTGGATGCCCGGCTGCGCCCCGGGCCCGGCGATGCGGTTGAAGCCGACGCCGGCACCCTGCAGCAAGGGTTGGCGGAAGTCGGCTTCCAGGTTCACGGTCCAGTCGGCCGGCCATTCCCGCGTGGGGCTGTTGCTGAGGTTGTAGCGGGCGTTGTGGGAAAAGCCGAACGTCCCGCCGGTGGCCATGGTCTTCGAGAGCCGGGTCTGGAAGTTGCCGATGTCCTGGATCGAGGTGCGGACCCCGAAGGGGAATCGCTCGGGGTCGAGGTTTACCGGTGTGTGGAGCTTCTCCCAGAAGACGCCGGCCGTGAGCTGCGGGTCGAAGATCGCCAGGGCCCCTTCCACCCCGCCGGTAGGATGGGCCTCCGCCAGCGCCGGGTCGTAGACGCTGGGAACGGCCTCGGCCAGACGGGTAAGCGAGTCGGGGGCCAGACTTACCTGGGCCCCCAGCGACCGGATAACCTTGCCGTTCGTCAAGGCGATCTGGACGGCTTCCTCGAGGGTCAGGTCCCAGAACTCGACATCTTCGGTGTCCAAGGTCATGGGGCGGTGACCGCCGCGGACCTCGGCGAGTGAATCGACCTCGACATCGGGGAACTCGATCTCCGTGGCCACCCCCACGTAGTGCGATAGGTCGCCATCCTCGAAGAGGTAGAATGGGTGTTGGGGGCGGCAACCGGCTGCGGCGAGCACCGCAACCAGCGCGACCGTGCCGAGGATGCTGGTGTAACGTGTCATCGAGTCGCGTTCCTGATCGCGGCGGGATTGTGCCATCGGGTGCTGCGGCCGAACGGGCGCACCAACAATTCCCCCCCAAGAAGTGCCACCCCGAGGCTTCTGCGCGGCGGCGCGCCGGCAAACTCAGGCTGACCGTCAGCCCTGTTATCGGCAGCGCGACCGCTGCACTTTGACGAAAGGTCGCTATCGGAAAATATTTTGCGACCGTAATATCTTCACTGCACCACCCCGCTTTCCTGGACCGGCGCGCCGTAGGCCGGTAATACCGGCAAGACGAGTCGCGTCTTGAGCGGTTTAGTTGAGGACCGGCAGAATCAACCGCGCACGGGGCTCAGCGGCGGGGTTCACCACCCCCATTGGTGTGCATTCGCCTTCATGGGCGTCCGGCCCTGGCAAGACTTCCCAGATTCACCAGTGTCCCGGCATTGCGATTGTGATTGACATGCGAATTTGAGCGAAGTTATACTAACGGAACAGTCTTTGCCGGATCGTTTCCCGTTGGTGCGAACCACTTATCGTTCGGGTGGCCCCGGCTGGGTGTATTTCGATTGTTTGTCGCACGGAGGCGGCGTCCAGCGCGAGCACGGAGCGCGTGACGAATGTTAGCGGGCGGGGGGCGCCCGGAAGCAGTGGGCCAGGCGCTCCGAAGGTCCCTTTGATCGCAAAGGCGTTATCCCTTCGAGCGGCAACAGGAGAGTTCGCCCTATGAACCTCATCGGCAAGATCTTCATCGTGCTCATTTTCGTGATGGCGCTGGTCTTCATGTCGTTGACCTTGGCGCTGTACGCAACGCACACGAACTGGAGGGAAGCAAACCAAGAGCTTCAGTCGCAGCTTGCCAGCGTGCGGGCCGAGCGGGACGATTTCCGAACCCGCCGCGACCGCCTGCAGGAGCAGTTCGACGCCCTGGACGCCGAGAAGCGCGAGAGCCTCACCAAGCTGGAGAACGAGCGGGTCGAGTTGGTCCGGCAGCTCGAGCAGTTGGAGCAGGGCCTCGGCCAGGCGCAGGAGGAAGTCCGCGAAGCGGTGGCCGCCATGCAGGCCACCCAGCAGTCGGCGCAGAAGGCCCTCGCCGAGCGCGACGAGATTCGCGCCGACCTTCGCCAGGCCCAGCTGGATCGCGACGAGTCCTTCGCCCGCATGGTCCGGACCAGCGACGAGCTCAACCAGCACCTGACCGAACTGAACCGCCTCCGGGGACGCCAAGTGACGCTTGCCGGCGACCTCTCGCGAGCGAGAGACCTCCTCCGGGCGCACGACATCGATCCCGACATCGACCCGGCACTGCCGGATGAGGTCCGGGGATTTGTGGTGGCCACCCTCCCGAGCGGCCTGATCGAGATCTCCATCGGCACCGACGACGGCATTCGCGAGAGCCACGAGCTCGAGGCCTTCCGGGTTGCCAACGGCACCAGCACCTACCTGGGGCGCGTAACCGTGATGCGGAGCGAGCCCCATCGGGCGGTGTGCCGCATCCTCCCCGAATACCGCAGGGGGCCCATTTCCGAGGGCGATCTCGTGGCCTCGCGGGTGAGACTGACCGGTCTGGCGGGCCCCGCGGGAGCGCCGGTCGGCGGCGATTTCTGAAACCTTTCGCACTCACGGGCAACGGCCATGATGTCCATTTCTCCCGGCGGTCCTTATCGCAAGCCCCAGTTCGACGTCTACTCGGTGCTGCTACTGATCGCGCTCGTTGCGCTGATCGTGGCCGCGGTGCTCCTGGTGCTGGAACTGGGGGCGTACGAGTGGCAGATTGCCGCCGTGCGGCATCTTTGGCCGGGCGCCGAGGGTTCGGCCGCCGGGTATTGGACCTGCTGAGGGCGAGGTGCGCCTCTGCGGCGCGGAGCTGCCGCGCGCCGTGGGCGGCCCGGCCGGCAGGGACCCTCCCCAGGTATAATGTCTCCCATTGTCCGCGCCGCGCGGGCCGGTGAGCAGGGATGCTCCGAGGAATCCTCACCCACCTTCGCAGCGATCTGGCGGTCGACCTGGGGACGGCCAACACCCTCGTCAGTGTCGTCGGTGAGGGTTTGGTTCTCGACGAGCCCTCCGTGGTGGCGGTCGATCAGCGGACGGGGCGGATTCTCTCCGGCGGCTGCGCGGTGGGCCGTCTGGCCCAGCAGATGCTCGGCCGCACCGGCGACGCCATCGCCGTCGTCCGCCCCCTGCGCAACGGGGTGATCACCGATTTCGAACTCTGCGAGGCCATGCTCCACTATTTCCTCCGCAAGGCGCAGCGGCCCGCGCTGCGGCTGCGGCCCCGCGTGCTGGTGGGAGTGCCCGGAGGCATCACACCGGTGGAAAAACGCGCCGTCTTTGGGAGCACGCTCCGTGCCGGGGCCCGCCAGGTGCTCCTGGTCAGCCAGGCCAAGGCGGCGGCCATCGGGGCCGGTCTGCCTATTGCCGAACCCGTGGCCAGCATGGTCTGCGACGTGGGTGGGGGGACCACCGAGGTGGCCGTGACCAGCCTCTCGGACGTCGTCTCCGGCCAGTCGATCCCCGTCGGCGGCGACGCCATGGACCGCGCCGTTGCCGACTACCTCCGCCGCCACCACAACCTGCGCATCGGCCTGCCCACGGCGGAAAAGCTGCGCATCGCCGCGGGGAGTGCCTGGCCGCTGGAGATCGAGGACGTCGAGGAGGTTCGCGGCACCGATGGCGTCAGCGGCCTCCCCCGCCGGGCCACCGTGACCAGCGAGGAGGTCCGCGAGGCCCTTCTCGAACCGCTCGAGGCCATCCTCGATGCCGTCCGTGCCACTCTCGACGGCTGTGGCCCCGAGTTGGCCGCCGATCTGGTCGACAGCGGTATGGTGCTGTGCGGCGGCGGGGCACAACTCCGCGGGCTCGACCGCTATCTGGCCGAGCACACCGGACTGCCCGTGCGAACGGCGGACGATCCCATGGCCGCCGTCGCCAGAGGAGCGCTCATCTGCCTGGAACACCTGGAAGCCTGGCACCCCACGCTGGAATCGAGTGACGACCTCTAGAGGCACTCGATTGGGGCACTTCCGACAGGGGGCAAGAGTTCTAGCCCGCTCTTAGGCTGGGGTTTTTGGGGATTTGCCCGGGGGCGACTTGGATTAGAATAGGAGGGTAGCTTGCGGGTGTCGGCGAATCAGTCGCCGAGCGGACCGGTCGGGGGCTGGCCGGCGATCCGCCCGCGGCGGCCGGCATTCCCCGTAGGCGAAGGGGCTCCTCTTCAGTGTCCCCACGGCGGGACACGTGATCGACGTTCGTTTCCTCGTCTCAGGAAAAGGAGGAACGGGATGCAAACGGCCAAGCAGCTCTCCGTGACGCTCGTCAACAAGCCGGGAAGGCTGGCTGCCATGTTGACGGCGCTGAACAAGGGGAAGGTGGACTTTCGCGCCCTGGTGGTCATGGACTCCGGTGAGCGCGGAACCATCCGCTTCGTGCCCGATGACCTCAACGCCGCCGTCAACGTCCTCGAGAAGAGCAGCATCAGCCACGACATCTCCGACGTTCTCCTCGTCGAGCTGCCGGGACAGCCTGGCGGCTTCCGCAAGGTTTGTGAGCGTTTGGCCGCCGAACACCTCAACATCGACTACGCCTATTGTTCCTTCCAGACGCCGGGGAACGCCAAGGGAGGGGGGTTGGCCGTGATCAAGGTCAACGACCTTGCCAAGGCGCAACGCGTCCTCAGCGACAACGGCGCGGCGAGCACGCGGCGGAAGCAGCCCGGCCGTCGCCCGGTTCACGCCCGCTAGCGGCACGGACCGGAGGTCAATCCCGTGTCACGGTCGGCCGGGGCGGTAACCCCGCGGCCGGCCCCACGAACCAGCCCGCGCCTTGCCCTGGACGCATTCGCGTCCGGGGCAAGGTGGGGCAAGTCGCATCCTGTCTTTTCGGCCACAACGCGGGGGTGGTTGCCGCCCCCTCGCCCGGGAGGCCTCGGAAGGGCCTTTCCCGATTGCCCTTGCGGCGCCGCGCGCTTCCTGAGACACTATCGCCCCGCCCGCAAATGGGGGGCGGACTCAGGGTTCCGATCTCCAGAAGGCAAGGCTGCCGATGCGCTGCGTGGTCGTCCTCGGACTCTTCCTTGCCGTCGTGGGCTGTGTTGCGGGCCCGGCCCCTTTTCCGCAGCCCGGCCCTTGGGACGGCGGCCGGTACGACAATCCGACACTCATCGTCGCCACCGATCCGTTCCACGTCTGGGAGACGGTGGTCGAAGTGGTGGGCGACTATTTCGCCATCGCCCACGAGGAACCGGCGCGCCGCGTCGACAGCGTGGTCACCGAGGGGCGGCTGGAGACGCTCCCCGAACTGGGGGCCACGATCTTCGAACCCTGGCGGTACGATTCGGTCGGTCTCGAGGAGCGCCTGGAGAGCACCTTGCAGACGATCCGCCGCCGCGCGGTGGTCCGCGTGATGCCCGGCGAACGCGGCTTCTGGGTCGAGGTCGCCGTCTTCAAAGAGCTGGAAGACGCGCGCCGGCCCAGCCGGGCTACCGCCGGGGCGGCCACCTTCCGCACCGATACATCCCTGGTCCGCATCGACAGCCCCGTCGGCGAACAGCCGCCGACAGCCGGCTGGATCCCCTTGGGCCGCGACGAGGCCCTCGAACAGCGGATCCTCGGCCATCTCCTCACCCGCTTCGGCCAGCCCACCCGCACGGTTCCCACGCCTCTCCTTCCGTCCACCCCGCAACCGGCCCCCCCAGCCTGGACGCCGCCGGCCGCCCCCGTCGGCGAGTGCCTCGGCGAAAATCCGAGCGGGGCGGCCGCATCCCTGGTGCGTGCGCAGTCACCCCCAAAGGCACCGATCGCTCCTCGCCCCGATTACGGCTCGGGGGTCGCTTACGCCTGGTAGCGGCTCAGAGCGTTGCCATATCGACGTTGTTGAAGTCCCGCTTGTAGAAGCCCATGTACTGGACCTTCCGCTCCAGGGCGGCGATCACGGCGTGGGCGAAGTTCACCCCCTCGAAGGTCTGCGCACTGCCGAGGCCGCCGGGGCTGAAGACGTTGATCTCCATGAGCTTGTCGCCGACGATGTCCAGCCCCACGAGGAACATGCCGTCCTCGACCAGCTTGGGGCGGACGATCTCGGCGATCTGCAGGGCGCGGTCGTCGATGGAGGCCTGGGCCTTCCTGCCGCCGGCGTGGATGTTGCTGCGGATGTCGTCGCCCGAGCGCAGGCGGCGGAAGGCGGCGTACTTTCCTTTATGGCGGAGCGGCTGGCCGTTCATCATGAAGAGGCGGATGTCCCCCTCGGCGGCCGCGGGCAGGTACTCCTGAGCGACCACGTAGCCGTCGCGGGCCACGGCATCGACCATCTGGTTGAGGTTCCCCAGGTCGTTCTTGCGGATCATGAAGACGCCTTCGCCTCCCGAACCCTGCAGGGGCTTGATGACGATCGCCTCGGGCTGCTCCTTGGCGAAGGCCTTGATTTCGGCGCGGTCGCGGGTGATCAGGGTGTGAGGGCGGACTTCCTCGGGGAAGAGCTGGAAGTACATCTTGTTGATCGCCTTGGCCAGCCCGTCGGGATCGTTGAGCACGATCACCCCCTGTCGGAGCGACGCCCGGCCGAACATGATCCCGGCCGACTGCGCCCAGGGCCGGCGAATGCGATCTTCGGCGGGGTCGTTGCGGAGCAGGAGCGCATCGAGATCGTCGACGGTGATCCGCTCGCTGCGCGCCTTGGGGCTGTGCAGTTCGGCGAGGAAGGCGACGTTCGACTTGTAGCTCTTCCGGGAGACCGACCGCGCGCGGGCCCGCACCGAGCCGTCGGGATCGAAGGCCAGGTCGCCCACGCCGATCAACCAGGGGCGGTGGCCGCGATTGATGGCGGCCATCGCCAGGCGGGTCGTGGTGTAGCCGGCCTGCTCGGTCTGGAGGTCGTTGACGACGAAGCCGATGTTCATCGCTCGGTTCCTTCGAGGAGTGCAGCGACGGAAAGGCCGCTGCGAACTCGCGATAGTCTAGCAAGCGCTTCGGGGATGTCCAGGTAACGCGGCCGCAGCGGGGCGGGGCGCAGGACCTGCCGCCGCGTGAGCTCGCGGACGAGGGGGACGTGCTCCGCGGCGATCTTCCCTATCAGCAGGGGCTCGATCTCGCCCCCTTCCCTGAGATACTCGATGATGGCCATCAGGCCCGCCAGGTAGAGGACGTCTTTCGTCAGCCCGCCGCCCCGATAGACCCGCATGGTGATCGTGTAGGCCACCTGCTGGGTGAATCCCCACGATCGCCAGAGAAGGCGAAAGGTATCGAGGAAGCCGGCTCCTTCGATGAGGCGGTGCACTGCGACCACGCGGGCCGCCAGCAGCCGCAGGCGCGGCCGGCTCAGGCCGCCGACGAGGTGCTCGGCGAGCACCGCCAGGCCCTCCTGCAGGGCGTCGTATCCGGCCAATCCCACCTGGAGCTGCCGGAAGGGCTGCGCGCCGCCGTTGAAGTGGGTCACCAGGTGCGTCCCCACCTCGTGCTGCAAGAGGGCATCCACGCGGCCCGCGGGGACGCGGGTCTGACGGCCGACCCGCAGTTCGCCTCCGGAGACGAGGAGGCCGCTGTACATGTCGTCGCGGACGGTGGCCGCCGCGGTGAAGCGGCTGTAGCGGCGGCGGTAATGGGCGATCTCCTCGTTGGCCCGAGCGGCGAATTCCTCGGCGCCGAGGTGCGGTCCGCCGGCGCGGTCGCGGCTGCGGGCGGGGATCACCTCGAGGAGGTGTTCCGCCAAAGCGCGGAGCTCCTCGGGCACGCCGCCGTAGACCTGCAGGCTCCCCAGGAGGAACCGCGGCGTGCCGATGTCGGCGAGCATGGTGATCTTGCGGTCCAGCTCGTCCTGCCGCTGGCGGAAGAGGTCGGCCAGCGTGGGGTCCTCCGTCTTCTCGATGGGGATCGCGTAGAGCCGCCGCTTGAGCAGGCCCGGCTCGACGGCCAGCGGCCGGTACTCGAACTGGGGCACCCTCTGGAAGCGGCTGCGGTGGAACTTCTGCCAGGCGGCCTCGGCGTTCACCGGCGTCGTCTGCCAGAGGAAATCGAAGGACTCGGCGATCTCCGAGAGGCGGCGGTCCACGTCCCAGACCGCCTTGACCATGGCCCGCCGACCGAGGCTCTCGTAGTGGGAAGGCCGGATGCTGGTGTGCGTGCGGGCGAAGGTGAACATCGCCTGTTTCAGCGCGCGGCTCACCCCCCGCTGCACCGCCCGCAGCGTGGCGGGGAAGACGTCGCCGCGCGTCGGATCGCGGTAGACGGGCGAGACCTCCAGGCCGATCAGATGGCAGGGCGCGGCGCGGCGGACCGCCGCGGAGACCACGGGCTCGAAGCGGGGGGGACGGACGGCCTCGTCGCCGTCCACGGCCACCGAGGCGGGCGTCCTTCCCATGCGGAACCGCCGCAGGGCCCGCTGAAGGATGTCCACCGTGCTCAGAGGCGCCGCGGGCCCACCAGTGTGGATGATGAAGTGAGGGCGCATGGGCAGGAGTTCAGTGGCGGGGGGGAGCGAATCCGCCCGCCCCGGCGACTCCCAGACTTCGAGGATCAGGTAGCCGCCCAGTCGCTCGGCAAGCGTCCGCGCGATGGCACGCACCAGGCGTCCCAGACTGCGGCGGGCGCCGGGACTCTCCACAGCCAGCAGGTAGGCCGCCTCGCCGAGCACGAGTTGCCCGACGGCGGCTTCCGTCTCTTCCGGAGGCACACGGCAGACGCAGAGAAACGGCAACGGCCGGTCGATGTGCAGTCGCCCCCCGCCGGGCAGGGCGCGACGGACCTGCCGCCCTTCCGCAAGCCGTGTACAGATCTCGGCGATCGTGGCCCGATCCAGACCGGCCGCGGAGCCTGCCTGCGCGCGCGGTGAGCTGCCGGCCCCGGAGCGGCCGGGAGCAACCTCCGGCACCTCGCTGCCCGTTTCCCGCCCCGTGACGGCGCGCGGGCGGGCTGGCGCGGGCGGGTCGTCCACCCGGGCGCCGTCCCCGTGCCGCCGGCCGGTTAATCTCCGTGCGGTCACAGGATTGCCAACTCCTCGGCCACTCGGCGCGCCCCGGCAGCCAGTGCCTCTCCGATCGCCTGGTGGAGGGCCTCGTCCAGGCGGCCCGTCCATTCGTCCATAAAGATCTTCTTCACCTCAATCGCCAAGGCACAGGCCGACGCCCCGAAGGTCTCGTTGATCCAGGCGGGGAAGTAGCCGCCGCGGAACCTCTTGTCGCGGCGGATGTCGAGCCGCCCTCGGGCCCCGCGCCACTGCCCCACGGAAAAGGATAGGTCCTCCTCCACGCGGCGTTCCGCCGCCTTCACCGCCGCCTCGAAATCGAAGTCCTCCACCGCCTCCATGAAGGCCGCCACCACACGCCCCCATCGACGCTCATCGAGTCCGCGGGTTCCCACGTTGATTTCAGGATTCGCCTCGGGCGGATCGAAGGGGGCACCGGGACCGCCGCGGCGGTGGTTGTAGCTGTGCAGGTCGAAGACGACCACCCGGCCGTGGTTCCGGGCCTGCTCGCTGAGCAGCTCTCCCGCGGCGGCGAAAAAATCGCGGTGGAGGGCCCGCGACCCCTCGATGAGCGCTTCCGAAGGCGCTTCTCGCCAGACGGTCAGCCCCCAGGCGTCTTCCGGTGCGAGGTAGACGGCCTTCTGCGGGGGGCGGTTCAGGTCCACCTCGAAGCGGGATCGGCAGCCGACGATCCGCGTGGGGGCGATCGTCGTCCACGCCCCCGTGAAGGGATCCTCCTCGCGCCGCCGTGTCCGCGGATCGACGGCCAGCAAGGATGCCAGCTCCTCGCGGACGGCCGTCCCCTCGTGGATCGCTGCGGCCACGAGCGCGCCCTCGCCCCGGCAGACCCGCCACGGCGGCATGTGCATTGCCGTCAATCCCTTACATCAGGGGTCAAATCATACAAGAAAGCAGGGGGTGCGGGATAGGGGATCGGCTCGGCGCCCCATTCCCTTGCGTTGGTGCCTGCCCTGCGAGACGGATCGGCACCTCTCTTGGATTCACCCCCCATTCGTTGGTTTCTGGCGTATCGAGAATCACTGGGGGTTCCTTCTGTGCCATTCGACCACGATACGGACGGGGAGGAAACAGAGGGACGGTGAGATTTTCGGGGAGGAGGTCATGCCTGCCAATATGGCAGCCGGAGGGGGATCCTGCGGAGGGGAGCAACCCGAATTGGCGGTCGGTCGTTTGCGGGCTGCTGATCCAAGTGGTTGGTTCCGTGTGGCTTGCGGAATTCTTCTCCTTTGGCGCGCCGATTGCGTACCTCAGCGGCAACCGGGAGCCGGCTCCGCACCGTTCTTGGCAGGCCCGGTGCGGCGGCCGAGGTGCCGTGATGGGCCGCGACGAACGAAGCGGCAGAACCGAACACGAGCAATTCGGAGGCTAGCAGTCACATGGCGAAGAAGAGCGAGTCGGCAAAGAAGAGCGCCGAGGCGGACATCAAGCTTCAGCCGCTGGGCGACCGCGTGGTCGTGGAGCGCGAGGAGGCGGAGGAGACGACCGCGGGGGGGATCGTCCTTCCCGACACGGCCAGGGACAAACCCGCCCGCGGCAAGGTGGTCAGCGTCGGCGACGGTCGCATGATGGAGAACGGTTCCCGCGCACCCCTGCAGGTACAGGTGGGTGACCGGGTGCTCTTCAGCTCCTACGCCGGCGAGCCCTTCAAGCTCGGCGAGCGCGAGCTGCTCCTGATGCGTGAAGACGAGATATTGGCGGTCATCGGCTGAGGCCGGGCGCAGCGGCCGCTGCCCCGGCCGCCGCGGAGAGGGGGAGAGGCGCCGGAGGGCGGCGCGCGAGCCATACCAGTTCCCAGAGGACACGAAGGAGATCCCACCATCATGTCGAAGATGATAGCATTCGATCAAGAAGCCCGCGACGCTTTGCGTCGGGGCGTGAGCAAGCTGTCCCAAGCGGTGAAGGTCACCCTTGGGCCGCGCGGCCGGAACGTCATCCTTCAGAAGAGCTTCGGATCGCCGACGGTGACCAAGGACGGCGTCACCGTGGCCAAAGAAATCGACCTGGAGGAGGTTTACGAGAACATGGGGGCCCGCATGGTCCGCGAGGTCGCCTCCAAGACCAGCGACGTCGCGGGCGACGGCACCACCACGGCGACGATCCTCGCGGAGGCGATCTTCAACGAGGGCCTCAAGGCGGTTGTGGCGGGCGTCAACCCGGTCCAGCTCAAGGAGGGGATCGAGGCCGCCGTCCACGACGTCACCGAGAAGCTTCAGGGGATGTCGATCTCCGTCAAGAACAAGAAAGAGGAGATCGCTCAAGTAGGCGCCGTAGCCGCCAACAACGACGCCGAGATCGGCAGGCTCCTCGCCGAGGCCATGGAGCGCGTGGGCAAGGACGGCGTGATTACCGTGGACGAAGGAAAGAGCCTCGCCACGGAAGTCGAGTGGGTCGAGGGGATGCAGTTCGACCGCGGCTACCTGTCGCCGTACTTCGTCACGGACCCGCAGAAGATGGAGTGCGTGCTCGAGGACGCCTACGTGCTGATCTACGAGAAGAAGCTCTCCAACATCAAGGAGCTGGTCCCCCTGCTCGAGGCCGTGGTGAACTCGGGCAAGCCGCTCCTGATCGTGGCCGAGGACGTCGACGGCGAGGCCCTGGCGACGCTGGTCATCAACCGGCTGCGGGGCACCATCAAGATCTGCGCCGTGAAGGCCCCTGGCTACGGCGACCGCCGCAAGGCGATGCTCGAAGACGTCGCCATCCTCACCGGCGGCACGGCGATCTTCGAGAGCCTGGGCCGCAAGCTGGAGAACGTGACCCTCACCGAGCTCGGCCGCGCCAAGCGGATCGTGATCGACAAGGATAACACGACGATCATCGAGGGCGCCGGCAAGAGCGCCGAGATCAAGGGCCGCATCGACCAGCTCCGCCGCGAGATCGAGAACGCCACCAGCGACTACGACCGCGAGAAGCTCGAGGAGCGCCTGGCCAAGCTGGCCGGCGGGGTGGCGAAGATCAACGTGGGTGCCGCCACCGAATCGGAGATGAAGGAGAAGAAGGCCCGCGTCGAAGACGCCCTGCACGCCACGCGGGCGGCCGTCGAAGAGGGCATTCTCCCCGGCGGCGGCGTGGCGCTGCTGCGGGCCGCCACGGCGCTGAAGTCCGGTGAGAAGCTCACCCACGACGAGCAGGTCGGCTACCGGATTGTCCTTCGTGCCTGCCGCGCGCCGCTGACGCAGATCGCAGACAATGCCGGGCAGGACGGCGGCATCGTCTGCGAGAAGGTCTCCGAAATGAAGGGGGCCATGGGCTACAACGCCGCCACCGGCGCGTTCGAGGACCTGGTCAAGGCCGGGATCATCGACCCGACCAAGGTCGCCCGTACGGCACTGCAGAACGCCGCGAGCGTGGCCACATTGCTCCTGACCAGCGATGCCCTGGTGGCCGACAAGCCCAAGCCCGAGAAGGCCGCCGCCTCCGCGGGCCCCGGCCACGACGACATGTATTGATCCACCCGGCGGAACCCCGCGCGGCCCCTTCCCGGGTTAGAGGCGCGCGGGCCGGGGCGAAAGGCCCTAGGCGTCCGGGATGCTACTCCCACCGCCGGCTCCGCGTCTTCCGGGGCCGGCGGTTTGCTTTTTCGCAGTTTTTCGCAGCCGCCTCCAACGGCCTAAACCCGATCGCGGCTGGTCGGAGGCGAGAACGGCGCGGCGGGCGGGCTTCTCCGCCTGGAGCCGCTGCGCCGTCGGCCTTGCGGGCCCCGCCGGCGGAAGTTATGCTTGCCGCTTACCCACATTTGGGTGAAGGGCCGGCTTGTTTCGGGGTATAGCCTGGGGGAGGGCCGCCGCGGTATAAAGATAAAAGGAGGCGGGTCGGTCGCGGGGCTCGCCGTGGGAGAACTTCTTTCGGCCCGGCCCGCCTGGTGCGTGGGGAGCGAGCCACCGCTCTTTTCGCCGATCGGATCATCGCATCCCGTGGGGGTGTGGTGTCTTTGCTCATTGTTCGTCTCGGCCCACCGGGCCGCCTTACGGGAGAGTGCCAATGCCAACGATCGTGGATGTCGAAAAGTGCAATGCCTGCGGCGACTGCGTGGAGTCCTGTCCGCTGGATGCCATCGAGTTGAAGGACGGCAAGGCCGTCATCGACGAGGAGACCTGCGGCGACTGCGGCGCCTGCGTCGACGCCTGCCCCAGCGAGGCCATCACCATCGAGTAGTGCATCGGGCGCTTGACCCGGTCGCACGGCTGCACGCCGATCGACTCACCCCCCCGGGCCGCGCGCAAGTGCGGCCCGTTGCTTTTTTCCGGCGGCGGCAGCCGACGCTTGCTTTACCCGCAGGCTTGAGCTAAGAAGGTAGCGGATGCCCCGCGGCAGGACGGAGCCTCGCCGGGCAGTTCGAGTCGGGGGACGAGGCGGGCACGGAAGTTCCTTACCTCTGTATGGAGCCTTCTTGTGGACGATGGAAATCTTGGGGGCCTGGCCGAGATCGCGCTGGTGGGCGACCTCAACGAGAACGAGGCCGATCTCTTTTCGCATGTCTTGGGCGTCGAGCCGGGCGGCGAGTGCATCCTGTACATCGACTCCGTGGGCGGCGGCGCCTACGCGGCGATGTCCTTGACCTCGCTGATCCTCCTCCGCGGGCTGCGGGCGACGGGTATCGTCACCGGCGAATGCTCGTCGGCCGCCCTCTGGCCTTTCGCCGCCTGCCGCCGCCGCCTGGTGACGCCCTACAGCGTCCTCCTCTTCCATCCGATGAAATGGCAGAGCGAAGAGAACGTGGGCCTCGCCGAGGCCGCCGAGTGGGCCCGCCACTTCGGCCGCCTGGAGGCGGATATGGACTGCCTGCTGGCCGAGCTCTTCGGGGCCCCGGTGGAACGCATCCGCAACTGGAGCACCCCAGGGCGGTATGTGGCCGGGCCGGAGCTCGCCGAGGCCGGGCTGGCCGAAATGGTGGCGCTGCGGCCCCTGCCGTGGCTCGTCCCCGGCGGCGATCGCTCCGACAACGGTGCGGCCGGCCGCCGGCGACGCAAGAGCGTCCGCCGCTAGGGGGCGGCGGTATCCGCTGCCCTCGGCGCCGGGAAGGAGGAATCATGCACGCGGCATTGCGGCGGTGGGAGGGGTGGTTGTTCGTGGTTGCCCTCGCGAGCCTCGTCGGTTGCGGAAAGGAGCCCCCTCCGGCCGAGAACGTCGCCGAGCACTTCGGTCGCCTGCCGGGGCTGCGGCAGTCCCCGCTGGAGCCCCTTCAGGACGAGCTGGCGCGCGTCGTCGACGAGGGGGGAACTCCCGAACAGCTCGCCGCGGTGGAGGTCGATCCGGAAGACAACGTTGCCGCCGCGCTGGAGTCGCTCTTCCCGCCGAACCAGATTGCCGACCTCCTCGATCGTTCGCGGAGGCTTTTTCCTGAGGCAGGCTTCGTCTTCGACGCGCAGCGGTTGGGCCTCGCCGTGGCCTTCCGCACCGTCCACGAGCCGCAGCGCGCCGCGGCCCGCGAGGCCCTCCGCCGGCCCCATTGCCGCCTCTCCCTCGCGCATCTCGAAGGACCCGCCGCCAGCCTGGCCATCATCGACGTCTTCCGCATCGTGGGCCGACTGGAGGCCTTTCTGGCCGCCGAGGCTCTGGCGGAAGGCGACGCCGACGCAGCCGCGGAGTCGCTCGCGGTCATGTTCCGCCTGGCCACACACCTGGGCGCCGAGCGGCATCTCGTCTCCCGCCTCCAGGCAGGGCAGCTTCGCGCAGAGGCCTTTGCCCTCCTCGGCGCCCTCGCCGTGGAGGAGCAGGTCACTCCGCAACGGATGACGCGGCTGGCGAATGTCGTCGACGATCAGCTCGGCCAATGGCCCAGCGACGCCGAGGCCACGATCGGCGACCGCGCCGAAGGGCTGTTTCTCTACGAACTGGTCCGCGCGGGACACGCCGCCGATCTGCTCACGGATCGCGAGCGGGAACGCCTTGGCGCCGCGGGGCTCCTCACCGACCTGGCGACCTTCACCCGCGAGCGCGTGGACGCCGACCAACTCTTCTATCTGAGGGCCATGCGGCGTATCGTCGATGCTTCTGCGCGTCCCTTTTACCAGCGGAGAAGAGTCTTTGCCGAAATACGGGACGAATTGGCGGGTACGGAGACGACCACCGAATACCCCCTGGTGGCCGGGGAGATGCTCTTGGCCGATCTGGAACGGGCTCACGGCCTCCTGGCGGCGGACCGGGCCCTCTGCGAGGCCTGGGCCCTGGCCCTGGCGCGCGCCCGCGGTGCGGAAGCCCCTCCCTACCGGGTGAACCCCTTGACCGGAGCGGCCTACGAAGTGCTGGAGCGCGCCGGTTGGGTCTCCGTGGCCCACGTCCACCCCGGCGACGACCCGGAGCAGCCGGCGGTCCGCGCCCGCCTCGTGCCGCCCCCGTAAGTGGCGCGCACGGCCACCAACCCACGGTGCGCGCCGGCGTTCGCTGCGCCCTCACGAGGGATCGGAAATCTTGGGAGCACGAAGGGACTGCGGGAAGGCGATCCGCCGATTGGGGAGGCGGCGCCACACCACGCTCCTCCCCGTCTGCTCACTCCGCGTCCAGCGGCTTGACGCGGATATTGCGGAAGGAGACCGGGCCGTGGTCGCCCTGGAACATGATCGGGCCGCGGGGGGCCTCGCGGTTGCGGAGGCTGCCGCCGGTGGGGCCCTGGACCTCGACGTTCTCCTGGATCACCACGTCGTTGAGGATCACCCTTTCCACGAAGGCGTTGGCGGTCTTGTTCCCATCGGCGCCGAAGCGGGGGGCGCGGTAGCGGATATGGTAGGTCTGCCACTCGCCGGGAGCCTTGCTGGCGTTCACCCGTGGTGCGGCGGCACTGTAGATGGCGCCCATGTCACCCTGGGTGAGCCGCTCGCGGCCGTAGCTGTCGAGGATCTGTACCTCGTATTCGCCCATGATGTAGATCCCCGAGTTCGAGCGCTGAGGGACCATGACCTCGAGCTCGATGACGGCGTCGCCGAACTCGAGCTCCGAATAGAGGTTGCGGCCGCGGCTGCGTGCATTGACGAGCTCGTTTCCTTCGTCGACGACGAACTCGCGGGGATCGTCCGGATGGAGCGAGGCGGTGCCGACGGTCCAGTGACCGCCTTCGCCGCCCTGGACGCGCCAGCCGGAAAGGTCCTTGCCGTTGAACAACTCGATGAAGCCGTCGTCCTCGGCAGCGGCGGGCACCGCCCAGGCCGCGGCGATCGCCAGTAC
>SKOZ01000094.1 GCA_007119795.1 Planctomycetales bacterium | reverse complement strand
TCCGTTGCCGTACTTTCGTCCTGAGCCGTTACGGATCGATTTGCCTTTCCATCTCCATGAGGTGACAACCATGTCGGCGATAATGCGGTATTCCGTGTGCGCAGCCTGCCTTCTGGCCGTGCTCCCCCTGGCGGCGGAGGAGCCGCGGGTCCGCTTCGAGAGACACGTTCTCGATAGGGCGTTCCGCAGCGAGGCGGCCGCCGTGGCCGACTTCACGGGAAACGGCCTCAACGATATCGCCGTCGGCAGCGTACTGTATGCGGCCCCCGACTGGGAAATGATCACCATTGCCGAGGCGCCCCGCGAGTTCGATCCCATGGCCTACAGCGACGTCTGCTTCTGTATCGCCCACGACGTCAACGGCAACGGCCGGCCCGATCTGATCACCTGCGACCGGAGCCGCGGTCCCGCCCCCGCCTGGTGGTGGGAGCATCCCGGCGAGATGGGCAGGCCATGGAAGCGGCACCTGATCGTCGAGGTGGTCAACAACGAGAGTCCCATCTGGGTCGACCTCTTCGGCGACGGCAGGCCGGGGATCGTCTGCGGCGTCTCGCCCGACCCGCAAAACCCTAACAGCCCCCAGCGGCGGATGGCGTACGTCCGCCCCGGTGACGATCCCTACGCCCCCTGGGACGTGCAGACATTCTCCGTTCCCGCGGCGCCGGGGACGGATCGCAATGCCCACGGGCTGGGCGTGGGCGACCTGAACGGCAACGGGCGGCTGGACGTCGTCGTCCGCGGCGGCTGGTGGGAGCAGCCCGAGGATCCCAGTGTGGCCGAGTGGCCCTTCCACCGGGCCGACCTCGGCGAGCCCTGCGTTCACATGGTGATTGCCGACTTCAGCGGCGACGGGCAGGCCGACATCCTCACCACCAGCGCCCACGAATACGGCGTCTGGTGGCACCGCCGCGTCAACGGCACCTGGGTGACCGAGGAGATCGACCGCAGTGTCTCCCAGACGCACGCCCTCGCCCTCCACGACTTCACCGGCAACGGCCTTCCCGACGCAGTCACCGGCAAGCGCTACCTCGCCCATCCCCCGGGAGTCGACCCCGGCGACGACGAGCCTTCGAAGCTCCTCCTTTACACCGTGGAGCGGAGCGATGAGGGCCCCCGCTGGACCCGCCACGTCATCGACGAGGACAGTGGCGTGGGCACGCAGCTCGAACTGGCAGACGTCAACGGCAACGGCCTGGTGGACATCATCGTCGCCAATAAGAAGGGGGTCTTCTACTACGAGCAGACCCCTCCTGCATGTCGTTAGTACAGGGAGTAACCCCATGAGACGAACGTCACTGATATTCGCACCGATTCTGGGCGTTCTTGCTCTGTTCGCTACCGGTGCCCGCGATGACCCCGAGGCGCAGGTCCGAGTCGCCGTCGCTCGGTGGCGGAGCGCGATGCTCAACGCGGACATCGATGCCGTCATGGCCACCATCTCGGCCGATTACCGCGGCGGGGATGGCAGCGATGAGGTCCAGGTGCGGCGATTCTTGGACAACGCCTTCGAGGGAGGGCACCTCGCCGGTCTGGCGATCGATGTGGATCAAGCCGAGGTGCGCGTGGAGCAGGAGAAGGCTTGGGTCTTCCCCGTTCGTCTGACGCTCCCGGGGGAGGAGCGCCCCTTGCGGCTGGCTTTGCATCTGATCGAGGAATACGGCGCATGGCGCATCGTCTCCTTTGCGGGTGCAGGGGACGGGCGGGGGCTCGACGCCGTGCCGGATGAAGCGGAGGATGCCCTTCCGGAGGACGTCACGCTCCAACTGCGCAACCCGGAGGGGCGTTTCGTCCGAGCGCCCGGTGACAGCCCCAGGCCCCAGGTCGGCGCACGGCATGTACCGCTGCGCAGCAGCTTCTATATGGAGATCGCCTCGCCAGTGGAATCCGACGCGGTCCTTGCCGACTCCGTGTCCATTGTGCTCGAGACGGCCGGTGGAGAAGCTGTCGAGGTGCTGCGTGCGGGCCGGCAATTCGCTTCGGGATACTTCGGTCATCTGGCAGACCATCCTCGCGGATCGGGCCGATCGCTGCTGGTCTTCGTGGATTCGACGGGGGAGCTGGAGCCGGATACGACCTATTCGATACGCGTGGAGGCAAGATCCAGACGGGGCGCGACACTCGGCGAGGAGGAAGGCGTCTGGTCGTTCACCACCGAGCAGGCTCCCGACAGGCATCGGCTGGACTACACGCTCGACTTGCGGGCTGAACCTGACGTTTACTGGCGAGGCGCGTTCTTCAACGGATTCGCCAAGCCCGCCTTCGCCACCAGCACCCGCCAGAATGGGCGCGTGCCGCACTACGAGCTGATGGCCGAGGCACGCGAGGCGTATCCCCACGCTTGGAACCTGTTGCGCGATGCTTACCTGACGGGTTTCGAGCACCAGCCGAACGTCTTCAAGGCCTACCCCAACCTGGTCCGCGAAAAGGAGACACGCCGCATCACGGCCATCGAGCGGCGCGAGCGCGAGGTGCGGCTCCACGTCGAGGACTTTTGGGGACATCAGCAGTACGGCATCCCTTCCGGCCGGCCCCTCAGCGGCGACTATCGGGCCGGTGACGAGATCCTGATCGCGGACGGGCACCAGAGCGCGCGCGCCACCGTGATCGCAGTCGATGATCTAGCGCGCTCGGTACTGGTGACGGAGTTCGACGAACCCGCGCAGCCGTGGCAGCTCGAATACTCGCAGCCTCCCCCGACGGAAGAGAATCCCCACAGTCCCGGCCTCTTTCCGCCGGGCGGCACCTACCTGCGCAAGTTCGATCCGCCGGGTACGGCCCGCTACTATTGGGGCCGTGTTCACCACGAATGGGACCTGCTTGTGAAGCGCTATGGATTCCGGGTGATCCCCCGCTTCGCCGATGCCCCGGGCGATCTATCGATCGACGGGCGCAACGGTACTACCGCCAAATGTCTGGTACAGTTGCATGAGGTGACGCGGGAAATCACCGGCCATTTGATCGCGCGTTACGGCGATGCCACACTCGACTGGCCCTGGGTGGTGTTCAACGAACCGGACTTGACGAGCGTCTACTGGCGGACCGGCGACTGGGAGGAGCTGCAGCGATTCTACGATTATAGCTCCGACGCCATCCTCCGCGCCTTCGAGGACCACGGCTACGATTCGAGCAAGGTGCAGGTGGGCGGGCTGGAACTGGGGGCTATCGCAGGTCTGCGCATGCGTCTGGAAGCGTTTCTCACGCACGTCTCGCCGACTGCGAGCGGCCCCGGCGCGCTGGAACTCAATGCCGCGTATGCCGACCCGCGTCTGGACGGCCGCCGTTCGCGGCGCGTCGAGGCGCTCTGCGAAGCCAATGGTGGCCGGGGCGCGCCCTTCGACTTCCTTTCGATCCACACCTACAACTACTCGGAGCTCGCGGCGGCGAAACTGATCCGCGCCAAGGAAGTCGCCCTGGAGATCGACCCCGAGTACTTCGAAACGCTCGCCATCGTTAATCACGAGACGGTCCCGAGGTGGCAACCCATCAACGATCCCGGTGCCGCCGAAATGTACCTCGGGAACGGTTACTTTCCCACGTGGGCCGCGAACATCGTCGGCCGTCTGCTTCAGCAGGCCGCGGCCGACCCGCGCTACGCGTACGGCGGCGAAGCGCCGTTGATGGGTTGGCCGGCCATCCGGCAGAACTGGAGCACGCTCAACGACGTGGTACGGCGCATTGAGGTAAACGACCGATGGGAGGTCATCCCCAGCCCCATCTTCCACTTCGTCAACCTGCTCTCCACCTTGGGCGACGATTATTACGTCCTGCCCCCCCGCGAGATCGGGGGGCACTTGGTGGGCGGCTTTGCCGGCACGACGGAAGACGACGTGCGCGTTCTCCTCTATTCCCACCATGAGCAGGATCCGCAGTCCCGCTCCGATCACGAGTTTGAGGTCCTTTTGGAATTGCTCGGTATCGAGGGGGACGAGGTCGAGGTCGAGCAATACCGCATCGATCGAGACCACAACAGCTACTACCCGCTGGCGCGCGAGCTGCGCGATCAGCTCGCGCGGGCGCCGGGCCGGGGCCATACGGAAGAGGAGTTCCAAGCAGTGGCGGATCGTGCCGCCCTGAAGGTCACCGCTCGTTCGACACACCCGGTCACCGACGCGGGCTCCGCGACACTCACCGCGCGACTAGCCGGTAACGGCGTGAACTTCCTTTTCGTGCGTCCCGTGCGGTAAGATGATATCAAGATGGGACGATCGCCGCGTTCTTCAGGGGAGAACATGTAACCGTTCACGGGGCGGCCGGGGACTGGTCCATTTTTCGGCCAATCGACCCTGTCTTTAACGACCGCCGATGCCCGAAAAACGGACCCGTCCCCTTACCCTGCCGCGGCGTACCGGGCGGCTCAGGCCGGGGCGTCTCGACCCTTCAGCAAACCCTGCATCGAGATGCCGGCCACCTCACACCAGGCTCCGATCGGACTCCCCGGACGATAACCGCGCAGGTACCTCGTGACAAGCATCTCGGGCGATTTGCTTGACGGGGCCCGCGTTCATGGTAGGGTGGCGGGGGGTGCCCTGCCCGTACCGCTGGAGTGCAGTCCCCGCTGGGGCGTTTTCCGGGAGACTTGCGCCCAGATCCGAAAGCGCCCAATAGGTGGCCGTCACCTTTCGATCGAGGAGACCTGCCGTGAGTCGACGCGCGTTTCTCAAGGGGGTGCTGGCTGCCGGCACCTGTCCCACATGGTCCTTGTGGATCCCCTTGCCGGTCCGCCGGGCGGTGGCGGACGAGGCGGGTTCGACGCCGGCTCGATGGGTGGCGCCCGAGCCGCCGAACGAGCCGATCGGCACGGCCCGAGGCATCTTGCCCGGCCGCGTCGTCTGGGTCCACGATCCGTCCGTTGCCCGCTGGGACGGCGACACGGAGTCGGGCGGCTGGTACGAGGACCGCTTCACCGACGCCGCCGGCGCTGATCGCATGCTCCGCGACACCCTGAAGCTGGTCACCGGCGCCAAGACGGAGGCCGAGGCGTGGAATCGCCTCTTCCGGCACGCGAACCGGAAACGGCGGCGGGGCAACGCCGGCTACCAGCCCGGCGAAAAGGTCGTCGTGAAGCTCAATCTCAACTGCTGCCAGCGGCGCGTCGATCCGACGCAGGGGGTGTACAACACGCCGCAGTCGACGATTGCTCTGCTGCGGCAGCTCGTGCGGGAGGCGGGCGTGCGGGAGAGCGACCTCATCGTGTACGACGCCTCCCGATTCGTTCCCGACTCGATCTTCGACCCTTGCCACGCGGAATTTCCCGGCATCCGCTTCGAAGACCGCGACGGCGGAGAAGGGCGCTTCAAGACCGAGCCCGACAGGAACGCGGCGCTCTTCTTCGGGGATCCCGCCACGCCGGACCACGGCAAGACCTACCTGCCCAAGTGCGTGACCGGCGCGACCTACCAGATCAACGCCGCTGTGCTGAAGGGGCACAGCCTGGCGGGCGTCACCCTCTGCGTGAAGAATCATTACGGTTCGGTCTACCGCGAAGACCCCGGCCCGGGCGACCCCCACCGTGGCTGGAACCCCAGTCATCTGCACGACTCGATCACCACCACCCGCCGGCCGATGGGGACCTACAACGCACTGGTCGACCTGCTGGGTCACCCCGACCTCGGCGGCAAGACGATCCTCTATTACATCGATGCCCTCTATGCCGCGCCGCACCAGTCCGTGCTGCCGGAGAAGTGGCAGTCGGCGCCATTCGAGGGTCATTGGACGGCGAGCATGCTGGCCTCGCAGGATCCGGTGGCGATCGAATCGGTGGCCGTGGACTTTTTCGGGGCGGAACCGACTGCAAGGCGGATGGTGGGCGCGGTGGACAACTACCTGCACGAAGCGGCGCTGCTCCCGCAGCCGCCTTCGGCGACGCGCTACGCCCCGGCAGGCGACGGCAGCATCCCGAACAGCCTGGGCGTCCACGAGCATTGGAACGACCCCGAGCGCAAGCAGTACACGCGCGATCTCGGGACGGGCGAAGGCATCGAGCTCATCAAGGCGTAACGGGCGGTATTCATGGAGTTATTCGCCCTTGCCGCTACGGCGAGCTGGTTGCGGTTCGCCGTGGGTGAAGGCTGACCGCGAGACTTCCAGCGGGCCACTCCGCGGCAGGTGGCTCCCCCACGGCATTGGCCAAGGTGGCGTCGGCGCCGTGGCCGCTCACGCGGCGGCGCGCCGTTCGATCGCCGCCCGCGCTTCCTCCGAGAGGGGCTCGAAGCCGCGGGCGATGGCGACGTTCTCGTCGAGCTGCTCCACGACGGAGATGCCCACGACCGCCGTCGCCACCGGGAAGCTCAGCGTGTAGGTGAGCAGCTCCTTCATCGTCAACCCCCTCTCGAGGATCTGCCCCCGAGCGACCACCTTCATGCCGATCACGCCCACGTCCTTCTCCGCGGCCTTGGCGAAGAAGGCACCCAAGTATTCGCGGTCCAACATCCAAATGTCGGCGGGGTTCAGGGTGATCAGCGCACAGGCATAGTCGTATTGCTCCAGGGCCCGCAGGAGGACGCGCGACGAGTGGCCCGTGATCCCCTTGTGCTTGATGACGCCCTCCTCTTGCAGTCGCTCGAAGGCCCGCACGGCGCCGTCCCTGGCGAGGATCTGCTCGAGCTGCTCGTCGCGGTGCACGGCATGGTGCTGGTAGAGGTCGAGGTAGTCGGTCTGCAGCCGCTCGAGGCTCTCCTCGCAGAGCCTCATCGTGCCGTCGTAGGTGAGGTCGTGGCTCTTGGTGGCCAGGAAGACCTCCTTGCGGCGGTCCTTCATGACCTCGCCGACATTGCGCTCGCTGATCCCCGCCCCGTACCGGGGGGCCGTATCGATGTAGTTCACCCCCAGGTCGAGGGCGCGATTGATGATCTCCACGGCTTCCTCTTGCCGGCCCTCCTGTTCGACGGTCGCCTGGGCCCCGAGGCTGAAGAGCCGCACCTGGTAGTCCGTCCTTCCCAGCCGGCGGGCCGGCATGGGGGCGACATCGCCCTGGCCGGCGTAAAGGTGGGACAGGTGCGCGACGTCGAGGGACCTGGCCGCCCCCATTCCGGCTGCGGCAGCCATCGCCGACTTGAGAAGCTGCCTGCGTGCGATATACTGCGGCATGATACCACCTCCTCTCGCGATACCTTGAAGGTTTGAAGCTCCGGCTCTTCCGGGGCTGGGCATCGATTCCCAAAAAACGCCCGAGCGGATACTGCCGACCGCGGGCGCCCACCAGCCTATCACGAAGGGGGGCCAGGTCAAGCATTTCCGCGCGAGCGAAGAGTCGGCGCGGCGGCAGGCGGGCGTGTCGGCGACGGAGTTGGTCTCCGAGTGGGACCTCGAGCCGGGTCAACTTCCTGAAGCTTTTTTTGTGTCCGGCATCGTATAGTACCAGCAGTCGGTCTGCCTCCCGTGTCATGCCGACCCATGCGGCCGCCGCCGCGGCTTCCGTTTCCCTCCCATGGTGATCCTCCCTTCCCCCAGCGTTTGCCGCCGGTTGAATCCCCAGGCGCGTTGACGGGGGATCGCGGGCGACCGATACTGGGTGGCCGACGGTTGGCCTGTCCCCGTCCTACCAGCACGATTTGCCAAGCCTGAAGGAGGTGCTGCGATGCGACTCCCGCCATCACAAGAGGGCTGTTACACCCCGCATTCACCGTCCCCATTACTACAAAAAACCACACTCATCCTCGTCATCTCCGCCTTCCTGCTCTCAACAGGTGCCGAAATAAACGGAGATTTCCCGGATAGAAGTCCTGCACCAAATATTGTGCTCATCTTCACCGACGACCTCGGCTACGGCGACCTGGGCTGCTACGGCCACCCCACCCTGGCCACGCCCCACCTCGATCGCATGGCCGCCGAAGGCCAGCGGTGGACCGATTTCTACGTGGCCGCCAGCGTCTGCACCCCGAGCCGGGCGGCCCTGCTCACCGGCCGGCTGCCGGTTCGCAACGGTATGTGCTCCGACCGCCGCCGCGTCCTCTTCCCGAACTCCAAGGGGGGGCTGCCCCAGACGGAAACCACCCTGGCCAGGGCCCTTAAGGAGCTCGGCTACGCCACCGCCTGCATCGGCAAATGGCACCTGGGCCACCTGCCGGAGTTCCTGCCCACCAGCCACGGCTTCGATTACTACTACGGCATCCCCTACTCGAACGATATGGACCGCACCGCCGCCGCTCCACCGGGCCGGGCGGCCTTCCTGGACCCGCGGATCGAGTACTGGAACGTGCCGCTGATGCGCAACGAAGAGATCATCGAGCGGCCCGCCGACCAGACCACCATCACCCGCCGCTACACGGAGGAGGCCATCCGCTTCATCCGCGAACACCGCGACGAGCCCTTCTTCGTCTACGTCCCCCATAGTCTCCCCCACGTTCCCCTGTTCGCCTCGGACGACTTCCTCGGCACCAGCCGCCGCGGCCTCTACGGCGACACGGTCGAGGAGATCGACCACGGCGTGGGGCAGATCCTCGATACCCTCCGCGAGCTCGACCTTGCCGAGCGGACGCTGGTCGTCTTCACTTCCGACAACGGCCCCTGGCTGACGTACGACGAGCAGGGGGGGACCGCGGGCCTGCTCCGCGAAGGGAAGGGAAGCACGTGGGAAGGGGGCATGCGGGTGCCGACCATCCTCTGGTGGCCGGGGACCATCGAGCCGGCCGTAATCTACGGCATGGGCGCGACGATGGACCTCTTCGTCACAGCCATCCGGCTGGCCGGTGGCGAGCCGCCCGCCGACCGCGTGCTCGACGGCTACGACCTCTCGGCCGTCCTCACCGGCGACAGCCCCAGCCCGCGGGAGACGATGTACTACTACCGCGGCACGCGGCTCTTCGCCCTCCGCCACGGCGAGTTCAAGGCCCACTTCATCACCCAGCCCGGCTACGGCGGCGGTCCCCAGGAACACGACCCGCCGCTCCTCTTCCATCTCGGCCACGATCCCGGCGAGCTGTACAACGTTGCCGAGCAGCATCCCGACGTCCTGGAAGCGATCCTCGCCATCGCCGAGGAACACCGTGCCGGTGTCGAGCCGGTCGATTCGCAGTTGGAGAGGTAACCTCCGCCAGGATGCCCTTTCTCATCGCCACGGACGAAGCCGGGTATGGTCCGAACCTGGGGCCGCTGGTCGTCTCGGCCTCGGTCTGGGAGGTGCCCGAAGGGGTAACCGCCGAAGGGCTCTTCCACCGGCTCGAGGGAACCGTGCGGCCGCCGGGTCCCCGGATGCGCCCCGTGGACTGCGCCCCGGCCGCCGCGGCGGAGCCGCTCCTCTTCGGCGACTCGAAGCGGCTCTTCCAGCAGGGAGGCGGACTGGGGGAACTGGAACGCGGGCTCTACTCGGGGCTGGGAGTGTTGGGGCAGACACCGCGGACATGGGTCGAGCTGTTTGCAGCGCTGGACCCCACGGCGGTTGGCCGCTGGGGCGACGTCCCCTGGTACGCGGCCTTCGCCGGGGGGCCGCCGCGGGCGGTGCCCGTCGAGGCCGATCCGCTGGCTCTCGAACCGGCTGCCGGCCGGCTGGCCGCCGGGCTGGCGGCGGCTGGCGTGCGGCTGGTCGAGCTCTCCAGCCGCGTGGTCTTCGCGCACGAGATGAACGACGGCATCGACCGGCTGGGATCGAAGGGGGCCGTCCTCTCCTCGGTTACCCTAGCCTTGGCGGCCGCGCAGATCGCTGCACTCGCGGAAGACGACGACGCCCCGGTGGCGGTCGTCTGCGACAAGCACGGGGGGCGGAACCGCTACGGGGACCTGCTCGCTGCGCACTTCGACGACGCCTTCATCGAGATCCACGGCGAGTCGCGGGCGCAGAGCGTGTACCGCTTCGGTTGGGGCCGCCGGCGGGTCTCGTTCTGCTTTCGCAGCGGTGCCGAGGAATGCCTGCCCGCGGCCCTCGCCTCGATGGCTTCGAAATACCTCCGCGAACTGGCGATGGAGGCCTTCAACGCCTTCTGGACGGCGCGGGTGGCCGGCCTGAAGCCCACGGCCGGCTACCCCCTCGACGCCCGCCGCTTCCGCAGCCAGATCGCCGCCGCCGCGGCCGAGATGGGCCTCGACGACCGCCTCCTGTGGAGGAAGCGATAGACCCCTGGGGGCCAGCGCACTTGACCTGCCGGGCAGCGGGGCGGTAATTTGACGGCGTTTGGAGTCTCGCCTAGTCACCATGGAGAAGGAGTGCCATGTTTTTCCGACCCTTCGGATATTTTTTTCCCGACCTTGCCGCGGCCGAGACGCGGACGCTCATACTCGTCGGGGGGGCCAAGACCGGTAGCGATCCCGAGGAGATTCCCGACGGCGAGTACGGGCTCTTGGAGCACTTCTGCGCCGAGCCTGCGTGCGACTGCCGGCGGGTGATGCTCTACGTCTGCACCCCGCACGACCGCAAGCCGCTGGCCGTGATCGCCTACGGCTGGGAGGACGCCGCCTTCTACCGCCGTTGGCTGGGCAACGACGACCCGACCATCGTTCGGATGTTGCGCGGTCCCGTCCTCAATCCCGGGAGCCCTGCCGCTCCGTTTGCCCACGAGCTGCTCGAGCTCGTCCAAACGCTCGTGCTGCGGGACCGCGCCTACGTCGAGCGCCTCGCCCGCCACTACCGTATGTTCAAGAGCGCGCTCGCCGCCGATGCCGCCGCCCCCAGCGGCGGCCGCCCCGGCGCGGCCAAGGCCCAGCGGGACAAGGAGCGGCGGGCCAAACGCTTCGCCAAGCAGAAGGCGCGGCAGAAGGCCATCGCCCGCAAGCGGCGGTGACGGTTGGGGCCTGCCGGGCGCTTCCCCCGGGGGGCAGGGCAGCCTATGATGGCCTGAAGTGGTCTGTCCGCCACGAGCCTCTTCTGACGGCACGCGCCGCCGAGTGCATTCGGGGTGAAGTGGGGCGGCCCGTCCGAGTTGCATCGAACGCTTCTTACCATCGACCAGCCACCGCATTCCCCCTTGTTCGGAGACCGAGTGATGATGCGCGGACTTCTGCGAGGCAACCTTCTTCTGCGCTGCTGCTTTCCTCTCTTCGCCGTACTGATCGCCGCGAACTGGCCGGCTGCGTCCCCGGCTGCCGAGACTCCCCTCGACCGATACGTCGCCCAGCCCGACGAGAGCTTCCGCTGGTCGCTGGCGGCCAAGGAGGAGACGCCCCGCGGCACGGTCTATATCGTGGATATGACCTCGCAGACCTGGCGCGCCGAGGGGGAGGTGGACCGAACGCAGTGGCAGCACTGGCTCGTCGTGGGAAAGCCGCCTGGGGCCCTGCCCGGCAAGGCGGTTCTCTTCATCGGCGGCGGCAGCAACAGCCATGAGCCGCCGCGGGGGCTTTCGCCCGAGTTGGTGGCCCTGGCCGAGGAGACGGGGGCGGTAGTCGCCGAGCTCAGGACCGTTCCCAACCAGCCGCTGGTCTTCCACAACGACGGCGTTCAACGTTACGAGGACGATCTGTTGGCCTACGGCTGGACCCAGTTCCTCGAGACCGACGACCCCACCTGGATCCCCCAGCTCGCCATGGCCAAGAGTGCCGTCCGCGCTATGGACACCCTGGAGGAGTTGCTTGCTGCCGAGGGCCATCCGGTTGAGGACTTCATCGTCTCGGGGGCTTCGAAGCGGGGTTGGACCACCTGGCTCACGGCCGCGGTGGACGACCGCGTCGAGGCCATTGTGCCCATCGTCATCGATCTCTTGAACCTCGGCCCCTCCATGGAGCACCACCACGCCGCCTACGGCTTTTGGGCACCGGCCATCGGCGACTACGAGCGGCACGGCCTGATGCAGTACCTCCACGAGCCGGAGTTCGAGGCCATCCGCAAGATCGTCGATCCGTACAAGTACCGCGATCGCTACACGCTCCCGAAGTTCATCGTCAACGCCACCGGCGACCAGTTCTTCCTCCCCGATTCCTCGCAGTTCTATTTCCACGACCTCCCCGGCGAGCGGCTGCTCCGCTACGTCCCCAACACCGACCACGGGCTGGGCGGCTCCGATGCCCTGACGAGCATCGTGGCCTTTTGCCGGGCTGTTTTTTCGGGGACGCCGCGGCCGCGCTACGCGTGGGAGTATGACGGCCGGGGGACGCTCCGTGTCACGACGGAGGACCAGCCCGTCGAGGTCCGCCTCTGGCAGGGCACGGCCACCGATGCCCGCGACTTTCGCCTGCAGACCATCGGGCCGGTCTTCACCAGCCGGCCGCTGGAGGCCGACGGCGACGGCCAGTACGTGGCCCGCCTCGAAACGCCCCCCGAAGGCTGGACGGCCTTTCTTGTCGGGCTCGCCTTCGACGTCGGCGGCCCGGCTCCCCTCAAGCTGACCACCTCAGTGTACGTGGTGCCCGACGTCCTTCCCTACGGCGATTCCGAGTGAGTCTTCCGTTTTCGGTTTTCGGTTTTCAGTCTGGAGCGGAACGTCAACAAGAACGGCGGGCCGAAAGGAACCTGGCTTGATGCCTCCCTTTCCTCTCCTCCGACATCTGACATCTGACCTCTGACATCTGACCTCTGACAATGGATCCGCTGGCCACCGAACTGTCGGCGCTCCGCACGGACGACCCCTACTACGCCGTGGCGGTCGTTGACCGCGTTCTGCGGGCGGCCCAGGAACGCCAGGCCAGCGACCTGCACTTGACGCCCTTTGCCGAGGGGCTCGAGCTGCGGCTGCGCGTGGACGGCGTTCTCCAGACGATGCACCGCTTCCCGGCGGCCGCGGCCGCCAACGTCGTCAGCCGCCTGAAGGTCGTCGCCGAACTTCTGACCTACCGCACCGACGTACCCCAAGAGGGGCGAATCCGCGGCGCGCCGGGGGCTGTGGAGATGCGGGTGAGCACCTTCCCCACGCTCTACGGCGAGCGGGCCGTGGTGCGGCTCTTCGGCGGCAGGACCCGCCTCCAGCAGCTCGACGACCTCGGCCTGCCAGCCGAGATCCGCACGCGCCTGGGCGAGCTGCTCGGCGAGACGGCCGGGGCCATCCTGGCGACCGGGCCGGCAGGCTGCGGCAAGACGACGACCATGTACGCCTGCCTCCGCGAACTGGCCGGCCAGGGGGGTATACGGAACCTCGTTTCCCTCGAGGACCCGGTCGAGGTGGCCATCGGCGGGGTGGGGCAGACGCAGGTGAACGCCGCGGCGGGGCTCGACCTGGCCACGGGCCTGCGGTTCCTCCTCCGCCAAGACCCGGAGGTGATCTTCGTCGGTGAGATCCGCGACCGGGCCACGGCCGAGGCGGCCTTGCAGGCCTCGCTGACCGGCCACCTCCTCCTGAGCACCTTTCACGCGGGCAGTGCCGCGGAGGCCGTCGGCCGGCTCTCGGACATGGGCATCGAGCCCTACATGCTCCGCAGCGGCATCCTGGCCATCCTTTCGCAGCGGCTCGTCCGCCGGCTCTGCGATTGCCGAAGGCCCGCCACCGATGCCGCCGACCGGCTCGGGCTCGCCGTAAGCGAGGCCTACCTGTCGGTGGGCTGCGCCGTGTGCCGCGGCAGCGGCTACCGCGGCCGGCAAGTGATCGCGGAACTCCTCGTGACGGAGCGGAGCGATCTGGGCCGAGCCATCCTCTCCCGCAGCGACGCGGGTCGATTGGAAGCCCTGGCCGAGGAGGCGGGCATGGTCACCCGCTGGCAGCGGGCCTGCCGGCTCATCGAGGAGGGGATCACCAGCCCCGCCGAAGTCCGCCGCGTCTTGGGGTTTGCATCCCAGCCGGGGGGTGGTGTATAACTCAGAGCGCCAGACTGGCAAACCACGAATGACACGAATGGACACGAATGGCAGGCAACGCGATGGTTCGTACCGGTGCGTTGCCGGAGGATGAATAACGCCAACATCACCCTTCGGAAGGTCCAAGGGACAGGCCGCGTCGAGTACGACCTTCGCGGAGTTGCAGTAATGACTCAGCCGCAGACGTCGCGTTCCGGGGGGCTTTCCGTCGAGGAGCTGGTGGCGCTGTGCGACGAGATCGCGGCGCTCTGCCGTGCGGGGGTGCCGCTGGAGGCGGGTGTGGCGGCGCTGGCAAGCGACATGCCCGGCCGCATGGGCCGCTCCGCCCGGCGGCTGGCCGAGCGCGTGGCCACCGGCCGCTCGCTGGCCGAGGCCATGGCCGAAGAGCCCAAGACCTACCCGCCGCTGGTGCGGGCCGTGGTCGAGGCAGGGACCCGCTCGGGACGCCTCACGGCGGCCTTGGAAGGGCTGGCAACCACCGGCCGCCGCCTGGCCGAGGCCTGCGCGCTCATAGGTGCCGCGCTGCTCTACCCTTTGGTCGTCGTCGCCCTGGCCGTGGCCTTTGTCACCTTCTACGTCGCGGCGCTGCTGCCGACCTTCCTCGACTTCATCCGCGACGTGGGCGGGCAGGCCGCCGCGTGGCTCGAGTGGCTGGAGGCCTGGCAGGGGACGGCCTGGATCTGGGGGGGCGTGGTCCTCGTGCTCCTCGCCGCGGTGGGGCTCGCCTGGTGGATTGCCGCGGGACGGATGGCCTTGCGCCCCGACCGCGGCCTGGCTCTCATCGGCTGGCTCCCCTGGACGCGGCGGATGATGGGCCTCTCGCGGACGGCCGCCTTCGCCGACCTCTTGGCCCTTCTGGTCGAGAACGGCCTGCCCCTGGGCGAGGCCCTGCGACTGGCCGGCGAAGCCTGCGGCAGCCGCCGCCTGGCGGCCGCAGCGCGGAAGGCCGCCGTAGCCGTCGAGCGCGGCGAACCGCTGGCCACCGCCATCGATGACGGCGCCGTGCCCCCGGTCCTCAAATGGCTCCTGGGCGCGGGTGGCGTCCGGCCCTTCACCGCGGCCTCCGTCCGCTTCGCCGCCGACGGCTATCACCGCCAGGCAGCCGCCGAGCTGGAGTTGGCTCACACCCTGGCCCCCGTCGTACTCACCCTCGTGCTCGGAGGCACCGCCACGCTGGCCGCCGCCTTGCTGCTCTTCGTCCCCTGGATCATGACCATGCGAGAGATCGCCATGTGATCGGCAGGAACCCTGAGGAACCGCGGCGATGCCCTCTCCCCATCCAGATCGGACGCCCGCCACCGGCCCCCTCTCGCCCGAGGAGGCGGCCCGGCTCGCCGACGGAATCACGGCCCTGGCGGCGGCCGGACTGCCGCTGCCGGAAGGGCTGCGCGCTCTGGGTGCCGAGAGCCGCTCGGGGCGCCTTCGCCGGGCGCTCGACGACCTGGCCGGCCGGTTGGAACGGGGCGAGGACCTGGCCGAGGTCCTCGCCGCGGAGAAGGGGCCCCTGCCCGCACACCTTCGCGGGTTGGTGATCGCGGGGCTGGCGAGCGGCCGGCTCGCCGAGCTGCTCGCCGAGTACGGCCGCCTGGAGCGGACGGAGCGCGACTACCGGCGGCGTCTGCGTGGGGCCACGGTCTATCCGCTGATCCTGCTCGTCTTGGGGGGCCTGATCACGGTGGGCGTCGGCGTGTGGGGAATGGAGTTCCTCGCCATGGTCACCGAGGAGTTCCGCTTGGAGCCGGCCTTCACGACCCGCGCAATCCAGGTCCTCTTCTGGCCGCTGGTCGTGGCGGTAGCCGCTACGGTCGCGCTGCTCATCTCGCCGCTGATCCTGGCAGGGCTCTTTCCCAACGTCGCCACGTTCCAGCGGGCGGCCGCCGGGCTGCCGCTCGTCGGCCGCCTGCGCCGCGACCAGGGGCTGCTGCGGTGGCTCTCCCTGGCCGGGGTGCTCGTGCGCGGGCGGGTGCCGCTCCCCGAGGCGCTGCGGCTGGCCGGCGGGGCTGCCAACGAGGTCCGCCTGACGGAAACGGCCGGACGCCTCGCCGCCGGCCTCGAAGCAGGACGGCCGCTCCGCGACTGCATGGCCGCCGAGGACGCGCTGCCGGCATTGCTGCAGCCGCCGCTGACCTGGGCCGCCGACCGCGGCGAGGTCGATGCCGGCTTTGCCGCCGCGGCCGACATCTTCCAGCAGCGCGTCGACAGCCAGCTTACTCTCATCACCGCGATGCTGCCGGTGATGGCCTTCCTCGCCGTGGCACTTCTGGTAGGGACGGCCCTGCTGGTGATTTCCGAGGTCTTGATATTGCTCATTTCCTTGATCACGGAACTCTCTGGATGATCCCTGCCCCCGCCCTCAGGGGCCGAAAGGCCAATACCACGTCATGACCGTGCTCTGGATCATCCTGCTCGGGAGCCTGCTGGCCCTGGTGATGGCCGGCTGCCTCTACTGGGTCCGAAACTGGCTTCTCGCCGGGGGGCCGGCGCCTGAGTCGGAAGGGCTCGGCAACGCCCTGGCGGCCGGCGCGCTCGCGCTGGCCGCAGTGGGGCTCTTCGGTCTGCTGGTGACGATGCATGTCGGTCCCATCCTGATGGGCGTGGTCGCGGTCGTGTTGGCCATACGGTGGCTGGTTTGCTCCCAGGCGGCGGCCCGGCGGCACCTGCTGACCGTACTGACGGTAGCGTTGGAGCGGGGTATTCCCTTCGAATCGATGCTCCGCGCCGCGGCGGCCGACGCCGATCCCGTGAGCCGCAACCGGCTGCTGCGCCTGGCGGAGTTGCTGGAAGCGGGCATCCCCCTGCCCGAGGCGCTCCGCGCGCAGCCCGCCGGACTGCCGCCGAAGACGCGGGCGCTCATCGAGATGGGGTTCGCATCCGGGGCGCCGGCCGAGGCCTTCCGCGCCGCGGCCCACGAGGCGGTGGGCCCGCGCTCGATCGTCGATGGGGTGATGCTGCGGCTCCTGTACACCTTCCTCCTGCTGTTGGGCTTCACCCTCATCACGGTCTTCATCCTCACCCATATCGTCCCCGAGTTCCAGGCGATCGTGAGGGACTTCGATATCCCCCTGCCGGGATTGGTCGAACGCTTTATCAGCCTCTCGCCGCTGGTGTTATTCCTGCAGGGGCCGCTGCTGGTGGTGCTCCTGGTCGCCTTCGTGGGCGCGGCGGCAGCGTACCTCTTCGCCTTTCGGCCGCCGGGAGTCGATTTCCTCTTTCGACGGCTGGACGCCGCCGACATGCTCACTGCCCTGGCGATGGCCGTTCGGCGGCAGATGCCCATCCCCGAGGCACTGGCGGTGCTGGCCCGCGCATGGCCCTTCCCCGCCGGACGCTCCCGCCTCGAGGGGGCCGAGGGCGACGTGCAGCGCGGCACGGCCTGGGAGGAGGCGCTTGCCGGCCGCGAGTTGATCGGCGCCACCGAACTGGCCCTGATCCGCGCCGCCGAGCGGGCCGGGAATCTCCCCTTCTGCCTGGAGACGCTGGCCGAGGGGAGCCGCCGCCGCCACTACTATTGGTGGAGCGGAGTGGTGCAGCTCGGCTTCCTGCCGGTGCTGGGGCTGGTGGGGCTGCTGGTGGCGCTGGTGGCCCTCACCCTGTTCCTATCCTTACTCGAGCTGATCGGGACTTTGCTATGATCGTTCGGCAACGAGCCCGCGGCGTCAGCTCCGTCGAGATCTTCGTCGCCCTGGCGCTGCTCGCCGTGGGGGCGACGGTCTTCGTGCAGTACGCGGCGCAGTTGGCCCGTCACCGCCGCGCGGCCGACGACTACCGCGCGGCCCTTCGCGAGGCCGACAACCTCATGGAGCGGCTCAGCCGGCTGCCTTGGGAAGACCTCACGGCCGAGGCGGTCAACGAGGAGACGGCCCGCTCCGGAGCCCGGCTCGCCGGGGCCACCGTCGCCGTAAAGATCGCTGAGGAACCCGGCCCTCCCCAGGCCCGGCAGCTGACCGTCCGCATCACGGTCGACTCCCCCGGCGCCGGCCCCCGCACGGTGCGGCTGGACGGGTGGCGATTTCTTGTTGAGGAGTAGTCATGACCGGATCGGTGATGCCGGAGGTCGTCGAGGAACTGAAGCACACATGTCCCGCATGCTGACGGGCCTCGCACGATCCATCCCCACCGAGCCCCGAACCCCACGAACGGAAAACCGAAAACTGAACACGCCGTCCCGGAGCGAGGCACATGAAACTCCCAACCCGCCGCGGCCGCCGCGGCGTCTCCCTCGTGGAAATGGTCTCCATGTTCACGGTGGCGGCCGTGGTCCTCGGATCGACCAGTGCGCTGATGACCCGCATCTGGAACGTGGAGCGTTCGATGCGCGCCGAGCTGGAGCAGGAGCGGGCGCTCCGCGGGCTGGCCGAGCGGTTCCGCGACGACGTCCGCGGCGCCCGCGACCTGGCCGCGGCCGATGACGAGACCGCCTGGCGGCTCGCCTTCGCCGGCGAGCGGGCCGTCGAGTACCGCACCGTGGCCGATTCCCTGCAGCGGCTGACCTTCTCCGGCGAGGTGGTCGAGGCCCGCGAGGAGTTCACCCTCCCCGCCGGGGCCCGCGTGGAATGCGTGGTGGACTCTGCGCACGGCTGGCAGCTCGTCCGCCTTACCCTGACCGCGCCGGCGGCCTCGACCGGCGGAATCGCCCGGCCGCTCGAGCTGCACGTCGAGGCCCTCCTGGCCAAGGACCACCGCTTCGCTCACTCCCTGGAAGAGGAGATGCCATGACGAGCCGCCCGGACCGGCACACCGCCGGTGTCCCCCTCGGTGCCGTTTCCAACCGCCGCCGCGGCATCGCCATGGTGCTGGTCCTCACGGCACTGGTCCTTTGTACGATGGTCTTCGTGACGCTTTTCCACCTGGCGCTGGCCCAAGCGCGGGCCACGCGGATCGACGCCTGGCGCGTGCAGGCCTCCTGGCTGGCCGAATCGGCCGGGGAGCGGGCCGCGGCACGCCTGACCGCGGACCCGGACTACGCCGGCGAGACCTGGCAGCTTGCCGGCGAGTCGCGCGGCAGCGAGGCGGCCGAGGTGCGCATCGAAATCGAGCCCCTTCCCGACGCCCCCGCCCTGCGGCAGGTTCGCGTACGGGCCGACTACCCCCTGGACCCCGAGCACCGCGCCCGCTGGGAAAAGGCGTTCACGGTGCGGCTGGAAACACCGATTGAAGGAGACCTCCCATGAGGAACACCTTGCGCGGCTTCACTCTCGTGGAGCTTCTCGTGGTGATTGCGATCATCGGCATCCTCGTCGCGCTCCTGCTCCCCGCCGTGCAGGCGGCCCGCGAGGCCGCCCGGCGGATGCATTGCACGAACAACCTGGTGCAGATCGGCCTGGCGCTCTACGCCTACGAGTCGGCCCACCGCACGCTCCCCCCGGGGACGATCGAGCCGGAGGGCCCCATCCGCAACGTGCCCGACGGCTACCACATGAGCTGGATGGTCCAGATCCTCCCCTATTTCGACGAAGCGGTGGCCTACAACCTCGTCGACTTCTCCGAAGGAGTCTACGACCCGGTGAATGTCGCCGTCCGCAACCACGGCATCGCCAGCTTCAGTTGCCCCAGCGACCGGACCTTCGGCCCTTACAGCAACTACGCGGGCTGCCACCACGACGTCGAGGCCCCCATCGACGAGGACAACCACGGCGTCTTCATCCTCAACCGCGCCATCCGCCTCTGGGAGGTCACCGACGGGCTCAAGTACACGGTCTTCGTGGGTGAGAAGATCCCCGACGCCCGCGACCTGGGGTGGATGTCGGGGACGCGGGCCACGCTCCGCAATACGGGGAGCATCGGGGTGCGACCCGCCTTTGACGACCGGCCCCAAAGGGAGCCTCGCTGGGATCTGCGGGAGGAAGGTGCGGTCGGCGAGCCGGAGTGGATGGGGGGCGTCCCGGCGCCCTTCGAGGACGATGCCGAGGAGCTCTTCGTCGGCGGCTTCAGCTCCATTCACCCCGGTGGCTTCAACGTCCTTCTCGGCGACGGCTCCGTACGCTTCATCAGCGAGACACGCGATCCGCAAGTCTGGCAGCGGATGGGACACCGCGCCAGCGGCGAGCTGATCAGCGGTTGGTAATGCGGGGCGACAAGGAGACACCTCAACGCGGATGCCGGCCGCCGCTCAGGTCCGCAGGAAGCGGCGGTCCAGCTCGGCGCGGGTAAAGACCAAGGCAGTGGGCCGCCCGTGGGGGCAGTGGTGGGCGTCGTCGACCAGGTGCCGCTGCTCGAGGAGTGCGGCGACCTCGTCGGCGGCGAGCCGGTCGCCGGCCTTGACGGCCGCCTTGCAGGCCATCGTGTGCAGCAGGGCGTCGGTCAGGTCGCGGCGGTCGGGCTGCCGCCCCCCGGCGAGGAGCACCTCGAGGAGGGCGCGGAGGACTTCTTCGGGGCGGAGTTTGGCGAGCATCGCCGGGTAGGCCGCCAGGAGCAGGGTGTCGCCGCCGAAGGGCTCCACCTTCATCCCGAGGCGCTCGAGGAGATCGCGGTGTTCCAGGGCGGCGGCGGCCTCCGTGGGGCTCAGGTCGATCGGTTCGGGGACGAGGAGGGCCTGGCTCTCCAGGGGACCCTCCGCAACGCGGCCGCGGAGCTGTTCGTAGAGGATCCGCTCGTGGAGGGCGTGCTGGTCCACGACGACCATCCCTTCCGCAGTCTCGGCAACGAGGTAGCGGTTGTGGAGCTGGAGCGCCGCCACCGGCCGAACGTGCGGCGGAGGCAGACCAGCCTCCCCTCCCTCTGATCGCCGACCTCCATTCTCCGGATCCCGGCCTCCGGCCTCTGGCCCCTGAGCTCTGTCTTCAACGGCCTCTTTCCTCGGCGCGTCGAGGCGGGTCAGCGAGAGCGGCGGGCCGGGGTCGGCCAGGGGCGAACGGGGGATCGACTCCGCCGGTTCGGGCTCGCGAGCCTCGACTTCACCCTTGGCCCAGGCGACGAACTGATCGCGGAGGCGATCGGACTCGGCCTGCCGGGGGTCGGCGGGCTCTGCCGGCGACGCGCCCTCGGGAGCGGGCGCGGGGGGGAGTGCGTGAGTCAGATCGCTGGAGAGGAACTTGCCCCGCAGTGTGGCGAGGAGCTGGCTGTAGAGGCGGCCGGCGTCCTGGAAGCGGACTTCGAGCTTGGTGGGGTGGACGTTGACGTCCACCAGATCGGGCGGCATCGTCAAGGTGAGCACGGCCACCGGGTAGCGCCCGGAGACGATCAGCCCGCGGTAGCCCTCGCCCAGGGCGTGCTGCAGGGAACGGTCGCGGATGTAACGCCCGTTGAGGAAGAGGTACTGGGCGCGGTTGTTGGCCCGCGTCTGGCTGGGATGACCCACGTAGCCGGCAAGGCGGACTTCGCCGTCGCTGCTTTCGACGTAGAGCATCCGTTCGGCCATCTCGTGGCCGAAGAGGGCGGCGAACCGCTCTCGGGAGCCGTCTGCGGCCGGCAGCTCGTGAACCACGCGCCCGTTGTGCCGGAGCGTGAAGTGGACGCCGGGAACCCCCAGGGCCACGCGGATGAAGGCCTCGGTGAGGTGGCCGAGCTCGGTGCCCACCGTGCGGAGGAACTTGCGGCGGACGGGGGTGTTGAAGAAGAGGTTGCGGACCTCGACCGTGGTGCCCACCGGGGCCCCACAGGGGGCGGTCTCGCCGAGACGGCCGCCGTTGACGGTGATTTCCGCCCCGGCAGGCGATTCGGCCGTGCGGCTGCGGATCACCAGGCGGCTCACCTCGCCGATGGAGGCGAGGGCCTCGCCGCGGAAGCCGAAGCTGCGGATGCAAAAGAGGTCTTCGGCGGTGTCGAGCTTGCTGGTGGCGTGGCTGGCGACCGCCAGGGGGAGGTCTTCGGCGGCGATGCCGCAGCCGTCGTCGGCCACCCGCACCAGTTCCAGCCCCCCCTTCTCCACGGCGACGTCGATCCGCCGCGCGCCGCCATCCACGGCGTTCTCGAGGAGCTCCTTGACCACGCTCGCGGGCCGCTCGATGACTTCGCCGGCGGCGATCTTGTTGATCAGGCTCTGGGAAAGCTGGCGGATACGAGGCATGCCACGTCCAGGAGGGAGTCGGGGAGGGCGGCTGGGTGCGCCCCTGGTCCGGCTGGGATCCCTCTAGAGATTGAATTCCTTGATCTTGCGGTAGAGCGTCCGCTCGCTGATGCCCAGTTGCTTGGCGGCGGCCTCGCGGTTGCCGCCGTTGACGCGGAGCGTTTCGGCGATGAAGAGGCGCTCGATCTCTTCGAGCGGCCGGCCCACGAGTCGGACGAGCGACTCCCGAGCGGGCGGGCCGTTGGACTCGGCCGGATCGGCGAGCTCCTCGGGCAGGTCGTCGACGTCGAGGAGTCCGTCGTAGTCGACGACCACCATGCTCTCGATGACGTTCTTCAACTGCCGCACGTTCCCCGGCCAGGGGTAGGCGAGCAGCTTGTGGCGGGCCGCCGCGGAGACCCCGCGGATCTGCTTGTCGTGTTGGCGGGCGAAGAGCCGCAGGAAATGGTCGATGAGGATGGGAATGTCGTCGCTCCGCTCCAGCAGCGTGGGGAGGCGGATGGTGACCACCTTGAGGCGGTGATAGAGGTCGCTCCGAAAGGTCCCTTCGGCGATCGCCACTTCCAGATTGCGGTTCGTCGCGGAGAGGATGCGGACGTTGACGCGGATCGACTCGTTCGAGCCCACGCGGGTGATCTGGCCGTTCTCCAGCACCCGCAGGAGCTTGATCTGGGTGGGCATGGGCATGTCGCCCACTTCGTCGAGGAACATCGTGCCGCCGTGGGCGTATTCGAACTTGCCCACGCGGTCCGACGAGGCGTCGGTGAAGGCCCCCCTGACATGTCCGAAGAGCTCGCTCTCCAGGATATTCTCGCTCAGGGCCGCGCAGTTGAGGGCCACGAAGGGCTTGTTCTTGCGGGGGCTGTTCTGGTGGATCGCCTGGGCGACGAGCTCCTTGCCGGTGCCCGTCTCCCCCTCGATGAGCACGCTGGCGTTGGTGGGCGCGATCCGCTTGAGGCGTTCGATGACGGTGCGCATCTGCGCGCTGTCGCCGATGACCCCCTCGAAGCCGAATCTCTCGTCCAGTCGGCGGTGCAGCTCGACGTTCGTCCGCCGCAGGCGGGCATTCTCCACCGCCTTTTCCACCACGGCCCGCAGGTGCTGGATGTCCAGCGGCTTGAGGAGGTAGTTGAAGGCCCCCTGCTGCATCGCCTGGACCGCCGAGGGGATCGTGCCGTGGCCGGTAAGGAGGATGACTTCGGCCTCGGGCTGCTCGCTCTTGGCCCGCCGCAGGATCTCCATCCCGTCCACGTCGCTCATCACCAGGTCGGTGATGATGACGTCGAAAGGGTTCTCCTCGATGAGGCACGCCCCCTCGGCGCCTGAGGCGGCCACCCGGCTGTGGTAGCCGATGCGCTCCAGGACCTCGGCGACCGTCTCGGCATGGTCGACGTCGTTGTCGACGATCAGGACCTCCCCCAGAGGCCCCTGGCGTACGGCGGCTTTCTCCCCCAAAGAGGGACTCGTCTTGGCTTCGGAACGGACCATACCCGGATGATACCGCAGCCGCCCCGGAGCGCACAGGGGCCGCGTGGTGGCTGGTGGCTGGTGACTCGTGGCTGGTGGGTGTCGATCGTGTCGCTTGGGGGATCGTGTGGATCGGGACGCGCCCGAGGCGGGGAAGACCGTCCAGCTGCCGCTCGATTTCTTGCCCCGGACCGAAAACCGAACGCGCAAACCGAGAACTCCCGCCCCTCAGAGCAAGTGCCGGGCCTTCACCTCGAGGTAGCGGTTGATGAGCGGTGCGGTAAGCACCTGGGGGAGGACGTCAAGGGTCAGGGCGCCTTTGCTTTCCAGGTCGGAGAGGAGTTGGCGCCGCCAGGAGAGGATCTCCGCGGCCACGGCGGCCCGCCAGAGGGCCTTGCCCGCGGGATGCTCTACCTCCACGGCCTCGAAGAGGCGGCGGTCGCGGAGCAGCACCGCCAGGGGCAGGTGGCGGCCGACGAGATTCGTCAGGTAACGCTCCACCTGGCCGGCGTTGACTTCGTCGATGACGCTGGTGATGAGAATCACCAGGGCGCGGCGGCGGCAGTGGGTCGCCAGGCAGCGGAAGGCCTGGTCGTAGCGCGACTCGACGAGCCGGGGGAAGCGGTCGAAGCCGGCGTGCAGGAGGCGGTTCATCTGGTGCATGCCGCTGCCGGGCGGGACGAAGCTGTGGATCTCGTCGGAGAAGGCGATCATCCCTACGGAGTCGCCCTGGCGGAGGGCCACGTAGGCGAGCATCAGCGCGGCGTTGAGTCCGTGGTCGAGCAGACTGATCCCCTCGGCCTCGTTGGTCATCATCCGCCCGCAGTCGAGCAGCAAGACGATCCGCTGCGCCTGGGTGGCCTGGAAGTCCTTGACGGTGAGCTTGCGGCGGCGGGCGGTGGCCCGCCACTCGATGTGCTTGTAGTTGTCGTCGATGGTGTAGTCGCGGAGCCGTTCGAACTCGTGATCCTGCCCGATCCGCCGCGTCCGCCGCACTCCCAGGAGGTTCAGGCGGTCGGTGCGGGCCAGGAGGGCGTATTGGCGGAGCTGCTTCAAGTCGGGATAGACGTGGACCACCGAGGCGGCGGGAGCGTCGACGAAGCGATCCCAGAGCCCCAGGCGGCTGCGGACGCGGAGGTGGACCGGCTCGATCGTGTAGGCGCCGCGGCGCTGGGGGTGGAGCTCGTAGTGGAGGACGAGCCGGCTGCGGCCCGCGAAAGGGGTGGTGAAGTGGTCGGGATCGGGGGCCAGTTCGTGGGGGACGCCGTCGCGCACGGTAACGAGGAAGTTGCGGCGGGCCTGGTTGATGAGCGTGAGACGGACGCCGTGGCGCTTGCGGAGCGAGGCCACGCGGACAAGCTCGCGGACCGCCGAGAAATGGCGCTGCCGGGGAAGGGTGGCCAGATCGGCGAGGGCGACGGCCACCACCAGGGCATCGGCCGCCAGGATGGCGATCCGCGCCGCCGGCCAGACGAAGAGGACGACCGCCGCTGCGCCTGCCGCTGCGGCGATGAAAACCAGGGGCATCCGCGGGTAGACCCGACGCCAAAGGGCGAGGGCCCCCAGCAGGATCACGGCGGGGGCGAGCTTGGCGAGGAGTAGGCCCAGGGCGGTCAAAGGCGGGGCACCTCCACGCTACGGATCAGCTCGTTGAGCAGGGTATCCACCTCGTGCCCCTCGACTTCGGCCTCGGCGGCCAGGATCACGCGGTGGCGCAGTGCGGGCAGGGCCAGCTCCACGACGTCGTCGGGGACGGCATAGTCCCGCCCCCGGAACGCGGCCAGCGTCCGCGCGCCCTGCATGAGCGCGATGCCCGCCCGCGGCGAGGCCCCCATGTAGAAATGGGGCCGCTGGCGAGTCAGTCGCACCAGGGTGTTGACGTACTCCAGGAGCGTCGGGTCGATCCGCACTTCGGCGCAGCGGGACATGGTGGCGAGGATCTCCTCCGGGCCGGTCACCGTATCCAGGGCCTCGAGCCGCTCGTCGAAGTCGAGCTGGCGGCTATGCATGTCGAGGATGCGCGCCTCCTCGTCGGCCGAGGGGTAGTTGACCACGAGCTTGAACATGAAGCGGTCCAGCTCGGCCTCGGGGAGGTTGTACGTCCCCTCCGATTCGATGGGGTTCTGCGTGGCCATGACCAGGAAGGGGCGGCGGATCTTGTGGCTCACGCGGTCCACCGTGACCCGGTACTCCTGCATGATCTCCAGCAGAGCTGCGTGGGTCTTCGCGGGGGAGCGGTTGATCTCGTCGGCGAGGAGCAACTGCGTGAAGACCGGGCCGGGGTGGAAGCGGAACTCCTGGGTCTTCATGTCGAAGACGGGTGCCCCGGTGATGTCGGAGGGCATGAGGTCCGCTGTGAACTGGATGCGGCCGAACTGGCAGCCGAGGACGCGGCCCAGGGTGCGGACGAAAAGGGTCTTCCCCAGGCCGGGAACACTCTCGATGAGGGCATGACCGCCGGAGAAGAGGGCCACCAGTGTCCCCTCGACGAGCTCCTCTTGACCGACGAAGATGCGGTCGATCTGCTCGCGGATGCGGCGATAGAGGCTGCCGATCGGGGCCATGGGCGAGGGTGGGGTGGCAGGCGCGGGGGGAACGTGCTGGGGAGCGGAATCGGTCATCGGCAAATCTTCCTCGACGGGGTTCTGGTGCCTGGGCTCGGCTCCGCCGGTTCGGTCGCCGAGAGTTCCGGAACGGCGGGGCGCGGGCGGAGGCTCTTTTCTTCGCGCGCCTGGCGGAAGTGGAGCCACCGGGTCATGGCGTGCTGGTGGTCGCCGGTGCGGGCGAGGAGCTCGGCCAGGGCGTCGATATGCTTTCCGAAGTCGGAGGGGGCGGCGGGGGGCAGGCCTCGGGGTCGCCCGAAGATCGGCAGGCGGCAGAAGCAGAAAAGGATGCCTGCCACGGCCAGGTGGAGGAGAATCCAGTTGATCGGCCAGGTATGGAAGATGGCGAAAGGAGAGGCGGTATGCGGGTAGTCGGCGACGGTGAGGCTTTCGCTCTCCAAGAAGACAACTGTCTTTCCGGGGGGACCGATTTCGTCGACCAGCCGGCCGGCGAGCTTGCGGTGTTCGAGGTTCACCAGGGGGAGGTTGAGCAGGAATCCGCCGTGGACGACACACAGCACCTGGCCCTCGCCGCGCCAAAGCCGTGCGACGAGTACGTCACCCTCGGATGCCAGAAGGACGTCGGGCGAGGGATGGTGGGATCGCGGGGCCGCGGGAGTCAGCCGGGCGGTGCGCTCGAGGTCCAGCCCGGAGGCGTCGACGCCTTCGAGCCACCGCGGATCGCCCTCCAGGGAGTCGACCGATCGCGGCGGCCGGCTGTAGTCGAGCCGGAACCACGCGCACTCCGATTCGGAGGGCCACCAACTGCGAAGCTTGGTCCAGCGCTCTTCGGCCGAAGTGATTTGCTCCTGGATAAGAGGCTGTGCCGCGGCCGGAGCGGCGGGGAGGACGGCCCGCCAATAGGGGGCCGCGGCGTCGTAGTCGCGGCCCACGTAGACGAACGTCCGCCCAGGCTCCTGCCGGAGCCAGGCCTCGATGCTCTGCAGGCTGTCTTCGCCGGGGGCGTCGAAGCTGTCGGGGACCCAGACGATGCAGTCGCTGCGGTGGGTGACGGCGGAGGTCAGCCGGGGCACCGAGACCACGCGATGGCCCGCCTGCTCGAAGAGCCCGGCGAGGACCGCCGTCCCGTTGACGCTCGCGGCTCCCACGCCGCCCCGCCGCCCGTAGATTACGTTCAGCTCCTCTTCCTGCCAGAGCAGGTAGAGCAGGGCTGCCACGAGAAGGGAAACCAGCACGAAGCCCATCCCCAGGATGAACCAGGTGCGATCGCGGGGCGGCGCGGCGGCTTTCCCTTCGGCGGGCATCAGGCGGCCTCCTCGAGGAGGTTTTCGAAGCGGCCCAGCTGCCGCCAGCAGGTCTCGAAGCGGCGGCGCTCGATGCGGTGGTTGCCGAAAAAGGAGTCCTCAAAGGCGACCATCGTCTGCTGGAGAATCTCCCGCAAGGGCCCATGCTTCAGCTCGCGGAGATACTGGCGGTTCGTCTTGCCGCTGGCGAGATGGATCTGCTGGTGCCGGTCCAGAAGGACGAGCTCATGGCTGTAAAGGTACTTGACGGCCTCGCCGAAGCGGCCCTGCGCGTAGCAGCGGCGGGCCTCGGCAAAGAGGTCGATGGCCGCCGCCCGCACGGGAAAGGGGAGTGCCTCGATCCGCCGCGCGTGGTCATCGCTATCCTGCGGCCCCTCCTCTTCCGTCTCTCCGCGCTCGCGGCGGAGAAAGAACCGCACGAGGACAACGACGACGGCCGCCAGCAGAACCACGATCAGGCACCAAACGAGCCAGTAGAGGCCGCTGGCCACCTGGCCGAAACCGGGGATGCGGAAGTTGAAGTCCCACCTTTCCCACCAAGGCGTCCAGGGGGGGCGCGGCTCGATGCGGCGGAGGTCATCGGCTGCGGCGTCGTACCAGGGGAGGCGGCCGGCATCGGCCAGGGCGCGTCGGGCGGCCTCGACGGCTTGGCCCGCGTCGGCCAGATCAGAATGAGGCTGCGGGGATTGCCCCCTGTGCCCGATGGCGGCGGAGTATGCCCATTCCGGCGCAGCCCGCTCCGAACCGTTGGCCCACGCAGCATTTGCGGCACCGCCCGCCCTCTCCCGTAGCTCGGCCGTGCCCTCCAGGGCCAGGGCGACACCCACGACGAGCACCACGCCGGCGAGAATCGGCCGCGGGGCCGCCGGGCCGGAAGGGCGGGGGGCGAGATGGGCTTGCGGACCGGTCATGGAATCTGCCTCGCCAGTCGGGCTCCCTCGGCGCGGAGAAGGAGCTCGACCTCCCAACCTTCGCGGCGAATTCTCAGGTCGAGGTACCCGAGGAAGCGGACCACAGTAAAAAAGGCGATCACCGTCCAAGTCACCAATTCGACGACCAGCGGCTGCACGCTGGCTTCCCAATAGAGGATGTGAAAGAGGAAGAAGCCCAGGCCCCAGAGCGAACCGAGGAGCGAGCCCCAGAGGATAGTGCCCATGAAGACCGAGGCGATCCAGCGGCCGACGATCCATCCCTCGAGGTTCCGGTGGAGGAGCTTGGCGCGCTGGAAGGTGCTCAAAGCCCTGGGATTATCGTTCCGCAGGGGTGTCCGCTCCAGGAGGATGATCTCGTTCATGAAGGGGCGGGCGCCGAAGAGGATCAGCCAGGGGACGAGCAGCGCGCTGAGCAGGCCGCGGATCATGACCTGAAAGAGCAGCAGTTGGGGGAGGGCACGAACGAGGTCGCCGGCGATCTGCCGGGGCTGGGGCCTGCCCACGAAGACCGCCTGGCCGAGGAAGAGGGTCGCGGCGGCCGTGGCCAGGGGCATCTCCCAGACGATGAGGATCGCCAGGAGGAGATAGTAGAGCAGGTAGTGCTCCACCGCTTCGAAGTGCAACGGATCCCGAAAGCCGCGGAGGAGCAACTGGTTGAGCACGACGAAAGGGGTGATCCCCAGGACGAACGCGGCCAGCAGCGGGCCCGCATGGGTGCGGAAGACGCGGAGCGCCAGGTCCATGATGTCCGGGAAGCTCCGTTCGCGGATGACGATGCGGGTGGAGTCGAACTGCACGGTCAGGCCCTCCGGGGATACCCCAAGGCCACGAAGTAGAAGGCCAGTATCGCGGTGGATGCGGCGGCGACGGCGGCCTTGGTCCAATAGGGGGCGGCGGAGGGGGAGATGAAGGCCTCGATGAGCGCGGCGAGGAAAAAGAGGATCATGGCCGCAGCCACGGTGGGCATGGCGGCATCGGCCGCCTCCCGCAGTGCAGCCCCGCGGCTGAGGCCCTTGGTGTCGATCATGGCAAAGCCCAAACGCATCCCGGCCGCCGCGGCCAGGACCACGGCGGTGAGCTCGAAGGGGCCGTGCGCCGTGACGAAATCGAAGAAGTGGGCCGCCTGGGGCAGGGTGGCCATGTGGCCGAAAACGGCGCCGAGGGCGGCCGCGTTGTACACGGTGACGAACAGCCCGCCGATGCCGAAGAGGAGCCCGAAGGCGAAGACCTGCAGGCCGATCGAGGTGTTGTGGCGGATGTAGAAGCCCATCATCAGGCTCCGCTCATTGGCATCGTCGGTGCCGATCGGGTGCAGGTACATCTCCTCGAAGGTGGCCATCTGCTCGCCGAGAAGGGTCTCGGCGAACTCCGCGGAGGTGAAGGCCATGGCCGCCGACAGCACGAACACGCCCCAGAAGAGGCAGAAGGCCAGCCGCAGGGCGTTGTCGGCGAAGAGCTGCTGGGGGACGTCGAAGAGAAGCCGCCGCCCCCAGGTCTGCAAGCGGAAAGAGCGGCTGCGGTAGAGCTGGTTGTGGGCCCGTCCCACCAGGCGGTGCAGGTAATGGATCGTGCCCGAGGGTAGCTGGTAGGAATCGGCCAGGGCCAGGTCGGCGCAGGCGGCGCGGTAGAGAGCCGAGAAGCGGTGCAGCTTGGCAGCGGGCACCCCCTGCCGAGGGAATCGCTCCAGAGCCTGGCAAAGAGTTTCCAGTTCGTGCCACTCGGCGCGACGCGATTCGAGTATGTCGGAAACCTTCATCACGACGCCCCTGGGGGTTTCAGCGAATGTCCATCGGGAAAGGAGGGGCCGGGCGGAGTCTGTCGCCGAGGCGAGAATACCTCTATGGGTGGGTCATATCATCGGCTTCGAATAACGGTTCGGTCATGGCGCAGGGACCGCCGATTTGGCGACCGGGGAGGGCGAACCGGCAGATGGCAGCACGGGCGGCTCCGGCTGGGGCGGTGCGAAGGGGGAACTGGGCGGAGCGCCGGGGGAGTTTGCCGGTCCCCGGTCGGCCACAAAGGCGCGGTGGTACACGGCGCACAGAAGGTGGTCGGGATGGGTCGCTCGGGGCAGCTTCAGGTGTTCGGCAAGAGGGACCGCCAGGTGCTGGGCAATCTCGATCAGCCTCGGAAAGGCAATGTACTGGCGGCGGGAGACATAGGCTGCCACGGCGCGGGCCAGGGTCGGGCTGGGGCGGAAGGCGGGCGGCAACTGTTCGGCCAGGGCCAAGGCGGCCGGTTCCTGGATACGGGCGACGCCATGGAGCCAGCCCGGCTCGTCGACGACCACCATGGTCCCGCAGGCGAGGTCGCCGAGCCGCTGGGAGCGATCGTTCATCGCCGCGGCCCAGAGCCCCAATTGTCCGAAGATGATCGGCTGGAGGTCCACCGCGCGGAGGATGTTGCGAAGGACGGCCTGCACGGCGTTGATCGGCTGCCCGTCGGCGGAGAGGACCCGGATGCTCACGGCCCGCTTGCCCGGCGTCTGGCCGTTCCAAAACGTCTCGAAGAGGCCTCCGTAGAACCACTCGAGGAGGAACAAGGCCACCAGGGTCACCGCCAGTCCCACTCCGGGTAGTCCAATGACCGAGAAGGCGATCATGGCCGCGATCGCCAATACGATGAAGGCCCCCGTCCGTAACGCGAGATCGACGATATATGCCGTCAACCGCCGGAAGGGGCCCGCCACGCGGTACTGAAAGGCGATGTTCTCCGGTGTGACGATGCGGATCGTGTTGTCGAGCTGTTCGGAAGGGGCTGCCATGGGATGTATTATTCGTCAGCCGCCGCCGGTCCGCAAGCGCGTCCTCGCCGCGGCCCCGAGCGGTGGGGGGGGAAATGGGCGGAAAACGAGTGCAGGGCGTCGAGACTTGGGGCAGCGTAACCGTTCACGGGGGACCGTCCCGATTTTCGCGGCCATAGAGAGTATTCCTCGTGGATAACGCGATTCGGCCGCGAAAATGGGGCTGTCCCCTTCGCCCGGTACGCCGCGGCACGGTAAGGAGGCTATCCCGGCGCCGGGTATGGGGGGCGAGGGGAAAGGGACCGGGGGTGGCTGGTAGGTGGACCTGTTCTTACGGGTAGAACCGCCTATCATGGAGTGAGGGAATGGGAAGAGACGCGGTTTCGCGCGCTGGGCGGGCAGAAACCGCGCTTCTGTCCACCTTGCGTTCGCGACTCTCCCAGCAGACACGATGCGCCGCACTCCCAAGGCATTCCGTCTTCACATCGGCATTTTCGGCCGCCGCAACGCGGGGAAGTCGTCGCTCCTCAACGCACTGACGCGCCAGGAGGTCTCCATCGTCTCGGAGGTGGCAGGCACGACCACCGATCCGGTGGAGAAGCCCATGGAGATGCTCCCCATCGGGCCGGTGCTTTTTATTGACACGGCGGGCATCGACGACGAGGGTGCCCTGGGGACCCAGCGCGTCAGCCGCACGCGTCAGGTCATCGACCGCACCGACGTGGCCTTGCTCGTGGTGGCGGCGGGCGAGTTCGGCTCCTTCGAAGAGCAGCTCCTCGACGCCCTGGCAGCCGAGGACGTGCCGGTCATTGTCGTCTGGAACAAGGCCGACCTGGCGGAGCCGCCGGCCGCCGCCGCCGAGGCGGCGGCGCGCCGCCGCCTCCCCACGGTGGCCACGGTGGCGCCGGACGGTCGGGGGGTGCTCGAGCTGCGCGAGGCCCTCATCCGTACCGCTCCGGAAGAGTTTGTCAACACCCCCCCGATCATCGCCGACCTGGCGGCGCCCGGCGAGCTCGTGGTGCTCGTGGTGCCCATCGACAAGGAGGCTCCCAAGGGCCGGATCATCCAACCCCAGGTGCAGACGATCCGCGAACTACTCGATCACGACGCCTACTGTACGGTAGTCAAGGAGCGGCAGCTCGGCGCGGCCCTGGCGCGGCTGCAGCGCCCGCCGGCGCTGGTGATTACCGATTCGCAGGCCTTCGTCGAGGTGGCCGGCCAGACGCCCGCCGAAGTGAAGCTGACGTCGTTCTCGATCCTCTTCGCGCGGCAAAAGGGCGACCTGAGCCAGTTTGTCGAGGGGGCCCTGGCCGTGGAGCGGCTGCGGCCCGGCGACCGCGTGCTGGTCGCCGAGGCCTGCACGCACCACCCCATCGACGAGGACATCGGCCGGGTGAAGATCCCTCGCTGGCTGAACCGCTACGTGGGTGGACCGCTCGAGTTCGGCACTACGGCGGGCCGCGACTTCCCGCGCGACCTGGCGCGCTACCGCCTGGTGGTCCACTGCGGGGCCTGCATGTGGAACCGCCGCGAGGTCTTAAGCCGCATGCTCCGCTGCCGGCAGGCGGGCGTGCCCATGGCCAACTACGGCCTGATCATTGCCTACACGCTGGGGATATTCCAACGGGCCCTGGAGCCCTTCCCCGAGGCCCTGGAAACCTATCGCCGTCTCACCGCCGCCGGCACGTAAGACCATGTACCTCGGCTACAACCCGAACGGCCTCCGGGACCACGATCTCTTCGATGCGGTGGATCTGCTGGCCGACCTGGGCTACGCCGGCGTAGCCGTCTCGATCGACCACGGCGTGCTGGCCCCGCGCGACGCCTGCACGCCCGGGCAACTCCAGCGGCTAGCGAACCTCCTACGACAGCGGGGAATGCGAAGCGTGGTCGAGACGGGGGCTCGTTTCCTCCTCGATCCCCGGCACAAGCACGAGCCCACCCTCGTCTCGCCCGACGCTGAGGCCCGCCGCCGCCGCATCGCCTTCTACCGCCACGCCATCGAGTGCGCCGCGGTGTTGGGGAGCGATTGCCTCTCCCTCTTCTCGGGCGCCGTCCGCGCCGGTGCGGGGCCCGAAGAGGCCTGGGTACGGCTCGCCGAGGGGCTCGGCGAAGTCCTCGACGACGGGGCCGCACGGGGGGTGGCCGTGGCGCTGGAGCCGGAACCGGGGATGGTGATCGACTCGGTCGATGCTTTCGCCACTTTCGCCGCCCGGCTGGGGCGGGACGACCTGCGGCTGACGCTCGACGTGGGACACCTCCACTGTCAGGGCGAAGGTCCGCTGGAAGCCATCGCCGCCCGCTTCGCCGAGCGGCTGGTGAACGTCCACATCGAGGACATGCGCCGCGGCGTCCACGAGCACCTTCTCTTCGGCGAGGGGGAGATCGACTTTCCCGCAACCATTGCCGCCCTGGCGGCAAGCGGTTACCGTGGCGGGGTCTACGTCGAGCTGAGCCGGCACAGCCACATGGCTCCGGATGCCGCGCGCCGTGCGATCGAAGTGCTCGGCCCGCTCGTGAAGGGTGAAGGGTGAAGAGTGAAGAGTGAAGAAAGGGAATCGAGAGAATATGGCTGAGAACGTGATCCTCTTGTCGCTTCCCGGGCTCCGGGAACGGGACGTGATGGTGATGCGGAATCTCCGCGAGCTTTGCGCCGGCGGGGAGATCGCCACGCTGACGCCTTCATTCCCGTGCCTGACCTGCCCGGTGCAGGCGGGGATGACTACCGGAGCCGCAGCCCGTGACCACGGCGTGGTTGCCAACGGATTCTTCTGGCGGGAGCGGGGGGAGGTGGAAATGTGGACCGCCCCGGCCACGTGCATCGAGCGGCTGCGGATCTGGGACGTCCTGCACCAGCGCGACCCGGAGCTGACCTCCGCCCTTTGGTTCCCCCTGCACAGCAAGCAGGCCACGGCCGATTACGTGTGCACCCCAGCCCCCGTCCACAATCCCGACGGCAGCGAGTCGCTCTGGTGCTATACGAAGCCCACCGAGCTCTACGGCACGCTCCGCGACCGGCTGGATCACTTCCCCCTGCACCATTTCTGGGGCCCGCTGGCCGACATCCGCGCCAGCGACTGGATCATCGATTCGGCGCTCTATGCCGCAAAGCAGTTCCGGCCCCGTTTCTTCTACATCTACCTGCCTCACCTGGACTACGCCGCGCAGCGGAGCGGGCCGGAGAGCACCGCCGCCGACGAGGCGGTGGCTACGCTCGATGCCTCTCTGGGGCGGCTCGCCGAGGGGATGCGGGCGGCCTATGGCGAGGATCTGCTCTGGCTGGTCGCCGGGGAATACGCCATCACCGCCGTCCGCCGCGTGGTCTACCCGAACCGCGTTCTCCGCGAGATGGGCCTCTTGGCCGTTCGCGAGACCGACGAAGGCGAATGGCTCGACGCGGCGGGCAGCGCCGCATTCGCCTTGGTAGACCACCAGATGGCGCACGTCTTCGTCCGCGACGGCGACGAGGCGACCGCCCGCCGCGTCGCCGAGCGGCTGAGCGAGGAGAAGGGGGTTGCCGAAGTCCTCGTCGGTCCGGAGCGGGCCCGCTACGAGCTTGACCACGCGCGGAGCGGCGAGGTGATCCTCGTCTGCCGCCCGGACGCCTGGGCGGCCTATTACTACTGGCTCGAGGACGACGCGGCGCCTCCCTTCGCCCGCACCGTGGACATCCACCGCAAGCCGGGTTACGACCCCGTGGAACTCTTCATCGAGCCGGAGGCCAAGGCCATCCCCCTCGACGCTACGCTCGTTCGCGGCTCCCACGGCGCCCCGGCGCACGACCGCGCGCAGAAGACGGTGCTCCTGGCTTCGCAGCCGAGCCTATTCCCCGGTCCCGACGTTCGCGACCGGGACGTCTTCTCCGTGGTACTCGACCAGTTCTCCCCATAGGCACCGTCAATAGTCCATTCCGTCGAGGATCCGCCGCGCGTGCTCTTCGAGGGGGAACTGGGTGTATTGAGTCACCTGGCGGCGCTCCACGCGGAGGCGGGCGACCTCGGCTGAATCGCGCGTCTGGGCAATCTGCCGATCGAACTGGGCGATCCGTTCCGCGGTTTGCTCCCGGCCCTCCTCGACGGCGGCCTGGGCCTCTGGATCGAGGTTGGCGACCGCGGCGTCGAATCGGGTGACCGCCTGTGCGGGGGGGCGCGAGGTCTCGGCGGCCGCTTCCGTGACGAACTCGCGAAGCTGGCCCAGCCGGAAGAGGAGCCGGCGGCTCTCCTCGTCGAGTGCGGCGCCGCCGGACGGCGAGCGCGGCATTCGCTGGAGGATCTCACCCATCTCGGTCAGCGCCTGTTCGTAGGCGCGGGCGTCGAAACGCAACCAGATGAGGGCCTCGAGTGGGAGGATGAGCTCGGGGTGGTCGACGCGGAGCTCCGCCAACTGGCGGAAGGCTTCCGTTCGCTCCCGCAGCTTGACGAAGATCAAGGCGTAGATGAGGCGGGGCTCGACCGCCTCGCCCGCAAGCTCCCGGCCCTCGGCGTACGCGGCGTCGAGGGCCTCGCGGTCGACCCGCTCCTGCCAGCGGAACGAGGCCAGGTGGCGTATGGCCCGCTTGGCCTCGTCGGAGAGGCGGTCGGGGCGCTGGTCGGGGCGGAACAGCACCGGTGTCTGGGCGACTCCTGCTTCGGCCGCCGCAGCCGAGACGGCGGGCGAAAGGAAGGCGAACAACTCGTCGGCGGTGATGCGGCCGTCACGGTCGGCATCGGCCGCGCCGGAGTAGCCCTCGGCGAGCGCCGCGGCGAAGAGGCTCGGCCCTTGCGGCCCGCCGGTCTTGCCACGTTGGCCGGGCGAGCAACTGGCGACGGCAGCGACAGTGCGGAAGGGGCCACGCCCCGGAGGCGACGGCAGGCCCCGAATCATCTCGGCCGTCGAAGGCTGCTGCGCCGCATCCAGGCCGTCGACGGCCTGGCTGGCGTCGAGGAGGAGGAGCTTCTCTCCGATCGTCGCCGCCTCCAATCGCTCGGCGAGCCAGGCCAGGGGTACTCCGGTGGACGCCGCCTGCTGCGGGCGGAAGCCGCTGGGGGCCAGGTAGGCCTCGCCCGTCGCCTCGCGGTAGGCGTGGCCGGCGAAGTAGACGATCAGCCGGTCGTCCGCTCCCAGCCGGTCGAGGGTGCCGCGGATCGCTTGCTCCAAGCCGGAACGCCCTTCGTTGATCACCAGCCGCGCCTGGTCGGCCGGCACGCCGTAGCGGCGGACGAGAACGTCGCGGAGCCGCCGGGCGTCGGAGACGGTATGGTCCAACGGAGGCAGGTTGGCCGGGTCGTAGTTGTCGACCGCCACGATGATCGCCCACCGCCGGGGGTCGGCCGGCCGCTGCGCCTCGATGGCGCGAGCGGCCAACGGCGGCTCGCCGAGGGTGTCGTGGGTCACCGCCACGCGGTCGCCGGGGCGAAGGTCTGCGAAGACAGCCGCTTCGCCGGCCAGAGTGACCTCACATTGCGGTCCGACGCGGATCGGCGTGACCGCAGCCTCTTCGTCCAGAACGACTTCCAGGCTCCGGCCGGGGAAGTCGATGCGTTCCACGCGCCCCGCGGCAACCAGCTCCCGGTAAGCCTCGATGTGGTGGACGAGGGCGTCGTACTGCAAGCGGACGCGGTCGCCGGGGAGGAGGTCGGCCGGGCGGGCCGACCGCTGGCCGACCAGCCGCTGCTCGTTGATGGCGACGTGGCAGTCCGGCGCTACCGAAAAAGTCCGCAGCATCCCCTCCTCCCCTTCGGACACGGCGATCGTGCCCGCCGCGGCGTCGATCCGGCGAACAACTCCGGCGGCCTCGCGCGAACGGAGGGCCTCGACTTCCGTAGCCTCAACCGTCTGGTTCTCCTCGAGGAACCGAACGCTAAGACGATCGTCCACGGCCAGGTCGCCCATAGTGAGCGCCCGGCCCTCCCACCGCTCGCTGCCGTTGAGGACCAGGCCGGCCGTGGGCGGGATGACGAGGGTGAGCGCTTCGCCGCGGCGGTCGCCTTCGACGACCTCCATGGTGATACGGCGGATCGAGGCGTCGATCTTGGCGAGCCGGCCGCGGGCGGACCGGGGGCGGACGGCATAGACCTCGGTGATGCTGCGGCCTTCGGCGTCGCGGAAGTAGCGGACCTCGGCGCGGTCGCCGGGCAGGAGGTCCCAGGGGGGCTGGGCGAGGCGATCGATGAACACGCGGTCGCGCGTCCCCAGGGGGACCTCGACCACGGAGCCGTCCTCGCGGCGGAGGACGACGGTGCGGTCGTCGGCGAGCACCTCGCGGACCACGCCACGTTCGGCCGCTTCGGGTCGCTCGGCCGGCGCATCGCCGAAGGGCATGAGCAGGGCGGCGGAGAGGAGGAGGGAGACAGCCATCGCAGCGACGGCCGCGATCCGCATCCGCCGCTTCTTCCCGGCCTCGGCCTTCCGGGCGGCCTCCTCGGCGGGGCGCGGCGGCGGCGGCGGAGCTTCGACCAGTTTCGGATCGCTGTGCAGGTCGGCGAGCACTTCGTCCGCCGTACCATACCGCTTGGACGGATCCTTGGTCACCAGACGCTGGACGACCCGCGCCAGGTCGTCGGGAACCCCCTCCAGGACCCGCTGCACCTCGGGCATCTGGCGATCGGGGGCGGCGTGCCACATCATCCAGGCGATCTGCCGGTCGCGGCCGAACATCCCCAGCCCGGGGAAGAGGGCCTCGAACTGCTCGCCGCACATCAACTCGTAGGCGGAAAACCCCAGCGAGTAGAGGTCGCTGGCCGGCCCCACGGCCCCGAACTGCTCGGAGACCAACTCCGGGGCCATGTATTTCGTGGTCCCCTTGAGCAGGCTCCCCTCGTCGCTGTTGGCCCGCCGCGCCAGGCCGAAGTCGCCCAGCTTGATGCGGTTGTACTTGTCGACCAGGAGGTTGCCCGGTTTGACGTCGCCGTGGATGATGCCGTTGGCGTGGAGAAACTTCAGGGCATTGAGGGAACAGACGAGCACCACGCGGAGGTAGTCCAGGTCGACGGGCGCGTCCTGCGTGGCCGGCTGCAGGCTCCCCTGCATCAGTTCCAGGACCAGCCAGCCGCGGCCCCGCACGATGTCGTAGATGGTGACCACGTTCGGGTGCTGCAGGGAGGCGAGCAACTGCGCCTCGCGCCAATAGCGTTCGAGCTGCTTGGGGTCGCTCAGGAACTGCTTGTGGATCCGCTTGACGGCCACTTCGCGGCCCAATTCGAGGTCGCGGGCGCGGTAGACCGCGGCGAAGTCGCCGGAGGCGATCCGCCCGAGGATCTCGTATCGGGGTTTGCTTCCCATGCTCTTTTCTCAATTGGGATCGACTGCCGTGGGCAGTAATCCGGTTCAATACTCCTCTTAGCACATTCGGCCGTGTCACCCGCCCCTGAGCAGCAAGGCGATCTGCTCTTCGAGGCGGACGTCGTTGGCGCGGCTGCCCGTCAGGCCCCGAGAGTCGGGGTGACGCTCGGCGCGCAAGAGCTTCAGCACCTCGAGGTAGCGGGCCTCCTCGGTCCGCCGGTCGCCGCGGCGATGGGCCTGAATGGCCTCGCGGAGGACGACCTGGTAGGGCTCCAGCCGCAGCGCACCCTCAGCCAACTCCTCCGGCGGAGGGAGGTATTCCCGCGCGATCACCTCCCGCGCCTGGTCCCGGCGGACCGCTGCCCGCGAGCCGCCCGGCCCTTCGATGTCCATCAATATCATGATCGCCGAGAGCGTAACACTCGCGCATAAGAGCACCAAGAGGATCAGCGGATTGAGCTGAGTGCCCGACCTTTCGGTCGTATCGCGTTCCCGGCCCTCCTGAAGATGGAGTTCGGGCAGTCCGCCGTCGGCGGCAGGGGCGAGACCGGCGGGGGCCGCGGACGCTGTCACCAGGCGGGCCTTCTTGCCGCTCCCCGGCGCCGGAGGACCGGGCGGAGGAGCGGGCGCACCCGCCGGGCTGCCCCCGACCGGCGGCGGTGCGGGAGTAGGTGCGTGCGTACCAGCGTCCGGGTCGCTCCGCGGTGGGGCTGCGGCCTCTCCCTGGGCTTCACGCGACGGGGGTCTTGGCGGGGCCGCCACGGGGGGCGAGGCCACCGCAGGCTTGGCCACCGGGCGTTCGCGGCCGGCCTCGGCGGCCTTGTCCGTCTCGCGCCGGCCCAGGGTCTCCGCCCGCCCCCGCTCGCCCTCCTTGGGCACCCAAACGCGCCCCTCGCACCGCGGGCAGGTTGCGTAGCTCCCCGCCGACCGGCTGGGGACGGCAAGCGAATGCTGGCAACGAGGGCAAGTGATGCGGATGGGCATGCGTCTGCGCGATCCCTTTCAGAGCGCCAGGCCGAATTGCAGGTAATTGAGGAGAAACGGTCCGATGATGATAAGCACCGTGGCGACCATCACCAGTACTCCGGGGAGAAGCATGTTGACGCCCGCCTCGGCGGCGAGCGTCTCCGCCCGCTGGGTCCGTTTCAATCGTAACACCTCCGCCTGGGTGCGGAAGATCCGCGCCAGCGGCGTGCCCAGCTGTTCGCCCTGGAGGATGGAACCGATGATGCTGGCGATCTCATCGTCGGCGAGCCGTTCCCGCATGGCCGTGAACGCCTCCGCCCGCGTCTTGCCCAGCGTCATGTCGGTGAGCACGCGGCCGAACTCCTCGGCCACCGGATGCCCGCGGAACTCCTCCACGCCCTGCCCCAGGGCCGCCAGGAAAGTCGAACCGGCCTCCATGAGCAGCGTGAGCAGGTCGAGCAGAAAGGGCATCCGCAGCTTGATGCGTTGCAGCCGCCGCCGGGCCTGCACCGAGAGCCGGCGACGCAACAGCCAGGCCAGGGCCAATACCCCACCGGCCGCCGGGAGCAGGCCCCAGGGACCGAACCAGCCGACGAAGAGGTAGATCACCGCGGGCGAGAGGAGGATTGCTGCCAGTTCGAGCTTGGCGAGATACTCCTCGGCCAGCCAGAATCGGGGAAGACCGGCCGCCTGGATCTCCCGTTGCATTTCGCCCAGCCCGTCGCGGAAGACGGTGCGGTTGAAGCGGGCCAACAGAGCGATCACCGGCTGGAAGATGCGGAAGACGAAGTCCAGTCTCCGCAGCTCGTTGATGCGGCTGACGTCGTAGCGCCACTCGTCGCCCTGGTGAAGATCCTCCGACTGCAGGACCCGCCAGAGCCACCAGCCCCCCACCGCCAGCGCCGAACCAATCAGCAGGCTCGCCATGAGCTGAAAGCTATCGACGAAGGTGAACTGCGCGAGGGGAGGCATGCTACGGGTCCAAAGAGTGAACGGTGGCTAGAGGCTAGAGGCCAGTGGCTGGTGATGAGTGGCTGGTGGCGGGTAGCGGGTTTCCTGCTCCCAAGCAAAAGCATTGAAAAGCAGGAGAATCGTCAACCCACTAACAACGAACAACTGACAACCTTCAAAACTCCGGACTAAGTATGCGGCGGGCCCAAAAGTAGGCGATGATGTTGAGGATCACGGCGGCGGAGAGGAGCACCTGCCCGAGGACGGTGGTGAAGAGGAGACTCGTGTTTTCCGGGTCCACGAAGTAGTAGACCGTGAGGATGACCGCCGGAGCCAGGGCCATGTAGACCGCCGACTTGCGGGCCTGGGCGGTCTCGGCGAGGACCTTTCGCTCCAGGCGCTGCAGCTCGAGCACCGATTGCGCGATCCGCTCGACCGTCTCGTTGAGGCGGCCGCCGCTGCGGTGGCTGGCCTGGATGGCGGCGGCGAAGAGGGCGAAGTTCTCGCTCCTCAGCCGTTGCTTGGCCTCCTCGAGCGTCCGTTCCAGGGGCTTGCCCAGGCGGTACTCGCCGACGATCTGGCGGAACTCCTCGTTGATCGGCGCGGGGCACTGGGCGGCGAGGATCTCCAGCGACTGCGGCAGGGAGAGTCCGGCGCGGACGGCGTTGGCCAAGGTGACCATGGCGTCGGCGAGCTGATCCTCGATGCGCTGCCGGCGCCGCTCGGCCATCCGCCGCAGCAGATACCAGGGGGCGGCGATCAGGAAGACCGCCGCGAGTACGGCCAGGACGGGGCTGTTTAGCGCGATCCAGAGAAGGGAGAAGACCCCGGCAACGAGGGCGATCCAGGCGACGATCTGGCCGCGGATATTGCCGGTGGAGAGGCGGAGGCGGCGGAGCTTCTCGGCGACGTCGCGCTCCAAGCGGTTGAAGGCTCCGAGCAGCCAGTCGCGGCCGGCATAACCGGCCGCCGCGCCGGCAGCGCCGAAGAGGAGCGTGCTGATTCCGATTTCGATCCAGTCCACGGCGTTCAGCGCCCCCTTTCCGTGCGAGGTACGGCGTCGGTGGGAACGATTCCCCCTCGCCGCAACGGCCCGGCCGCGGCCCCGGCGCCCTCGCCGGGAGCCCCCTCGCCGCTGCCGTTGCCCGCACCGTTCCCGTAGAGGAAGCTCAGATCCAGGAGGCCCTTCTCCACGAGCGAATCGACAAAGGAAGGGAGGTAACCGGTGGGCAGTAGCATCTGGCCGTTGCGGAAATTGAAGATGTCGATGACCACGATCTCGCGGGTCTCGGGGTCCACGCGGACGACCTCGGAGACCTGGGTCACCACCCGGCGGCCCCCGGCCAGGCGGCTGATGTGGACCACGATGTCCAATGCCGAGGCGATCTGACGGTGGATCGAGACCACCGGCAGATCGGCCGCCATCAGGATCAGGACCTCCAGCCGCTCGATGACCTCGCGGGCGCTGTTGGCGTGCACCGTGGTCATGGAGCCGTCGTGGCCGGTGTTCATCGCCTGGATCATGTCCAGCGCCTCCGGCCCCCGGCACTCGCCCACGAGGACGCGGTCGGGGCGCATGCGGAGGGCATTGCGGACGAGGTCGCGGATCGTGTAGGCGCCGGCGCCTTCGACGTTGGGGGGTTTGCTCTCCAGGGTGACCACGTGCTCCTGGTGGAGGCGGAGCTCGGTGGTGTCCTCGATGGTGACGATCCGCTCCCGGTAGGGGATGAAGCTGCTCAGGACGTTGAGCATCGTCGTCTTGCCGGTCCCCGTGCCGCCGCTGACGAGGACGTTCCGCCGGTCGATGACGCAGGCCCGCACGAAGGTCGCCGCCGCCGGCGTGATGCTCCGCATCTCCACGAGGTCGTCCATGGCCAGCCGCTGCGTGGGGAACTTCCGCACCGTCAGCGTGGGCCCCTTCACGGCCAGCGGCGGGATGATGGCGTTCACGCGGGAGCCGTCGGGCAGCCGGGCGTCGACCAGCGGCTGGCTCTTGTCGATCCGCCGCCCCACCTGGGCTACGATCCGCTCGATGATCGACTCGGTGACCTTGTCGGAGATGAACCGCCGCCCGCTCTTCTCGATGACGCCGTCGCGCTCGATGTAGATCTGCTCGCGGCCCACGACCATGATTTCCGTCACCGCCGGGGCCCGCAGCAGGTCCTGCAAGGGGCCGAAGCCGAAGATCGTGTCCTTGAGGTCCTTCTTCAGCGTCCGCAGGACGATATACTTCTTCAGCTCCTGGTGCAGATGCGGCCGCAGCAGGGGGAAGACGTCGGCAAACCCCGCCTCCGCCCGGGCGATCTCCTCGCTGCCGTCGCGGCACTCCTCGAGCTGGAGCCGCTCGCGGGCGAAGGAGAGGAGGGCGTGCAGCTCCGACTCCCGCTCGGGGACGAGCGTCGCCGGGACGTCGAACTCGTTCGACGTCAGGGCGGCGAGGTCGAAGACCGCATCCGTCCCCAGGTCCATCACCAACCGGTTGACCAGGTGGTCGCGAAGCGCCAGCCCGGCCAACTCCTCGACGACGGCCGTGTTCTCCTCGCCGAAGACCGTCAGGTCCCGGCAGACGTCCTCGATGTTGTTCTCCAGGAGGAGGATGCTCTCCGGATCGCCGGCGCGGTTCGTCTCGAATTCGTAAAGGTCCAGCCGCTCGAGGAGCTTGCGGTGGATGCGGAGCTCCAGGTCGGCCATCACGGAGCGGAGGTGGGCCTCGAGCTCCTCGCGGCTCACGGCGGCCGCCTTTTCGGCTTCGAAAGAGAGCGTGAAAGGCCAGATGCGGACCTTGGTCCCCGGCTCGAAGCGGGCCCTCTCGCCGCCGAGAACCTCCTCGTCGCCGACGAGGCAGCTATTCAGGCCCAGGTTCTCCAGCTCCAGCTCGCCATCGGCAGGGCGGACGACGGCGTGCCGCCGGGAAACGAGCGGGCTCCGCAGAACCACGGCGTTGGCCGGGTCGCGGCCGATGGTCACCTCCCCATCGGCGACCTCGATCATCTGCCGGCGGCTCTCGCTGATCTTGTTGAACCAGACCTTCATGAGATCTACTATCGCGGGTGGAGGAGGACGCCGACGTCGCTGAAGTTCGTCGCCCGCAGCACGTCCCAGAGCTGCTGCGCCTTCGGTTCCAGGCGGCCGTCGTCGGCGACGCGTACGCGAACGGCCATCACGTTCTCCTGGGCGTGTGGCATCTGCGCGCCGCGGAAGACCTCGGCGCTCCCCAGACGGTTGCCCAGGGCCAGGATCTCGAAGGGGCCGACGATTTCCGTGGATGCGCCCGGACCGCTGCGCAGCGGGGCGTTGAAGGCCGCTTCCTCGTCGTATTCGTCTGCCAGGGATGGGGCTCGGCTCGGTGCCGTCCCCCCGCCGACCAGAAAGGAGACCTGGTCGCCCGGGTTGACCAGCGAGGGCACAAAGGTCCGCGTGTTCACCGGAATCCACATGGCCCGCTCGTCCTCCGCGCCGTCACCGCCGAGGTCGAGTCGATCCGGCGGGGTGGCCAGGTGGTCGCGGAGCACCAGCGAGCCGCCGGCAATGGGGCGGGCCACGGTCCAGCCGACGAGGCTGCGGTCGCCCCGCCCCGCGTAGCGGTAGGCGAAATCGTCGAGGTTGCCGATGTTCGCCGCCGGGATCTCTACGGGGACGATGACCTCCTCGGTAAGCCGTTCGCCGGGGGCCAGGTTGACGTCGCCGCGAATGCCCACGAAGGCCACCCGCTCGAAATCGCGGGACTTCTGCGTCAGGTACGCGAAGTTGAAAACGGCACCGATGATCCCCAGTCCAATCGCGAGAATGAGGCCTGACAAGCCTTTCATGATTTCCGGCCACCACGGGTGTAGTTGGTGATGCGGGTGGAGGGGACAGAAAACGGAGACCGCGCCCCAGGCGCATGGAATCTTTGTGGACGTCTCCGACGCTTTCCCTCCCCTTCCCTATTCCTCCGTTAGCACGGCAAGCAGGTCTTCCTCGACGGAGGCGCTGATGTGGACGCCGACCGACCGGGAAAGATCGCCTCCGCGGACAAAGCGTCCCTGCCGGCCCGCCGGCCCCTCACGCCACGGCCCCTGCCGGTGCCAGCCCTGCCCGGTAAACCATTGCTCGAAATACCCCTGCCACGCCGCAACCGACGCCGAAACTCCCCCCGGCTGCGCCGAAAAGACGGTCCATCGCCCCCCGTCAGCCGACTCCAGCGCCGCCAGCCTCCTCCCGCCGGGTGGTGCGGGCACGGCGCCTACTCCCGTGTCTTTGCTCGGCCCCGAATGGGCCCGAAAAGCATACACCGCCCACGACCGCTCGCCGGAAGGCATTCCTATACCCCAAGTTACCACGTGGGGGCGAGCCAAGGCAACCGAAGCGGCCTCGTCCGGCTCCCCCACCAGGCTGCCTGAGGGCGCGGCGGGCCATGGCCACTGACCGACCAGCCCCACAGCCATGGGGATGACTCCTTCGAGCTCGAAGAGGGCCCAACCCGCCCCCTCCGCAGCCGGTTCGCTGCTGGCGAGCCGCTCCAGAAGCAGTGCCTCTTCTGCGGGTATGTCACCCCGTCCGGCTGGCCCCTCGGGTGTGCGTGCATCGCTGGTGCTTCGTGCATCGCCAGCCCACCCCTCGGCGACACGGGAGGTCTCCTCGGCAACGAGCCGCCGCAGGGCCGCCACGGCCGATTCCCGCGGTCCGGCGACCTGTTCGCGGGCAATCCCCCACGGCTGCTCGGCGAACTGGAGGCGGACTGTCCCGTCGGCGAAGGGATCGGCCGCGGTCAACGGCGGCGGTGGCTCCTCGCCCTCGGCCCACCAGCGGAGGACCTGGCGGCCGAACCCCAAGCCCGCCACGAGCACCATCGCCGTCACCAGCCCGTTGGTCGTCCAGGCCGCTATCCGCGCCGCCAAGGCACCAAGGCCTGCAGAGGGGGGCGCCGGCTCCCCGGGCCGGTTCGCTTCGCGGTCGGCGAGAGGGTGCGGTCTATCCTGCATCGGTTCGAGGTGGGCGATTTGCGCGAAGTCGAGGAAAAGGAATAGGGCTCACCCGCCACCTGCCTGGAGTTGGGCGCGGAACGCTTCGAGCGTCTCGATGCGGGACTCAAGTTCGGCGATCTCCCGGCGGATGGCGGCTGCCTCCGCTGCTGGCGGGGGAGGATCCGCATCGAGGAGTTGCTCCAGCTCGGCAATGACTCGCTCGTAAAGGCCGATGAAGCCGTCGGTCATCCGTTCGGCCACGCAGGGGATCCGCGCCTGCTCCTCCGTGGCCGGCCGGCCGCGGATGCGGTCGACCAGATCGGTCACCCGCTCCTGCGCCTCGTCGTGGTCCAATGAGCAGAAGCGACTCAGGCGGGGGTGGAAGTCGGGCGGGCCGGTGCCCCAGTCGAATCTCCGGCTGTATTCGATGAACTCCTCGTCGCGGTCGAGCGGGCGGAGGGCTGCGCGGAATGGGGCATAGTAGATGGCCACCACGGCCTCGATATAGTCCTGCGCATAGATACCCCCTGCCTGTGGCAGGTCGTAGATGACGGGAATACGCCTGCCCCGGTTGCTCGGGCCCGTCCACGAATAATCTCGTACGCCCATGCGCCAGTACTGCCACTTGTCGTCGAGCAGGGGATGCCGCGACCGGAGCGCGTACGAGCCCATCCGGGCCAGCATAGGAAAGCTGCGGCGGATGTCCGAAGCGCCTTCGCGCATGCCGCGGGTGGGATCGAGCAGGCGTTCATCGACTCTCGTGCCGTAGGGGAGCGGTCCGCGGGCCACGGGGTGATCGACCCGGGAATCGTCGAGCACTTCGGCATCGGCCGTACCGCGCGCACCGGCTCCGGCGTCGCTCGGCCAATAGAAGGGTCGAGGGTTCGTCCCCCCGCTCCGCGGCGGGCGCGAGCTCCAGGCGGCGTCGCGCGAGGCCGAGAGGGCGCGGACCTTCCACGAGGCCGCCGTACCGAAGTTGATCATCAGCGCCATGAGCATCAGGAGGATCGGCAGGCTGAGGACCATCTCCAGCGTGGAGAGACCACGCCGACGATCGCGGATCGACTCGGTGTCTCCGGGTGTGATTGCATGGGGGGGCATGACCGGGGCCCTAATGGGGGCTGATGCGGGCGATGTCGGCCGCCGTGAGCGCGCCCAAGTCGGGGAGGCGGTAGCCACCCGCGTAAAACTCGGGAACCGGCGGCGGCGTTTGCAGGATCACCGGCAAAACGGGCTGGGTTGCGGGAACGAGATGGACCGTCCAGTTCTGGTTCATCAGGTTCCAGTGCGTGGGGATGTGCGGTTCCCGGCCCACGTACCAGTGCCCCTCGCTGCCGTCGGCGGGTTCGTCGGGTTCGTCGGCGTCGGGCAATTCGGGGAATTCGCCGGGGACGCCGCCGATCGGAGAGATGGCGCTCGGCCAGTGACGGAGCCAGACGAGCCGCCGCTTGGGGAGGAACATGCGGACCTCGGCATAGGCCAACCCGTCGTGGTCCAGGGGATTGCGGAAGACGCCGGGGAATGTCTCCGGCAGCGCTCCCCAGTAGACAACGCTCAGGAAGGTGAACTCCTCGGCCAGGTGGCTCGTGCCGTCGGCGATATCCCGCCGCGGGGTACGGATCACCATGGGCATGTTCGTGGAGGGGTACTCCTCGTTGAGGAGCTGCCGGAGGTAGCCGCAGGTGAAGCTCCGCCAGAGCGCGCTGAACTGCCCCATCTTCGCCTCGCGGTCGAAGAAGTACATCGTCTCGTTGTTCCACCGGTCGAGGTGGTGCTGGGCCGTCTCGGCGCGTTGCCGGCGGGCGTCTTCGAAGTAGCGGTCGCCTCCGGGAAGGGCGTCGAGCACGGCATCGACCACCGGGAGAACCCGCGCCATGGGCGGATCGGCCCCGGCGACGATCTCGCCGTTGGTCCGCCAGAGGACGCCCAGCATGGGTCCGCGGCCCCGCTCCGGCCGGCCGTGGCGGTAGGCCGTCTCGCGAGCGGCCGCCTGGGCCACATCGGGCGTGGCCAGGAGCACCGCCCGCTGGTACTCGGGGATCCAACGATTGGCAAGGATCTCCTCGCAGAGCGGCAGGACGTGGACGCTGGTCGCCGCCGCCCAGACCACGTAGGCCCGCAACAGCTCCCGCTCCCGCGGCACCTTGGCCTCGATCGCCGGCCCTAGGGCCTCGAACTTGGGGAAGTCCGATCCGCGGAACCGGGGAGCAACCTCCTCCCAGGCGTCGAGGATCTCCGGGACGTACCGGGCGGCGTTCCTATCGCGGGCCTCGCGCATGAAGGCCGTCAGCGCGAAGACGTCGCAGAGGAGGTGGTTCGTGAAGGCGATGGTATTCATGCCCCGGGCGAGGACTACGCC
>SKOZ01000020.1 GCA_007119795.1 Planctomycetales bacterium | reverse complement strand
GTGTCTTCGCCCGGCAGAATTTGGCCAAGGACCCGCCCTTCTCGAACATCGATCTGTTGAGCTGCCGGAACCTGCTGATCTATCTGGGCCCCGGGCTCCAGAAGCGCGTGGTTCCCACCCTCCATTACGCCCTGAAGCCGGGGGGCTACCTACTCCTAGGCCGTTCCGAGACCATCGGGGCCTTCGCGGACCTCTTTGCGCCCGCCGATCGGGAACAGAAGATCTACGCCAAGAAGGGCACGATGAGCCGTCTGCCAGCCGAAATGGGGGTACCGCTAAGCCCCGATCCACAGCACCGCCCGGAGCCTCCAGAGCGCGGCCGCCCGCTCGAAGCCCGCGATCTCGTGGGAGAGGCCCGCCAGGTGCTTCTCAACCGCTTCGCCCCGCCCGGCGTGGTCGTCAACAAGGAGATGGATATCCTCCACTTTCTGGGTCAAACGGGCCGCTTCCTGGAGCCCTCCCCCGGAGATCCCTCGTTCAACCTGCTCAGGATGGCCCGCCCCGGTCTGGCAATCGACTTGCGGACCGCGATCCACGAGGTCCGCCGAGAGCATCGCCGCGTCCGCAAAGAGGGGATCGCGACCATGACCAACGGGGGCAGTATTACCGTGAACGTCGAGGTCCACCCCCTGGGCCGCCAGCACGCCAACGATCCGCACTTCCTGGTGCTCTTCGACGAAGTCGCAATGTCGCCGGGGCTGTCCCGGGAGGAAGGGGAACAGGAGTCCAGGGGGGCGCCGGCGGCCGCCGAGGCGGAAACCGAATTGGACCGGCTCCACCACGAGTTGGACCAGACCAAGGCCACCCTGAAGAGCATCATCGAGGAGCACGAAACCACGAACGAGGAGCTCCGCGCGGCCAACGAGGAGATCCAGTCCGCCAACGAGGAGCTGCAGAGCACCAACGAGGAGCTGGAGACCGCCAAGGAGGAGCTGCAATCGACCAACGAGGAGCTGGTCACGCTCAACGCCGAGCTGGAGAACCAGAACGACGAGGCCAACCGGGCGATCGACGACTTCAACAACCTGCACCGGGCGGTGAACATCCCCGTGATCCTCCTGGACCGGGAGCTGAGAATCCGCAGCTTCACCCCCCCCTGCGGAGAGGCGATTGGGCGTTCGTCCCTCGGACGAGGGCCGGAAGATCTGCGAGCTCAACTTGGGCATCCGAGTCGAGAACCTGGAGGAGAAGATCCACGACGTCCTCGGCAGCTTGAACACCTATGCCGAGGAAGTGCGGGCCGAAAACGACGGCTGGTATTCGCTCCGCATCCAGCCCTACCGGACCAGCGACGAGCGGATCACCGGGGCCGTACTCGTGCTCGTCGACGTCACCGAGTCCCGCCGCGCCAAGGAAGCGGCCCGCAACGCGCAGGCCCTGGCCGAAGGTACCGTGGCGGCGGTCCGCCAGGCGCTGCTCGTGCTCGACGGCGACCTCCGCGTGATGATGGCCAACCGCGCCTTTTCCCGGCTGTTTCGGATTCCCCATGGCGAGGTGGAAGGGCACTTGATCTACGAAATAGGCGGTGGTCAATGGGACAACGCGGAGCTCAGGCGCCTCCTGGAAGAGATCATTCCCGAGAACACCCGCTTCGAGGACTTCCAGATCGTCTGCGAATTCCCCGGGATCGGACGCAGGCGGCTGGTTCTCGACGCCTGCCGCATCGAACAAGAGGGCGACCGCCCGTACCTGATCCTGTTGGGCCTCACGGATCTCCACGACCCCTGACCACGGCGCCCGGAATGGCTTGCTTGTCCGTTCCGGACTGGAGAAAAGGACCGGAGACGACCCATGGTTGAACGACCGACCGCGGACCCCCATGACCTGCAAGCGCTCCGCCGGCAGGCCGAGCGCGCGGCGTCCGAACGGGTGCGGGAGCGAGGGCTGCCGCCGCCCGAGCGGTTGCCCGAGCTGGTCCACGAGCTCCAGGTCCACCAGATCGAACTGGAGATGCAGAACGAGGCCCTGCGCCAGGCTCAGACCGCCCTGGAGTCTTCGCGGGACCGCTATGCCGACCTCTACGACTTTGCGCCGGTCGGCTACGTCACGCTCGACGAGCAGGGCATCGTCCGCGAGATCAACTTGACTGCCAGCGGCATGCTGGGCCGTGCGCGGAGCAGCCTGGCGGGCCGGCGCTTCACCCTCTGCGTCGCCCAGCGCGAACGGGGTCGCTTCCGGGACTACCTCCAGCGATGCCGGGGGGCGGCTTCCGGTACGGCGTCTGCGATCGAACTGGTGATCCCGGCGCAGGAACACGGCGAGCGGTTCGTGTCGCTGCGAACCGTCGTTGCCGTCGACCCGCAGACGGGGGAGCGGCAGTACCGCGTGGCGATCACCGATATCACCGATCAGAAGCGTGCCGAGGAGGCCTTGGCCAGGCTGAACGAGTCGCTGGAGCGCCAGGTGGCCGAGCGGACCGCGACCGCGCGGCAGCGCGCCCGGGACCTTCGCCGGATGGCTGCCGAACTGAACGAAGTGGAACACCGCGAGCGCAGGCGAATGGCCAAACTGCTGCACGACGACCTGCAGCAGTTGCTCCTGGCCATCAAGATGCGCCTCGCGGTCCTCACCGAAGACCACACGGAAAAACGGAAGCAGCAGCTCGAGGGCCTCGATGCGCTGGTGGACGAATGCCTGAATACCTCGCGGGACCTCAGCCGGGAACTGAGCCCCCCTGTTCTCGAGCACGGGTCGTTGTCCGAGGTGCTCACCTGGTTGGGCGCATGGTTCGGCGACAAATATGGCTTGACGGTCGTCGTCGAGGCACCCGAGAAGTCCCCAGGAACCGAGGAGCATCTGCGAGTATTTCTCTTCCAGGCGGTACGGGAATTGCTGCTCAATGTGGTGAAGCACTCCGGGAAGATGGCAGCGCGACTCCGATTGTCCTTCCGGAGGGGAGAGCTTGTGATCGAGGTCGAAGACGAAGGGGAAAGATTCGATCCCGAAGCTCTCAAATCGCGTCTCCAGCAATTGGAGGGTTTCGGGTTGTTCAATATTCAGGAACGGTTAGAGGCCGTGGGGGGACGGCTGGAAATTGAGAAGACCCCCCGCGGGGGAGCCTGTTTTCGGATGATCGCACCGATGGCCGAAGACGCCGAGTCCGAACGCATCGAGACACTTTCCAGCCGCGCGCGGGCGCCGCGCGCTGCGGGGAGCACCATCCGCCTGCTCGTGGCGGAGGATCACCAGGTCGTCCGCGAGGGTCTCGTCGGTTTGCTCAAGGGGCAGAAGGACTTCGAAGTCGTCGGGGAAGCCGCCAACGGCGAGCAGGCCCTCCAGCAGGCCGAGGTGCTGCAGCCGGACGCGATCCTCATGGACGTCGACATGCCGGTCGTCAATGGCATCGAAGCCACACGGAAGATCAAGCGCCGGTGGTCGAATGTCGTGGTGGTCGGCCTCTCCTTCCATGAGGAAGGAGCCGTGTGGCGTGCCATGGCCGAGGCCGGCGCCGACGCCTACGTCACCAAGGAGTCCCCTGGCGAGGAGCTCGTCGAGGTAGTTCGCCGCTTGTGCCGCTAAGGGCCACCTGCCATGGCCACCGTGACATATCGACGCGCTGTCGGTCTCGATGTCGCAGATCGTGGTCGGGTCATGGGGCGCTCGCCGCGCGAGAAGGGTCGCATCGACCGTGGAGAAGGTTGATGGTGAAATCTGAGGAAGAGTTCGAAGGGCAACCGTTCAGGGGGGACTGTCCCAATTCTCGCGGCCGTAGACGGCATTCCTCTGGTGACGCGGGTTCTGATTGTCGACGATCAGCCCGCGGTTCGGGAAGGACTGGCGTGGCGGCTTTCTGGTGAGCCGGACCTGGAAGTCCGCCCCACAAGCCGCGTCTCTCGCGTCCTCAGGCGGCGGTCTCTTGACAGCCGGAAACGGCGGCGGTAATATTTCCTTCAATTCCGTAACACCATGCCTCCCGCAACACGGCGCCGGGTTCAGCGGACCCGGGCCTCAGCCATGGAGAGAGAGCCGATGCGCAAGATACCCGCGCTGCTGGTGGCCGCCCTGGCCCTGTCTATCGTCACGGCGGCCGCTCAGGCCCATGAGTTGCGGGTCGTGGCCGACCCCTATCAGGTGGCCAGTCCGGGCGAGCGGACCACGGTGTTTCTCTCCTGGGGGCACTCGCTGGCAGACGACAACCCCGTCGCCGCCGAGACGCTGGAGCGGTACGATCTCATCGCCCCGGGCGGCTCGGTCTCGCCGCTGGCGCGCGAGGGCCTTGCCGTACAGGCCAACGCGCGGACGCTAAGCGAGCCGGGCGTCTACCAGGTGGCCGCCAGCCGCCAGGCGACGGTGCTTACCTACGTGCGCGACGCCGAAGGGAACCGCCTCATGCGGCGGGGCCCCAAGTCGAGCGTTACCGAGGGAGACATCGACTACGGCCAGCGGAGCCAGCACACCGCCAAGGCCCTGCTCGTGGCGGGCACGCCCGGAGCCGGCGCCGTGGAGCCGGCCGGCCTGCCCCTGGAGATCGTCCCTCTCGACGGCCCCGACCGCTGGCGCGCCGGCCGGACCATCCGCTTCCAGGTCCTCTTCGACGGCCAGCCCGCGGACCGCGAGCTCCTGCTGGCGGCCTACGACGGCTTCGAGCCCGAGGAGGCCTGGTGCTACGCGATCCAGACCGACGGCGAGGGTGTCGCTCCGCTCCGCGCCGATCAGCCCGGCCTGTGGACGCTCCTGGTCCGCGTCCGCAAGCTCGCCGACGAAGCGACCCGCCCGGAGTACGACTACGAGTCGACCACCACGACATTGACCATGCCCATCCGGCCGTAGGAGCAGGTGGTCTTGTCCGCCGCCCCCCGGCTTCCGCTTTCCTTGCGTTCATACCTTATGGATTCGCCGATGCAGCCCCTTACCCGCGGCCGGAAGAGCGATCGAGCACAGGCCGCTCGTCCCCCGCTTCCCTTGCGGTCCTCGGTTCCCTCCTCCCTTGCGATCGCGGCCGGGGTCCTGTTCTGGTCTCTCGCCGCTGCCCCCTCGGGAGCCCATGAATTGGGAGTGGAATACCGCATCGAAAGCGGCCGCCTCGAAGTGGAGGCCTTCTACGACGACGGCTCCTTGGCCCCGAATGCCACGGTTCAGCTCCAGGACGAGGGCGGCACGGTGATCCACAGCGGCACCACCGACGCGGCGGGCCGGTACGCCTTCGAAGGCGTCGCGGCGGGAGCGTACCGGCTTCTCGTCGAAGATGCCACCGGCCACTTCGCCCGCCTGCGGCTGACCGTGGACGAGGCCCAAGCCGCGCCGGCGGTCGCGCCGCCCGCCGTGGAGGCGGCGCCGGTTACCGGCACCGAACCGGAAGCGGCCGCGGATGGCCAGGCCGCCGCCGATGCCGACGGCTTCGGGGGCGCGCTCCCGCTGGCCCTCGCCGTGGTCTTCGTGATCGTCTTCGGCATGACCTTCCTCCTCGCCGGTCGGCGGGGGCAGGGCCGCGCGCCGTCGTGATGTTCCCCGCGGGGTTTTTCGGCCCGCAGACCGATTCCCTCCCAGCCGATCGATCTTCCCATGAAGCGGCGGTGCGCTTTTACCCTGGTTGAGCTCTTGGTGGTCATCGCCGTCATCGGCGTGCTCACGGCCCTCCTGCTGCCGGCGGTCCAGGCGGCCCGCGAGGCGGCGCGGCGGATGGCGTGTGCCAACAACCTGCGGCAGTTAGGGCTGGCCCTGCACCACCACCACGACGTCCGCGGTCGCTTTCCCTACGGCTACCAGGTCAAGCCCTGGCCGGCCGACCCCACCGTGCCCGCCGGCCACTTCCGCTGGTCGGTCCTCGCGGAGCTGACACCCTTCCTCGAGCAGACGGCGGTCTACGACGCCCTCGATCTCGACTACCCTCTCTTCGGCGGCCGCAACCAGGATCCGCCCAACAGTGTCTTTCCCGTGAACCGGTTCGCCGTGGCGCAGCGCGTGGACCTCTTCCTCTGTCCGAGCGACCGCTTCACCCGCGTCTATGAAGACTTCGGCCCGGCCAACTACGTCGCCTCGGCGGGCAGCGGGGCGCGGGGCGGCCAGGCGGAGAAGGCCGACGGCGTCTTCTTCGTCAATTCCCGCGTCCGCTTCGCCGACGTCGTCGACGGTACGAGCAACACGGCCTTCATGTCGGAGAGCCTCCTGGGACCGGGCGGGGAGCGCGAGCGATTCGACCGCGCCGACCTCGATCCGCGCACCATGTACGCCTACGTCCAGGAGTCGGTCACCGAGCTGACCGAGGAGATCTGCCGAGCGACGGCCGTCTGGCGGACCGATCGGGGCGCCGTGTGGGCCGACGGCAACTACCGTAACGGCCTCTACAATCACTGGTATCCGCCGAACCACGACGAGCCGGACTGCATTCGCCACAGCAACCCCGGTTGGCGGGCGGCACGGAGCCGCCACCCGGGCGGCGTCAACGCCCTCTTCGGCGACGGCGCCGTGCGCTTTATTGCCAATACCGTGGACGGGGCCACCTGGCGCGCCCTGGCTACCCGCAGCGGGGGAGAGGTTCTCGGGGAGTATTGATCGCCTGAGGTGAAGGCGGTTTGCCGGGCAGCTCAGGCGATGGAAGGCGCGGGGGTGCCGTCGTCCACTGTTTCCTCCCGAGCAGATCGCGAACCAGTCCGCGGGGAACGTCCCGATCGGCCTGAACAGCAGCGACGGATCGTCCGCCGCGGCTCAGCGCCTCCCGCAGCAGTGCTTGTATTTCCGGCCGCTGCCGCACGGGCACGGGTCGTTCCGCCCCACCCGCGCGCCGATCGGTGGTGCCGGGCCAGGCTGCCGCTCGCTGCGCTCCACCGCCTTCTCGCCGCCCGCCGGTGGCACGAAAACCGGCAGGGTGCGACCGGAGCGCGGCAAGGCGTTCTCGCTGCCCGCCGGTGGTGCGACCACCGGCAGGCTCCGCTCTGCGTGCTGCTCGGGCTGCGCGCTCGGCGCCGTTGGCTCGCCGGCCGGCATGCTCCGTGCGCCGATTACCCTCATTTGCGCGTAACGCTCGCGAAAGGTCTCGAACAGCTCACCGCAGCGATCCCGCCAGGCGCGGACCAGTTGCACGGCGGCCTCCGCCGATCCCTCTTCGCCGACGAGACTCTTGAACTCCCCGTCCAGCGTGAACTCGGCGATCGCGTCTTGCCGCAGCTCCACTTCGGGCTTGCGCCCCCGCAGTTCGATCCACTCCCAGGCAGTGCCGCTCGCGCACGGCGAACGGGTGCTGGCGCGACGAAAACCAGACCAGGCTTCCTAACTTCATGTGCTACGGGAACCTCGCCGGGATCCCCCTCCTGTGCCGGGCTGTCGGTGGTGGCTCGCCTGCCACGACTCTTCTCCTTCCCTCGGCTCCTGTGCCGTCGGGCCAGAAGATGGCCGAGTCTTTTCCGGCTCACGGCACCGAGGGGGTCAGGCTGCCGTACTGGGGGAAGCGGTCCTGGACTGCCTCGACCTCCATCGATTCTTCGCGCATCGCTTCCATGGCCCGCACGGTGGCGTAGGCGGCCGGGACGGTGGTGATGCAGGGCACGCCGTGGGAGACGGCGGCGGCGCGGATGCGGCCTTCGTCGGTGCGGGCGCCCTTGCCGCTGGGGGTGTTGATCACCAGGTGCAGCTCGCCGGAAAGCATGTAGTCGAGCAGGTTGGGCTGCCCCTCCTGGATCTTCTTCAGCCGCTTCACCCGCACGCCCATGGCCTCGAGGCGGGCGGCGGTGCCCCGGGTGGCCAGCAGGTTGAAGCCGAGCTCGTCGAGCCGCCGGGCCAGCTCGAGCATCTCGTCTTTGTCGCGGTCGGCGACGCTGACGAAGACGTTCCCCGCCTGCGGGAGCACGGTTCCGGCGGCAAGCTGCCCCTTGGCGAAGGCGATCGAGAACCGCTCGCTGACCCCCATCACCTCGCCGGTGGACTTCATCTCCGGCCCGAGCACGATGTCCACGCCGGCGAACTTGACGAAGGGGAGCACGACCTCCTTGACGGAGACGTGCGCGGGGATCGGCTCGCTGGTGAGTCCCTGCTCGGCGAGGGAGACGCCCACCATCACCTTGGCGGCCGCCTTCGCTAAAGCCACACCCGTGGCCTTCGAGACGAAGGGGACCGTGCGGCTGGCTCGCGGGTTGACCTCCAGGACGTAGACCACCGGCTTGCCGTCCTCATCCTTGACGGCGAACTGGACGTTCATCAGCCCCCGCACGTCCAGCCGCCGAGCCATGGCCTCGGTGGCCGAACGGATCTCGGCCACCACGGGGCCGGGGAGGCTGTACGGGGGGATCACGCAGGCCGAGTCGCCGGAGTGGACGCCCGCCTCCTCGATGTGCTCCATGACGCCCGCGACCACCACGGTCTCGCCGTCGGCGATGGCGTCGACGTCGACCTCGACGGCGTCTTCGAGAAAGCGGTCGATGAGCACCGGCTGCCCCTGGGCGGCCAGAAAGGCCTCGGCCACGAAGCGCTCGAACTGGGCGTCGTCGTAGCAGATCTCCATGGCCCGGCCCCCGAGGACGAAGCTGGGCCGCACCAGCACCGGGTAGCCCACCTTGGAGACGGCGCTGCGGGCCTGGGCCACGGTGCGTGCGATGGCGTTGGCCGGCTGTTCGAGACCGACGGCACGCAGCAGGTCGGCGAACTTCTCGCGGTCCTCGGCATCCTCGATGGTATCGACGCTGGTGCCGATGATGGGGACGTCCGCGTTGGCCAGGGCGCGAGCCAGGTTCAGGGGCGTCTGCCCGCCGAACTGCACGATCACCCCGTCGGGCGCCACGCGGTCGCAGATGTTGAGTACGTCCTCGGTGGTCAACGGCTCGAAGAACAAGAGGTCGCTGGTGTCGTAGTCGGTGCTCACCGTCTCGGGGTTCGAGTTCACCATCACCGACTCGATCCCCAGCTCGCGGAGCGCGAAGCTGGCATGGCAGCAACAGTAGTCGAACTCGATCCCCTGGCCGATGCGGTTCGGACCGCCGCCTAGGATCACGACCCGCCGCTTGCCGGGGGGCTTGGGCGGGATCTCGTCCTCCTCCTCGTAGGTCGAGTAGTAGTAGGGCGTGTAGGCCTCGAACTCGGCGGCGCAGGTGTCGACGGCCTTGAACGTGGCGACGATGCCGCGCCGCTTCCGCTCCTCGCGGACCGACATCTCCGAGGTATCCCAGAGGGTGGCCAACTGGCGGTCGGAGAAGCCGAACTGCTTGGCTTTCCGCAAGGTGGCGTCGTCGACGCCGCCGAGACCGCCGGCGCCGCGGAGGACCTCCTCGAGCTCGACGATCTCCAGGAGGTTGTCGAGGAACCAGCGGTCGATGCCCGTCAAATCGTAGATCTCATCGAGCGAGAGGCCGTACTTCATGGCATAGCGGAGGTTCCAGACTCGCTGCTCGTTGGGCTTGGTGAGCTTGGAGCGGACCTCGTCCAGCGAGGGCTGCTTGGAGGTCCCCCAGAGATCCTTGCCGTCGCAGCCGAAGCCGAAGCTCCCCACCTCCAGCCCCCGCAGGGCCTTCTGGAACGACTCCTTGAAGGTCCGCCCGATGGCCATCGTCTCCCCCACGCTTTTCATCTGCGTGGTCAGCGTGGGATCGGCCTCGGGAAATTTTTCGAAGGCGAAGCGCGGGATCTTCGTCACCACGTAGTCGATCGTCGGCTCGAAGCAGGCGGGGGTCTTGCGGGTGATGTCGTTGGGCAGCTCGTGGAGCCGGTAGCCCACGGCCAGCTTGGCGGCGATCTTGGCGATGGGGAAGCCGGTGGCCTTCGAGGCCAGGGCGCTGGAGCGGCTCACGCGGGGGTTCATCTCGATGACCACCATCCGCCCGCTCTCCGGGTGGATGGCGAACTGGATGTTCGAGCCGCCCGTCTCCACGCCGATCTCGCGCATCACGGCCAGCGAGGCGTCGCGCATCCGCTGGTACTCCTTGTCCGTAAGCGTCTGCGCGGGGGCCACGGTGATCGAGTCGCCGGTGTGCACGCCCATGGGGTCGAAGTTCTCGATGGCGCAGATGATTACGCAGTTGTCGTCCTTGTCGCGCATCACCTCCATCTCGAACTCTTTCCAGCCGATGATCGACTCCTCGAGGAGCACCTGCCCGATGGGCGACTGTTCGATGCCCGCGGACACCAGGTGGTCGAACTCCTCGCGGTTGTACGCGATCGACGAGCCGGTTCCCCCGAGGGTGAAGCTGGGCCGCACCACGCAGGGGAGGCCGATCTCGCCCAGCACGCGGCGGGCCTCGTCGAGCGTGCGGACCGTCTCGCCGCGGCAGACCTCGATCCCGATCCGCTCCATGGCTGCCTTGAACCGGTCGCGCTCCTCGGCCTTGGCGATCACCGCCGCGTTGGCCCCGATCAGCTCCACGCCGTACTCCGCCAGCACGCCGTGGCGGTCCAGGGCCATAGCCAGGTTGAGGCCCGTCTGGCCGCCGAGCGTGGGGAGCAAAGCGTCGGGCCGCTCCCGCGCGATCACCTTGGCAACCATCTCCCAAGTGAGCGGCTCGATGTAGGTGCGGTCGGCCATCTCCGGATCGGTCATGATCGTGGCCGGGTTCGAGTTCACCAGCACCACTTCGTACCCCTCCTCGCGGAGGGCCTTGCATGCCTGGGTGCCCGAGTAGTCGAACTCGCACGCCTGGCCGATGACAATCGGACCGGAACCGATGAGGAGAATCTTATGGATGTCGTCGCGGCGCGGCACGTGTTGGGTTCCTTTGCTCGATCGAGCCCTGGCAGGGTATGCAAAATCGCTCAATGTTAGCACACCGGGGGGGCAGCAATCAAGCCGTAGGAATGAGGGGGCAGAAGCCGCCGCGCAGGCCCGTAGCGGCATTCGCAGAATTCTGTTCCCCGCCTTCTGCACATGGGGGTTCCTCGGAACTCGGCCGCCTCCTCCCTACAGATCGTCGATCTCGTCGACCAGCCGGTCGAGGCGGTCGGGCGGTGGCGGCGCTTCGCGGTCCTCAGCCGGTGAAGGCTGGCCCTCGGGTTCGATCATCGTGATCAGCGGGTTTCCCGGCGCCAGGCCGGGGGAAGGGCGGTCCATAGCGGCCTCGAGGTCGCCGGCCACGGCCGGATCGTCGCAGAGCGGGAAGATGATCGCGCGGGCGCCGCAAACCCGCGCGCAGGCGGGACAGCCATTGCGGCAGGCGTCGGGCTGCTCGACCGCCGCCTCGTCCTCCGGGCCGATGCCGAAGACGCCGAAGAGGCAAAACTCGAGGCACTCCAGGCAGCCGCTGCAGCGGCTGAAGTCGACCACCGGGTACCAGCGGGGCCGCGTCGCCTCGTCGATCTCCTCGATGGTGCTCGGCCCCGCGCCGGCGGGCGGCAGGCCCAGCAGCGCCTCGAGCGCCGCCAGATCCCCGGCCGCGCCGGCCTCGCCCTCCAGCGACAGGCAGCGGATCGGCTGCTGCGCGCCCGCGTCCTCCGCGGCGGCCGGCTCCGGCGCCTCCCCGCGAACACCCAGCGCCCAGAGCGTCCAGAAGGCCGCCCGCGGGTGCAGCCAGGAGAGCACGACCAACTCGCCGGCCGCCGCCTTGAGCCGCGCCACGCTGGGCCCCTCCGGGGAAATGTCCGTGAGGAGGGGAACCACCACCACGCGCAAGCCGCCGCGGGCGGCCAGCGCCTCCAAGAGGGCATCCTCGCGGGCGCGCCGCCGGGAGTCGTGCTCGCGGAATCGGGAAAGGACGATCGTCGGCCGGGGGGGCATACAGAACTCGCGCGGTGGGTGGGATCACGGCAACTCGATCCGGACGGAGGAGGCAGCCGGTCGCCGCCAACCGCTCCGCGGGTCTTCCTCGCCTATCCGCTGGACTGCAGACGACAGTATACACCAAAATGATGGGCACGGCTTCCCTCGTCCCCGCCATCCCTCGTCCCCAAGCTCCAGCTTGGGGGCGCACCTCCGCGAAGCGCCGCTTCGCTGGGCCGCCGGTGGCTATGGGCCCTCCCCTCAACGCCCCGAAACCGAGTGCAGCGGCCACCGCTCGCCCAGTGCGGTGCGCTGGAACCCGGTCAGTTCGGCGATCCCCTTGCGAGCCAGGCGGAGCATCGCCGAAAGATCCTCCTCGGTGAAGGTGGTTCCCTCACCCGTTCCCTGAACTTCCACGAGGCGGCCGTCGCCGGTCATCACCACGTTCATGTCCACCGCGGCCGCCACGTCCTCGGCGTAGTCTAGATCGAGCAGCGGTTCCCCCTCGGCCAGCCCCACGCTCACGGCCGCCACGCTGCCGGTCAGGGGGAGCCGCTGCGGTTCGGGCAGCCGCTCCCCGATGGTGGTGATCGCCTCGCAGAGGGCTACGAAGGCCGCCGTGATGCACGCCGTCCGCGTGCCGCCGTCGGCCTGGAGGACGTCGCAGTCGAGGGTGATCGTCCGCGGGCCCAGGGCCGCCAAGTCGACCGCCGCCCGCAGGCTGCGGCCGATGAGCCGCTGGATCTCCAGCGTCCGCCCCTCCACGGGACCGCCGCGGTCGCGTCGCTTCCGCGGGCTGGTGCTCCCGGGGAGCATGCCGTATTCGGCCGTCACCCAACCGCGGTCCTGGCCGATCATCCATGGCGGGACCTCCTCGGCCAGGCTGGCCGTACAAAGGACCATGGTCTCCCCCGCTTCGAACAGCACACTTCCCGGGGCCGCGCGGGTGAAGCCGCGCGTGATGCGGACCGGGCGCATGCCGTCGGCCGCTCGTTCTTTGTCTCGCATGGCGATCCTCCTTCGCAGCGATTATAACAGGCAGGGATTCCTCCCTCGTCCCCACCATTCCCTCTCCCCAAGCTCCAGCTTGAGGACGCACCTCCGCGAAGCTCCGCTTCGCAGCGCCCGCGTAACACGATGCTATCTCCTTCCCAGATCCGGGGGACCGGGGCCGATCGGAAGACGATTGGACGCAGCGGTCCCCAACCGACGGCGGATTCCCGTAGCCTTCTGGCTGGGCTTGTCGATCGCAGCCGGGATCCTCGTAACCGGCGACCACCGCTCGCGCAGCACGTCGTAGCGAACCGCCGGGTACCCCCGACTCCTGCCCCCTGCCCCCAACTCCTGGCACCGTGTGGCTGAGGTGGTCCTGACCGGACTCCCCACGAGCTGTGGCGCACGAGCCGCGGAGGCGGCGGCGGGGTGCGGCATCCGGGAGACGGCTTCGCGGCTGGGGCTCGACGTGGCCGGGGACTGTCCCAATTCTCGCGGCCGTCGAAGGTAATCCTCATCGAGAAAGCCATTCGGCCGCGAGAGGCCTTCCCAGCCACGGCAAACCCGGGTCGCGATCCGCAGCGTACGATCGCGGTCGTCAATCATCGCCCCGCTCCGCGGGGTCATCCTGGAACAGGTTGATGTGTACCCGTCCATTTTCCCTGGGGGTCGGGAAGTGGTGCGGTGGATGAGTAGGATCAGAGGTGGAAGGGAAGCCCACAAATGCTATGGGCGTTCGGGAGATGGAGGTCCGGTGGCGTGGTGAAGATGAGCGAGTTCCTGTTGGAACACCGAGCGGCCGGCTTGGAGCCAACGGTCGATCTCTGCCAGAAGGTTGTAGAGCGTGAATGGCTTGAGCCGTTTCGACAAGCTGGCCAGCACACTCATGAGGATACCGCGCCGCCGCGCCCCGCGGTCCGTCTTGCTGGTCCGCGGCGTACGACGGGCCATCGCCTCCGAACGCGCCTGCCGCTCACTGCGGTTGTTCGTGGCCTCGACCCCCGGATGCAACACGAATACGAAGAGTTTCTCGATGTTGTTCACCAACTCGTTCTGCAGAAGCACAAACGTTTTCTCGTCCGCTGGCGTTTCATCGTTGGTCGTTTCCCCCGCACGACGGCAAAGCCGGCGAATCTGCGTCTGCAGCTGCTTCACCCTGGCGGCCCGCCCCATCGAGAACCGTCTGTCACGCGCTATCCGTACTCCCCTGCGGTAAATCGCAAACAGCGACTTGAGAAAACGCGCGTACTCGGTTCTCCGGGTTGCGCAGGGCCAGGGCGATTGCCTTGCGCAGCAGATGCGCCCAACAAAGCCGGTGCAACGCGCACGGCCACAGCAATTGCGTCTGCTCGGTGCGTCGGGGGAGGGCATGGCCACAAACAACACGCAACGGCTTGTCGCTCTGGTTGTACCAGCAATGGTGGATGCGGATCGAAATGTCGTGACGGTCGCCTCAGTTGGCTCTGCTGGTAAGACCTTCCAACAGCTAGAGTCTCCCCGCCGAGGCGCGCTTTCATTGCCTGAATGTTCCTGGCGCGACGTTTGTCGCGTTATTCGCACGATGCAACGCCGTTGTCGAAACGGTATACGTCTCGAAGGCGCCCAATGTCCTGCTGGAAGGTGAATGCATCGGATCTAACAATATCATCTTTCTAGCAGGCGCCGCAGCTTTGCGAGCAACGTGATGGCAGCATCCTTGGGGATGTCGTAGTACCGACCCTGACAGTCGTGATCGGGGCGGAAAGCAATCATCACCGATCCTTGGGGTTCCTGACTCCAGTCGACAAACAGCACACTGTCGTTATCGTTGTGACATCGGCCCATTTCCAGTAGTGACGCCAAGCGCTCGGAAAGACCCTCAACATCCTTCCGGGGCAGTGCAAAGCCGAAATGACGGTATTGAATACAGGCGAACTCACAACGCGGCCCATCGAGCGTCTCGTGAAACCATCCATCGGCGGAGATATCCATGGTCGCACCAAGTTCAGCCACGTGCTCTTTTTGAGGGGTTACCCACTGACTTGTCACAGCGTGGCGCACGCTGATTCCAAGCTATGCAACCTCTCGGTGCTTGGCGAATACGAAGGAACACGGAAGCTTCTCAGTTCGGTCGCTATCCACCATGCTTCGAATTTCATCGCCACGAGGAGTTCCGCGCGCTGTTCCCCGGCGTCGGCCAAGGGGTCACGCCGTCGTCTTGTGCGTTTCGGTCATCGTGGTCGCTGGTTTGTGAGCCGTCGCCAGCGCTGCACTGTTGGCTTGAATCCTGGCGATCGCGGCGACGATGTGATTCATGTCGCCCCGGTCGGCGAGGAGCATGCTGTGGAACAGTGTGACCGTGGTTTCGCAGACTCGCTTGTTACCGGTAAGGTGTGCGAGACTGTCCCGGTATTCCTTCAGTCGAGTCGCGGAGAAGAGGCGTGTGAAGCCTCGCGACTTGATTGCCTCATCGATCAGGCCGTCGTAGTACTGCTCACGATAGCCGCCGCTGCAAGGAATTCCTTCGGTGCGAAGGGCGCGGATGAAGCCGTCGCGCGGCAGCCCATGAAACTGGGCCGCATCGTAGCGGAAGGGGTAGAGATGCCAGACGGCTCGGCTGCTCTCCGGCAAACGCACCGGCTGGATGCCCGGGATATCCTTGAGGTGGGCGGTGAGGCGATCTGCGTTGTCGCGCCGCCGCTCGGTCTCCGCTACCAGCTTGTCGAGCTGCTGCGACAGCATGGCCGCTTGGTAGTGGGTCATCCGGCAATTGGTGCCGTGGCTGAAATAGCCGCTGCCCCGGAATGTGCCGTGGGCGCGCCCGCAGTTACGAAAACTGTTGCAGCGGTCGAGCAGTTCATCGCTGTCGCCGCTGATGGCACCATCCTCGCCGGCGGGGATGTGCTTCGAGTTCTGGAAGCAGCCCAGGTGGCCCAGAGTGCCGCACTTGCGGCCCTGGTAGTCCGCCAGCCAGGCTTGGCACGCATCCTCGATGACAGGGAGGTTGTGCTTCTCGGCGATGGCGTTGATCGGGTCCATGTCGCAGGGCAGACCATATACATGCACCGGGACGATCGCGCGGGTGCGCTCGGTGATCTTCCGTTCGATCGAGGCCGGGTCCATCGTCAATGTCGCCGGATCCGTGTCGGCGAACACCGGCAAGGCCTTGAGCATGAGAATCGTGTTGTATGTCGCAATGAACGTGAAGGGGGAGGTGATCACTTCGTCCCCGGCATCCACCCCCAGGACGTGCATGGCGGTCACCAGGGCGGTGGTACCGCTGGCCGTGGCCACGCAGCGCTTGGCGCCGAGCAGGTTTGCGTAGGCCGTCTCAAAATCGGCCACCTCCCCTCCACCATCGGAGCAGGACCATCGTCCGCTTCGCAACACCTCGATGATCCTTGGCTCCCAGGACTCGCGCCACTGGGGCCACCCAGGCCAGGCGGCCTGGTGCACCGGCGTGCCGCCAAGCAGCGCCGGCCTGTCCGCCTTTGCGGCGAATGCCATGGGCATCCTGGGGGCACCCCCCCACACCAGTGCGGCAGAACCTGCCGCCGCGGTTCGCATGAACCTGCGCCGTGTAAGAATGTTGTACATCGTATTGTCCTTCCTGTTGGGATGCCAGTCAGTTGATTGTGGCGTCCAGGTCGTTAGCCCAGTGTATTGCACCCTCTGCATCACGGTTTCGGCCAGGGTACCGGCACAAGACACGGCGAACACCCGCGGTCATGCTTACGGAATACCACGATTGGGCGGCGTTTCAGGGGGAATAACGTGAAGGGCGAGCAGGCCGATCTTTCAGGCGCGGGCCAGCAACACAGCACAATACACTGCGTAACGGATTCGATTCCAAGTGCCCGCTTCCCTGGAGGCTCCGCATCCCGGCCATCGTTCATTCCGGCTCCTTCACGATCGGCCTTGGGGGGAGCTCACATGGGAGCGGAGAGTGTTTCGGTCAGCCGCCTGATCTCTGCGGTGACCATGCCATGATGTGCCTTGATCCGTTGATGAGCCTCGCGGGCCCGGTCGTGTTGGGCCTGGTATTCGCGATGCGTATCGATCAACTCGTCGCGCTCGATGGCACTACTACCGCGCTGCTGCTCGGCAATGGCTCGCTCGTGCCGCTGCACACGTGACTCGTGACTGCGGACAGTCTCGGCATGCGACTCCAGAGCCGCATCATGCTCCAGCAATGCTGCTTGGGCCTGTGCCAGCATTGCCGCCGCGCGCCGATGCTCGGCACGCCATCGGCCGATGTCTTCTAGCCACATCACGTGCTCACGGTCTGCGTCACGGTTCGCCATGTGCATTGCTGGATAATCCACAGGACTCATGGCGTGCCTCCTTTGGCAAAAGGTTGTGCTCAGCCGACCTCGTAGCGAAGCTGTGCTTATCCGATGAACCCCTGAAGGAGCTTAACCGGAAGATGCCACAATGATCGGCGTGGGGTGTTGGAATTACTCGGGTTTGCCCACCTGGGAATGTCAAACATGTGCTATTGCAGGGATGATCTCCATCCCTGCGCAAACTGCAAGGGTCGCGTACCTTATGAGTACCCCGTCGGTTGGTACGCAAGGGTTACGACAAGTTCTGTTGCCGTTTCTCGACGTTCGGTGATGGAATAACGGTCATAACCCCACAAATGGGCTTCCTGAGGCGGCGCCCAACCATGCCGTATGGCGAACTCCGCTGCATCGGACGAGAGTTCAACGCATGCCTCTCCGACTGCGCCATGATGTGACATCTGATAACACGCTGCTGCCAGAAGATGTTCATTGTAGTCGCGCGAGTCGCTACGCAGAGTCTTCCCGCCCCAGTAGCCCCCAACGAATTGAAGTACCAGTGGCTTCACTGTGTGACCTGCCAAGGCCACCTGCTTTCGGACCTTCCGAGGGAAGTAGCTGAGTTCGCCGCCAACCGGTTCGACAAGCGTCTTCTTCAGTTGCTGCATGACGGGCATCTCCGATGCCGATGGCCGTCAAATTGAGGACGGAACCTCAAGGGCTTCACAAGCCGCAGAGGGAGCCCGCGCGTCTTATGAGCAATCCCCATGCCATGCTGAAGACAAATAAGTGCTGTCGCAACGCCTTGTCAATAAACGGGTTGCGAGCATGCGCCATGTTCGGCCGATATCGCGGTCGCGCAATATGCACGAATAAACTGGATGTAATTGGCAACGTGCACGACGGGTCGGTGGCGCGAATCAGATTACCGAGGGGCATGTTCCCCTCATGTGGAGTATTGAGGGCGATGGACGAGTCGAGGAGAGTCGAGGGCTTCAGCGGACGATGTCGGCGTCGATGCGGTAAACGGCGCCGACGTACTTCTCGGAGCGGTCCACGTGGAAGACGCCCCCGACGCCGACCCGCTTGGTGGTGAAGGTGGTAGCGCGGTCGCCGACGAGTCGTACGTGGATGATTTCCGTGGGTTTCGGATTGGGAATGCAATAAGGGCAATCAGCCCGCGCCGGCGACATGAGAAACTCGGTGAGCCCTTGAATTTGGCGGCCCGGGTACATGTAGCCGAAGATGAATATCCGTTGCGTGTCCAGCTCCCGGGCGGCCTCGGGTATCTCCTCCTCATCGTCAGGGTCGGGTTGGAGCATGTTGTAGCTGACTCGCTGGTAGCCGCTGGGAATCTCGTAAAGGTAACTGTACGCGCCCCAGCCCCAGCTACCGGCCCAGAAGACGAACGCCATCGCCACGGCAGCGCCCGCCAGGGGGCGGCCTGTCCTCTCTTCCGGAGCCGCCTCGATCCGCTGCCATCCCCGCCAGGCGAGGACCATGGCGGCAACGGGTATGGGAAAGAGCGCCCAGTGGAAGAGGGCCAGCAGCGAGAGGAACCCCGCAACCAGCGCGGCGACGGCCAGGCCATCGACGTTGCGGTACTGCTGGATCGCCTCCTCGGCGACCAGGTCGTCGTCGTCGAAGTCGTCGTAGGCGTCGTAGAGGCGATCCGGGTCCAAGTCGGTGTCCAGGGGATGCCAGGTTACGGGTGTGCCGTCAGCGAGCGGGCCACGTCGGTGCGGTAGACCGACAGGGCCGGCAGGTAGCCAGCGGCACGATGATTTCCCCATTTCTCTTTGGCAATCTTCATGCCAAATCAGGCACCGTGGATCGCGACACCCTAAGTAGTTGATGCCAAAGGCGTTGCGGATAATCCCTTCTCCCGGCTGCGGCCGAGTGCGGGCAATTTGCACGATTAGTGCCTGCCTGAGCGGCAACTTGCACGATTGGTCCCTGTCCGCTATCGTGGGGATAGCGCGGTCGAGCCAAGGGGGGCGTCCGGTGTGCGAAGGGAAGGCGGTAATGGCCGAGCCGAAGCAGTCGCGGCAGCGCGAGGCGACGATCCTCGATTCGATCAACGAAGGCGTCTTCACGGTGGACCGCAACTGGCGGATCACGGCCTTCAACAAGGCCGCCGAGGAGATCACCGGAGTGCCCCGCACGCGCGCCGTCGGCCGGCCCTGCTGCGACGTGTTCCACGCCAACATCTGCGAGACTCGCTGCGCCCTGCGGCGGACGATGACCAGCGGCCGGCCGGTCGTCAACGCCACGGCGCACATCGTCAACCAGCAGGGAGACCGCCTCCCCATCCGCATCTCCACGGCGCTGT
>SKOZ01000059.1 GCA_007119795.1 Planctomycetales bacterium | reverse complement strand
TTGCCGGTTAGTTTGTGGTACTCTCGCCAGAGGCGCTCGAACTCGTCGGTGTAGGGGAGGGCGTCGCGAGGGTAGGCGGCCTCGGCGAGGAGGTGGATAAGAAGCTCGTCGTTCTTCGTGGATACCTTGCGTTTACTCATTTTCTCGCCTTAGGTAACCGTGCACGGGCCGGGCGAAGGGGACAGTCCCATTTTCGCGGCCGAATAGCCTTATCCAGGAGGAATACCGTCTACGGCCGCGAAAATCGGGACAGTCCCCCGTAAACGGTTGCCGCCTTATCGCTAAGCGGCCTTGTCGTGGTGGGAGAGTTTACAGGCTCGCCGCATCCAGTATACTGCCACCAGATGGGATAGAACGAGGCGCCAGTGGCGGACGCGCCGGGGTCCCCCCCTCGACCACGGGTCTCGCGTCTTCCTTCGCTGCCGGGCAGGAACGCCCGGCCTACGCGCCCCCAACCCTGGAATCTCCTTCACAAGATGGCAGCACGCAAGGCCTCTCCCGGCGGCCGCCTCGTCCACGGCGACTGCATCGCGGGCATGAAGAAGCTCGAGGACGGCTCGGTGGATCTGGTATTCGCCGATCCCCCTTTCAACATCGGCTACGACTACGACGTCTACCGCGACAAGCTGGAGTACGACCGCTACCTCGCCTGGTCCCGCGACTGGACGGCCGAGGTCGTGCGGGTTCTCAAGCCGGCGGGGACCTTCTGGCTGGCCATCGGCGACGAGTACGCCGCCGAGCTGAAGCTCATGCTCCAGCGGGAGCACGGGCTCACCTGCCGAAGCTGGGTCGTCTGGTACTACACCTTCGGCGTCCATTGCAAGCTCAAGTTCAGCCGCTCCCACGCGCACCTCTTCCACATGGTCAAGGACCCGGAGGCCTTCACGTTCAACGTCGAGGCGATCCGCGTTCCCTCCGCCCGCCAGCTCGTCTACGGCGACCGGAGGGCCAACCCCACGGGCCGCATGCCCGACGACACCTGGATCCTCCGGCCCCAGGACCTCCCCGACGGCTTCCAGGCGGAGGAGGACACCTGGTACTTCCCCCGCGTCTGCGGCACCTTCAAGGAGCGGGCCGGCTGGCACGGCTGCCAGATGCCCGAGCAGCTCTTAGGCCGCATCATCCGCGCGTGCAGCAACGAGGGGGAGCTGGTGCTCGATCCTTTTGCCGGCAGCGGCACCACGCTGGCGGTGGCCAGGAAGCTCGGACGCCGCTACCTGGGCTTCGAGCTCTCCCAAGAGTACTGCCGGCGGATCGAGAAGCGGCTCAAGGGGACCGCCCCCGGCGACCCGCTGGACGGCGCCGCCGAGCCGCTGGTCAGCGTGCCCAGCACGGCCAACGGCCGCCGCTTGGAAGATCGGCAACCCGGCCGGCGGCGGCAGCCCCGCGGCAGGGGCGGCGCGGAGCGGACGCTCTTCGAAGAGTGACCGTGCGGTGCACCGGGTCCCGTGGCGGTCGTCTTGCCGTTCTTGAAGCCGCCCTGGGCATCCGGCACGGTCCCGCCGGTCCGGATCGTGCGGAGTACGGCCCGCAGCGAGGAGAGATCGTGAAGTTCGCCATCTGCAACGAGACGTTCGGCGAGTGGCCGCTGGAGCGGACCGCGGCCTTTGCCGCCGAGTGCGGTTACCGGGGGATCGAGATCGCCCCGTTCACCCTGGGGGCGACGGCCGCGGAGATTCCCGCCGCCGCACGCGTCACGGCGCGGCGGGCCGCCGAGGCGGCCGGCCTCGAGGTGACCGGCCTCCACTGGCTGCTGGCGAAGACCAGCGGGCTGCATCTGGCGAGTCCGGAGGTTGCCGTCCGTGCCGCCACGGCCGACTACCTCGGCGACCTCGCCCGCCTCTGCCGCGACCTGGGAGGCCGTGTCCTGGTCCTCGGTTCTCCCCAGCAGCGCAACCTCCTCCCCGGCGTTTCCCGCGCGGAGGCCCTGGACCACGTTACCGACGTGCTGGAACGGGTCGTGCCGGCGCTCGAGGCGACGGAAGTCCTCCTCGCCGTCGAGCCCCTTTCGCCCCCGTATTGCGACTTCCTCTGTTCCGCCGACGAGGCCGTGGAGCTCATCGAGCGCGTGGCCGCCCCGGCCGTCCGCCTGAACCTCGACTGCCTGGCCATGTCCGCCGAAGCGCTGCCCATCCCAGAGATAGTCCGCCGGCACCATGCGCTGCTCGTCCATTTCCACGCCAACGATCCCAACTGCCGCGGGCCGGGCTTTGGGGAGCTCGATTTCGTGCCCATTCTCGCGGCCCTCGGGGAAGTCGACTATCGTGGCTGGGTCTCCGTGGAGGTGTTCGACTACGACCCGGGCCCGGAGCGGCTCGCTCGCGAAAGCATCGACTACCTGTACCGCTGTCTCGCCCAGATCGCCGCGGAATGATCGCAGACGGCGGAGGGGGCATCGCGGCAGAAGATGCTTTGCCGCAGCCGAGGAGAGTCTGCTGGGAACCGTTGTACGATGATCAAGATTTACCGGCACCGTCACACCGTCCGCAGCGACGAGATCGACTGGGTCGGGCACGCCAATAACGTCGCCTACGTCGCCTGGATGCAGGCGGCGGGCATCGCCCATTCGGCCGCCAACGGCTGGCCCGTGGAACGGTACCTGGAATTGGGGTGCGGCTGGGTGGCGCGCATCCACCGCATCGAATACCTGCGGCCGGCCTTCCGGAGCGAGGCGATCGTCGTCGAGACCTGGATCGCCGAACTCAAGCGGGCCACCTGCCTGCGGCGCTACGAGATCCACCGCGCCGACCCTTCCCTCCTCCTGGCGCGGGCCGAGACCCGCTGGGCCTTCGTGGACTTCGCCAGCGGACAGCCCCGCCGCATCCCCGCGGAGTTCTTCGACTGGTTCCAGGCCGTCCAACGGTAGGGCAGATAACCCGATGCCCGAGGGGTGGGCGGCTCCCGGCCCGCGAAGGGTCCCGAATGGCCGCACCTTCCCAACCCGGGGAAATAACGCCGAAAAGAGGGAATCCCTGGGGTCCCAACGGCGTCCATACTTATAATATGAGAAGAGAGCGCGGCGGCGCAGGGTGGACGCCTGTCTGCCGGGGGGAGGCTGTTGCGAACGCCGACGGAGGCACCGCACGGATAGGCTCAGCGGCATCCTTCGGTACGCAGCAGGGGCGAGGTTCGGCATCCTGTGGCGCGCGGCACGGGTAACCCCGCGGCACCTGCAACTCCCGGAGATCCCCATGGCGAGTGGAACGGCGCCCTCACCACCGCGACCGGCAGGAACCCCACCCCCTCTGTCCCAAGCCGATGCGTACATCGAGCGCCGCCTGGCGGCGACGCAGCGGCAGGTCCGCGCCGCCGACATCTCGGTCGGCGTGGTGGTCCTGCTCTTGGGCGCGCTGAGTTACCTCTTCGCCGCGGCGCTGCTGGACCACTGGCTCATCCCCGGTGGGTTCGGTTTCTGGGGGAGGGTCCTTCTGCTGGCGGGGCTACTGGGTTTGGGGGGGTGGTATCTGGCGGCTGCCGTGGTCCCCGCCGTTACCCGTCGGATCAATCCGGTCTACGCGGCGCATTCCATCGAGCAGAGCCAGCCGAGCCTGAAGAACAGCCTGGTCAATTTCCTGCTGCTCCGGGGGCATCAGCGGGGGTTCTCCCAGGTCGTCTACGGGGCCCTCCGCGATCGAGCCGCTCGCGACCTGAAGACGGTCCGTCTCGAGACGGTGGTCGACCGCACGCCGCTGGTCCGCCTGGGTTATCTGCTCGTCGCCGTGGCGGCGATCTTCGCCCTCTACCTCGTGCTCTCGCCGAAGAACCCGCTGGTCTCGGCGGCCCGGGTTCTCTGGCCGTGGGCCGAGATCGCCGCGCCGACGCGCGTCCGCATCGCCGACGTCGACCCTGGGAGCACCACGGCATTCTACGGCGACCACGTAAGCATTTCGGCTGCGGTGCAAGGCCTTCGCGACGATGAGGAGGTCTTCGTCTACTTCACCACCGACGACGGCCAGAGCCGCGACCAGGCGGTGCCCATGCAGGTGCCCGCGGGCGACTTCCGCTACCGTGCCGCGCTGCCGCCGGCGAGCGAAGGGCTTCAGCAGGGTTTGGAATACTACCTGGCCGCCGGCGACGGCCGTACGCCCCGCTTCCGCATCGATGTGGAGACGGCGCCGACGATCGTCGTCGAAGGCGTCCGTTACGAATACCCGGACTACACGGGATTGCCGCCGATGGAGGTGCCGCGGCAGGGCGCCATCCGCGCCCTCGAAGGGACGCGCGTGACGGTCCGCGCGGCGGCGAACCTCCCCATCGAGTCGGCCGAGATCGACCTGAACTCCACGGGGCGGCGGGGCCGGCGGATGGAAGTGGAGGGGCAGACGGCGCGCGGCAGCTTCACGCTGACTATGCGCGACGACAATCCGGCGGTCGGCGAGTACGAGTCGTACCAGTTGCTGTTCACCGACGCCATGGGACGGCGGAACCAGCGACCCATCCGCTACCGCATCGAGACGATCCCCGACGAGCCGCCCGTCGTCCAGATGGTCGACCCGCCGGGGGAACACGTCGGCCTGCCGCTCGACGGGGAGCTGGTGCTCCGCGTCCGCGCCGAAGACCCCGACTTCGCCCTGCGCCGAGTGGCCCTGCTAGCCGAGCGCGAAGGGGAGCCGCTTTCGATCGCACCCCTGCTCGACAGGCCCGCCCCGGAGCCGGGCCACGAGGGGCCTTTCGAGGCCTCGTACCGCTTCCGGCCCCAGGCGCTGGGGGTTTCGGTGGGCGACGACGTCAGCTACCGCTTCGAAGCGGTCGACAACAAGGAGCCGGTGGCCAACCGAGCCGAAACGGCCCCGCGGTGGATCACGATCGTCGACCCCCAGGCCGGCGAAGATGCTGCCGACGCCCAACGCCCGGACCCGGCGGCGGATGCGCAGCAGCCGGGCGATCCGGCCGGTGAGCCCCAGCCCGAGGGGGCCGAGGCAGACGGCGGCGAGGCAGAGGAAGCATCCGATTCCCACGCCGAAGAGCCCCCTGCGACGGAAACGCCCCAACCCGGCGAGGAGGGGCACGACGAGGGCATGGACGGTGACGAGTCCCAGCCTGCAGAGGGCGACTCCGAGGCAACAGACGGCGAGGGGCAGGCGGGTGAGGCCGCCGACGCCCAGCCGGGCGACTCCGACGATGGCGAGAACGGCGAGGGCCAAGCACGCGAGGCTGCCGATGCCCAGCCTGGAGAGTCGGCCGACGACGGCGAGAACGGCGAGGAAACGGCGCGCGAGGGGGCTCGCGACGAGGCCTCCCCGGAGACCGAGCCCGCGGAGCCCGAAGCGGTCGATGGTGAGGCCAACCCCGGTGAGGCCTTCGAACGGATCCTCCGCCACCGCGACCGCACCGAGCCGCAGCCTACGGATCCCGCGCCGCAGGATGGCGAGGCGGACCAGCCGCAACCCGGTGAAGCGGCGCCCCAAGATGGGGACGGATCGCAACCGGCGGAACAGCCCGATCCGACGCAACCCTCGCCCGAGCGAGCCCCTGCTGACCAGCCGTTGCCGGGCGAAGAGCCCTCCGTGGAGCGGCCGCCCAGTCCAGCCGAACTCGACGACGGGCCGCAGCCACCCACCGGCGAACAGCAATTGGGAGCCGAGGGGCCGGGGGAGCAATCGCCCGACCCCTCAGCCGATTCCCCGGTCGGCCAACAGCCCGGCGAAGTGGAGGACGGTCCTCCCGGCGATCATCCCACGGAGCCGGACCCGCAGGATGGGCCCGTCGGTGCCGAAGAGGCGATTGCACCCGAGGAGCGCCCCGGCGGCGGCGACGGGGCGCCTCAAGCCGAGCAGCAGTTCGGCGAAGAGCCCGGCGGGGAAGAGACTCCCGATGCCGGCGATTCCCAGGCTGAAGTGGGCGGCGAGGGGGGAGCGGGAAGGCCGTCGGCCGATCCCGAACCGACCCCGCAACCCATGGAGGACCTCCGCGAGCGTCCGAAGACCCCGCCCCCAATCGATGAAGGGGATCCTACCGACCCGCCGGAGGCACACTCACCGAGCACGGAGGATCACGAGAGCGACTCGGTGGGCGAGGTCTCCGGCGATCAGGCCGGCGGCGGCGAGGAAGGGGGTGGCCAGCGTGCTCCGGAAGAGGGCCTCGGCTCCGCCGGCGAGACGACGCCCGCCGACGAAGGGAGCGGGGCGGCTCCCCAAGCGGGTGAGGGTCCCTTGGGCGACCAGCCCGGTGGCGACTTGCCCGCCGAACGATCTCCCGATGCCCAGGACGACCAGCCGGGAGTGGGGACCGGTCGACCCGCCGATGACAGTCCCCCTCTTGGCGATCAACCTCCTACGGATCCGCCCGCCGACGAAATGCCTCCCGGTCCCGGCCAGCCCGCCGACGGACCACCCGACGGCAGACCTCCCGAGGGCGAGAGCGCGGACGGTCTGGACGGCCATGGTCCGGGGCTTCCCCAGGGCGGCGGACTGCCGCCGCAGGGCGACGTGCCGCCACCGCCTCCCGCCCCGAGCGAACCCGGCGGCGATGATGTCAACCGCGAGTATGCCGAGAAGGCGACCGAGTTGGCCCTCGAGCACCTGAGCGACCAGCTCGCCCGCGAGGAGCCCGATCCCGATCTGCTCCGCGAACTGGGCTGGAGCCGCGAGGAGCTGGAACGGTTCTACAGCCGCTGGGAGGCGATGCGCCGGCAGGCGGCCGAGCCGAGCCCGGAAGGCGAACGCACCCGCCGCCAGCTCGACGAGGCACTCCGCAACTTGGGATTGAGGAGCCGCGGCACCCAGATCGACCGCGGCGCCGGACCGAGCGACGATATCCGCCGCATGCATGAGTCGCGGCGGATCGACCCCCCGCCTCAATGGCGCGATCTCTTCCGCGCCTATACTCGGGGCGTTGCCGGGAGCCGGGAGTGACGCCGCGTCTTCCACTTTCTTGATCGGGGCGGGGTGCGGCGGCCTCCGGGGAACCGCTACCATCGTCAAAGCCCGCCGGCCTCCGCCCTGGGTGCGGAGAAAACCGCTTCCCGGCGGGGGGGCCCGGCCCGGCCGGGCCTTCCCGCATGGCACGGTATTCTAGCGGACGCGCGGCACGCACCGGCTATCGTCTGGCCGGCGACGACGTCCTGCAAGCGCTCGTTTGCCGCGAGCTTGGCAAGAATCGTGCGCCTTTCCGGAGTTTTGCCATGGGCTTCGCAACCGTCATCGCTGTCTGTCTATTCGCTCAGGCCGGCGACACGGCCGACTACTCGATCAATCAGTGGGAGAGCCACCTCCTGGAGTGGCGGTGGGGCCTGGTCGACGACCGCTCCGAATGCCCCCGGCTGCTCCTGGTGCTCAAGTGCCACACACCCGATCACCGCGTCTTTGAGCTCTACATGTACGATATGTACGATATCCACCACGATATCGACGAGCTCGGCGGCCATAGACCCTGGAGGACCGTGCGGGCGTGGACCGGCACCTACAAGATGCAGGCCAGGGAGAACCACGACCGGTCGATCTCCGAGCGGCTGGTGCAACTCAACGTCGATCGGTACTGGTTGCCCGTCGAACCCTTCAAGTTGTGCCAGCTCCGGCGCCGCGCGGACGAGCACGGCCTGGTCGTGTGGCGCTGCGACCTCCATCCCGCCGACTGGCCGGAGGAGCTCGGCCTTCTCCACTGGCGGGAGGTTCGGGACTTCAAGCCCTTCCTGGCCGAACTGAAGGTCGACCTCCCCACCGCCCCCGACCCGCCGGAGAGCATCCGCTTCCTGCTCCGCTCCAACGACGTCATGAGGGTCGGGTGGTGGACGATCGGCACCGAGTACGTCCTTTCGCCGGTATGGAAATGGCGTCGCTCGCTCTTGCCGTTCGAATGATCCGCGTCGCCTCCCAGCCGCGTTGCGCCGGCAGGGCCCGCAGTGGAAAAAACGAGCACCCCCGCGCCGAGCACCGCAGCCGGGGCGGCGGTCGTCGCGGGGGTGTGGTACGAGGAGGAAGGAATCGAGAAGGGGCTTGACAGCAACGCGTGAAGAGAGAAGGAGGGGCCTCGGGGCCGGCGGCTTCGATTGCGGCCGACGGAGGGCGCTGCGACGGATGGGCAGTCCGGCCCATACGGTTCGCCGGCGATGTTTCGGCAGCCCCGCTACGTCGCTTTGGCAGTCTCGGCTTGGGCCTGGTTCAGCGAGCGGCCCAATTTGCGGCGCTGTGTGCCGCCGGAGAGACGAGGGGTCTGGTTGTCGGTGCGGGCCCCGTTGCGGATGACGTCGAGCAGCTTGTGGCGGACGTCGTCGCCGCTGGCGGGTGTGCCCAGGTCTTCGACGGCGTCGTTGACGCCCAGGAGGACGGCCTGGCGAACGCCGTCCCGGATCCAGGTGAAGAAATTCATCGGTCTTGCATCTCCTTCGACCGTGCGGTCTCTCGTTTCCGACCGGACCGCCACCGGACCGGCAGCGCTCCCTGGTTGCCGACGGCGGCATACGCTACGGCCCCGTCGTCGGTGGAGGCGAAGATTAGCGATCCTCGACCGCGGCGTAAAGGCGAGTCTTGAACGTCGCGCCGAGGCGCCGAGGGGGGGCCCCGCGGCCTGATAGACAGCCGCCCCCCTGTTGGCGTAGGCTATGGTTGCCGGGGGATCGGAGACTTGGGCTTCTGGGCGCGAGACGAAAGGAAACCATGGAGCGATTCGTAAGTCTGCTCGGCCTGGTGTTCATGCTCCTGCTCGCCTGGAGCCTTTCCGAGAACCGGCGGCGGATGAACGCTCGACTGATCGGCTGTGGGCTCGTTCTGCAGGTCGTCATGGGGATGCTTCTCCTTTGGACCGCGCCCGGGCAGATGGTCTTCGCGACGGCCCGGGACGTGATCAACGCCGTGCTCGCCTTTTCCGATGCGGGGGCGATGTTCGTCTTCGGCGAGGACCTCGTCCACACGGTCCCCATGGCGTTCTCCGTGCTGCCGACGATCATCTTCGTCTCCTCCCTGACGGCAATCCTCTTCCACCTCGGCGTCCTCCAGGCCATCGTCAAGCTCATGGCGCGGATCATGGTCTGGGTGATGGACACGTCGGGGTCGGAGTCGCTCTGCGCCTCGGCGAACGTCTTCATCGGCATGACCGAGGCCCCCCTGGTGATCCGTCCCTATCTGACCACGATGACCCGCTCCGAGCTCATGGCCATGATGACTGCCGGGCTGGCCACGATCGCCGGGGGGGTGATGGCGGCGTACACGGCGATGGGGGCCGATGCCGGCCACCTCCTCGCTGCATCCCTGATGTCGGCCCCGGCCGCGCTGGTGGTGGCCAAGATCATGGTTCCCGAGGTCGAAGAATCGCCTACCAAGGGTGCGGTGCGCGTGGAGGTGCCCCGGAGGGACGCCAATGTCCTCGACGCCGCCTGCCGGGGTGCCGGTGAAGGCCTCACCCTGGCGCTGAACGTAGCCGCCATGCTCATCGCCTTCATTGCCCTGGTGGCCATGATCAACGGCGGTCTGGGCCTGCTGCCGCACCTCGGCGGCGAACCCCTGTCGCTGGAGCGCCTCCTCGGTTGGGCCATGGCTCCCTTGGCCTGGTTGATGGGGGTGGAGTGGGCCGACGCCCAGGCGGTGGGCATGCTCCTCGGCAAGAAGACGATCCTCAACGAATTCCTCGCCTACCACGACCTGGTGGCCATGCAGGAGCAGCTCTCCCCCCGCTCCTTCGTCATCGCCACCTACGCCCTGTGCGGCTTCGCCAACTTCGGCTCGGTGGCGATCCTGATCGGGGGTATCGGCGCCCTCGTCCCCGCGCGGCGGCAGGACATCGCCCGCTACGGCTTCCGGGCCCTCATCGGGGGCACTCTGGCGGCCTTCATGACCGCCTGTGTTGCGGGCGTGCTCCTCGACTGACGGGGAGGACGGCGAAAGCTGTGCGGTCCGGGGCGGCCTTGGCGCTTCGCCGTGCCCTCCACCCCCGCGGGCAAAAAAACACCCCAGGACGGCTTGTCACGCTGCGCCGTTTCTCATTAGGATGAAGGCGTGCGGTGTTTGTGGAATCGTTCACCGTCCGGCCTCCGCGCCGGCGATCCACGGGAGCGGGTCATGATTCGGTACTGCTGCGACCTCTGCAATCGGGAACTCGATCCCGATGATGATCTCCGTTACGTGGTGAAGATCGAAGTCTATGCGGCGTTTGACCCGTCGGTCGTCGACGAAGAGGAGGACGACCGCGACCACCTCCAGGAGATTCAGGACATCCTCGAACGTTTGGAGCACGCCTCGGGCGACGCCGTCGGCCAGGACGTGTACCAGCAGATGCGTTTCGACCTCTGCCCCGAGTGCCGGCGCAAGTTCGCCAAGAACCCGTTGGGGCGTGAATCCGCCAAGGTTCTCGATTTCAGCAAGAACTGACCGCCGCGGCGCGGTGGAGCGAATCGTGACCCGCAGGCAACGCGGGGGCCGTCCCCGCCGCCTCCCCGTGCGCTTTCCCCGAATGCCTGGCCGACGGCGCCCGCGCGGACTGCCCGGCCTGCTGGTCGTGGTCCTCTTGGCCATCGCGGTGTTCTACGGCCGCTGGCCCGCCCCACCGCGGCCGGATCCCGACCTCCACGCCCCGGGAGCGTACCGGGTCGAACGGGTAATCGACGGCGATACGCTCCTGCTCGCCAACGGCCTCCGCGTGCGGCTGATCGGGGCCGACGCCCCCGAAACCGTTCATCCGGAGCACGACGTCGAGCCCTGGGGGCCGGAAGCCACGGCCTTCACGGAGCGGTTCGTCGCGGGGGGCGAGGTCGAACTCACCTTCGACGGCCAACGCACCGACCGCTACGGGCGGCTCCTGGCCTACGTCTGGGTCGACGGGCGGATGCTCAACGAAGAGCTCATCCGCGCCGGCCTGGCCACCGCGGAGACGCACTACCGCTTCAGCGAAGCCGTCAAACTCCGCTTCGAGGCTGCCGAGTCCGAGGCCCGGCTTGCCGGGCGGGGAATCTGGGCGGAATAACGCCGGCTTGCGGGGAGGACCGGGTTGCTTCCGACAGCAATCTGTGTCATATTCTGTGAGGGTCCTCTCGACCAGGCAGACGTGCCCTCCGCGGGAGTCTCGTCGTCTCGCGCCGACCTGCCGGGTTGCCCACCGGATGGCCCCCTGATTGTCGGTAGTCGGCCCAGCGAAGCTTGCCACCAACGAGTGCCGCAGGTGGACTCCGTAGGGTGTCGAGTGGCAGCCAGAGGCTGTCCGTGGCACCCGACGAACCGCCGCAGGGCATTAGGCCCCCAATCCTCGCTGTTTTCGCCCGCCGCTTCTCCACCATCCGGCCTCGAAGCGTGTCGAGCGGGAGCTACCGGCTCTTGGGAGTGCGACCCGCCGCGGACCGCTTCGGTTCGGCGGTCGGCCGCGCGTCCCTTCGGTGCCGACGGCCGGCAGGCCATCTATCCTGCTATCCTGGGGCAACAAATGGAGTTCCACTACGGCGATGAAGTTACGAGGCGGCTACAACATTCGGCTCGCCGGTCGGCCGGCGGGCCGGGTCGACGTCCTCTCCGAGCCGGATAGGCTGCATCTCCCGCAGCGCTCCCGGCGGCTGCGGTTCACGCAGTTGTTCGTCAAGAACGGCCAGCGGGTGCGGTGCGGCGAGGTATTGGCCCATGATCCGACCCACTTTGGGGTGCCTTTGCTTGCGCCTCGGGGGGGGACGGTTCGTCTCCGGGCGCCCCGCGGTCACGTCACGCTCGAAGACCTCGTCGTGGAACCGGCGCACGTCCCCCCGGACCCACCTTCCGGTGGGGAGATCGATCCGAAGCGGCAGTGGCTCATCGATCTGGGCGCCTGGCCGTTCTTCGCCGACGCCCACAGCGGCGCGCTTCCCGATCCCCAGCTTCCCGCCGCTGCGGCCATCGTTGCCACCACACACCTGGAGCCTTTCACCCTCCGCGGCGACGTCCAGCTCCACGAATCGCTCGATGCCTTCCTCAGCGGACTCGACCACCTCACCGATCTGGTCGAAGGGCCCGTATTCGTAGCCGTTCCCCGGGCGGGCGGCGAGCTGGCCTCGCGGCTTCGGCAGGAGTTGGCTGGACGGGAGGCTCTCCAGCCGGTCGAGATCCCCCTGCGGTATCCGCTGGACCACTTCGACGTCCTCGCCCGCGCCCTGGGCCTGGCGCGGCAACGGGGCCGGACCGTCTGGGGCTTGAGGACCGAGGGGGTCCTGGCTGTGGACCAAGCGCTGACCCTGCGGAAGCCGGTGCTCGATCGGGTGGTATCGATTGGCGGCTCCGGGGTGACGGCGCCGATGCACCTGCGGGCTCCGATCGGGTATCCGCTCGAGGCACTGTTGGCCGGACGCCTCGTCGACCGTCCGGTGCGGGTGATCGACGGCGGCATTCTCAACGGCGAGGCGGTGGGTGAACGCCGTCTCGGCTTGGACGCCGAGTCGACGGGTCTGACCGTGTTACTCGAGCCCACGCGCCGCGAACTCTTCGGCTTTGTCCGCACCGGCCTGGACCGCCTCTCCTACAGCAACTGCTTCCTGAGCCGGCTCCGCCCCCGGTACGCCGAGCCGCTGACCACGGCGGTGCGGGGCGAGCACCGGCCCTGCATCGGCTGCGGCTTCTGCGAAGAGCTTTGCCCGGCGGGCATCATGCCCCACCTCATTCATAAGCTCGCCTACCAGGACGCCCTCGAGGAGATCGATCGCTGTGGGGCACTGAAGTGCGTGGCCTGCGGCCTCTGTACCTACGTCTGCCCGTCGAAGCTCGACCTCCGCCGCGAGATCGTGGCTGCCAACGAGACCATCGTCCGCGACCTCCATACCGCCGAATCCGCCGAAACCGAGGAGGTACCCGCGTGAGGTTGCTCGAGAACCTGTTTGATCGCACGCGGCCCCTATTCGGCGAGACCGGCCCCTTCCGCGCGCTCCGCCCGGTGGCGCAGGCGGCCGAGGCCTTTTTCCTCGGCTCCGACGAGACGACCGAACGGCCCCCGCACGCCCGCGATCCGCTGGACAGCAAGCGGTTCATGATGATGGTCATCATCGCCCTCTTGCCCGCCCTGTTGGCCTCGGTCTACTTCTTCGGCACGAGGGTGCTGGTGATGATGGCCGTCTCCTACATCGCCGGCGGGATCGTCGAGGTGGCCTTCGCGATGGTCCGCAACAAGGACATCCACGAGGGCTTCTTCGTCACCGGCTTCCTCTTCCCCCTGGTGCTGCCGCCTACGACGCCGCTCTGGATGGTGGCCGTGGGGGTGATCTTCGGGGTGCTGGTAGGCAAGGAAGTCTTCGGCGGCACGGGGCGGAACCTCTTCAATCCCGTGCTCGTAGGCCGCACCTTCCTCGCCGTGGCCTACCCGCGCCACCTGGCCTCGGGATTCGTCCAGCCCGGCGAAGGCCACCTCGGCCGGCTCGACCAGTACATCACCATCGCCGACGTGGACGCCCTCTCCGGGGCAACGCCCCTCGCCTTGGCCCGGCAAGGGGAATACGCCTCGCTCTGGGAGCTCCTTCTCGGGTCCGTCAGCGGCAGTGCCGGGGAGACTTCGGCCCTGGCCCTGCTGATCGGCGGGCTCTTCTTGTGCTACACGCGCGTGGTCAATTACCGCAACGTGGCGGGCATCCTGGGAGCCGTGTTCGTGCTCTCTGCGGCTCTGCACTACGGCGATCCCGGCCGCTTTGCCCCTCCGCTCTTCCATCTGCTAGCGGGAGGGCTATTCATCGGGGCCTTCTTCATGGCCACCGACCCGGTGACCAGCCCGCTGACCAACGGCGGCAAGTGGCTGTACGGCATTCTCATCGGCGTCCTGGTGGTGGTGATCCGCAACTTTTCCGGCTACGTCGAGGGGGTGATGTTCGCCATCCTCCTGGGCAACCTCGCCAGCCCGCTGCTCGACGAGGTCTTTATCCAGATGCGCATTCGGAGGCTGCAACTTGAAGGGTAGTCTGTACACGATCGTCTACGCGGTCATTGTGGGGACGTTCTGCGCGGCGCTGCTCACCGGAGCCGCCGAGTTCACCCGTCCCTTCCGCGAAGCCAACCAGCGCGCCGAAGAGATGCGGAACATCCTCGGCGTGCTCGACGTCCCCTTCGCTCCCGGCGCATCGGCCGAGGAGCTGGTGCAGGTCTTCGACAACCACGTCCGCCGGGAGACCTTCGGCCCGCTGACCGCCTACCGCCTGATCACCAACGAGGAGGAGGTTGACGCGGGGGCGGTGGCCATCGAGTTCGAAGGGTCCGGGGCCTGGGGGCCGATCCGCGGCTTCCTGGCCTTGGAAAGCGATTGGGAGACGATCCGCGGCATCACTTTCCACGACCACCAGGAGACGCCGGGGTTGGGGGGGGAGATCGACACGGCCGCCTTCCGCGAGCAGTTCCGCGGCCAGCCGCTCCTCGCCCCCGACGGCAGCCCGGCCGTCCGCATCGTCCGCGACGGGGCCGACGACCCCGGCGAGGTGGACGCCATCTCCGGGGCCACCATCACCTGCGACCGCGTCGAAGTGATCCTGCGACGCCTGGCCGAGCAGATTGACGAGGTGCACCCATGAGTACCGGAGTTCTGGAATCGCCTCCTCCCCCCCACACCGAGCAGTGCGACACTTGCGACAACAAGAGCAAGGGATTCTGCGAAGGTCGCGGTCTGCAGACGTTCAAAGAAGGCTCCTGGACGATCAACCCGGTCGCCGTGCAGACGCTGGGCATCTGCCCGGCGCTGGCGGTGACCAGCCGGTTGGAGAACTCCCTGGTGATGGGCGCGGCGATGACCTTTGTCGCCGTCAACTCCTGCCTCTTGGTCTCGCTGCTCCGCAACACCATGCCCCGGCGGATCCGCCTGATCACCGAGGTGGCCATCATCGCCACCTTCGTGATCCTCATCGATCAGTTCCTGCGCGCCTTCTACTGGGACATGTCCCGGCAGCTCGGGCCCTATGTCGGGCTGATCATCACCAACTGCATCGTGCTGGGACGGGCGGAGGCCTTCGCCGCGCAGAACCGGCCCGGCCTGGCGGTCGTAGACGGCCTGGCGGCGGGGGTGGGCTTCACGGCAATTCTGGGCATCGTCGGTTTCTTCCGCGAACTGTTCGGCGCGGGAACCGTCCTCGGCTTCACCGTGCCGGTTCCCGAGTGGTACGTCCACAACCAGTTGATGATCCTGGCTCCCGGGGCCTTCGTAGTGATGGGGTTCCTCATCGCCCTGTTCAACTGGATGCAAGGCAAGGACCCTAGCGGAGGCTGAGCGATGAACGAAACCCCTATTTTTACCATCATCGTCACCGCGGCGCTGACGAGCAACATCCTCCTGGTCTACTTCCTGGGGATGTGCTCCTTCCTCAGTTGCTCGAAGCAGATCGGCACGGCGCTCGGGCTGGGCGTGGCGGTGACCTTCGTGATGACCGGCACCATCGTGGTCAACTGGTACGTCTACCACCACCTGCTCGTTCCCTTGGGGATCGAGTACCTGATGCTGATCATTTTCATTGCCGTGATCGCAGGCTGCGTGCAGTTCGTAGAAATGTTCGTAGAGCGGTTCAGCCCCACGCTCTATTACTCCCTGGGTATCTTCCTGCCGCTGATCACCGTGAACTGCGCCATTTTGGGGGCCTCGCTCTTCATGGTCATCGACGAATACACCCTCCCCCAGACGGCTGCCTTCGGCCTCGCCTCGGGGTTGGGCTGGCTGCTGGCCATCACGCTCATTGCCGGGCTGCGGAAGAAGATGGGCTACAGCGACCCGCCCGGGCCGTTCCGGGGCGTGGCGATTATCATGATCCTCACCGGAATCATGGCCATGGCGTTCCTCGGCTTCGCAGGCATGGGGCAATAGGAGGGGAAACATGACCCTATTCTGGGCAATCGCCGTCTCCGCCGGGGTGCTCGCCGTCCTCGCCGTGCTACTCTCCGTGGCCGAGATGGTGCTGGTCAACTACGGCACCTGCAATGTCCGCGTCCGCGAAGGCGAAGGATCCAAGGAGTTCGAGGTGCCCGGCGGCCAGACCCTGCTCGCCGTGCTCCAGGAGGCAGGGATCGACGTCCCCGCCTCCTGCGGCGGCAAGGGCTCCTGCGGCTACTGCAAGGTCAAGGTCACCGAGGGGGGCGGACCCGTCCTCCCCACGGAGACGCCCTTCCTCTCCCGCCGCGAGCTCACCGACGGACTCCGCCTCGCCTGCCAGGTCAAGGTCAAAGACGACCTGGGTCTGAAGGTCCCCGACTTCCTCGAAGTCGTCGAGGGCATGGTCCGCAGCCGCACGTTCGATCCCACCAAGCGCTGGCACTTCGAAATCAAGGGCGAGCATGTCCACAGTTGACCTTTCCGAGATCGACGACCTCCTGGTTCGGCACAAGACCGGCGGCGGGGGACTGATCGAACTCCTCCAGGAGGTCTCGAACCGCTACCAGTACGTCCCCCGCGAGGCCGTGGAGCGGATCAGCGAAGAGCTGGGCGTACCGCTCACCCAGCTCTACAGTCTGGCCACCTTCTACACCTCGTTCAAACTGGCTCCCCCGGGGAAGCACCACGTCTGCGTCTGCACGGGCACCGCCTGCCACGTCCGCGGCGCGCCGCGGCTGGTCGAGACCCTCGAACGCGACCTGAAGATCGAGGCCGGCGGGACCACGGCCGACGGCAAGTTCACCGTCGATACCGTCAACTGCCTGGGGACGTGCGCCATCGGTCCCATCGTCACCATCGACGGCCGTTATTACGGCAACATCACCTCGGATGCGCTTTCGCGATTGATCAAGAAGGTCGAGTAGGGGTGTCAGTTGATAGTTGTCAGTTGTCAGTTGAACGGTTCTGAAACAGGGCTTTGCTCATCACTCATCCCTCATCACTAACCACTCCCATGAGCTGCTGTTCCGAACAAACCGGCGATGCCGCCGCCGTCGCCAGCCCCGCGACCGGCGAAGGGCCGCAGCGTTTCGATACCCCTGAGGCACTCGCGGCCTACGTGGAGCGGCTCCGCGCCGGCCACGACGAGGGCCTGCTGACCGTGCTCGTCTCCGGGGGGACCTGCGGTCTTGCCGCGGGCGCCCGCGAGGTCTTCGATGCCCTGCGCGACCAGTTCGCCGAGCAGGATCTGGCCGGCCGCGCGGTGCTCAAGCTCACCGGCTGCCACGGCTTCTGCGCCCAGGAAGTCCTGGTGGTCGTCCGCCGCGGCGGGCGGGAGACGCTCTACTGCCACGTCAAACCCAAGGATGTCGCCGAGTTGGTGGCCGCCGGCGTTGCGGCCGAAGGGCCCCTCGAGCGGCTCCTCTACCGGCCGCCGGAGGATTCCCAGGTCCGCGTGGCGGAGAAGGGGCAGGTCCCTTTCTACGCAAAACAACAGCGGCGGCTGTTGATGAACAACAACCGCATCGACCCGCTGAACTTCGACGACTACCTGCTCCAGGGCGGCTATCTCGCCTTGGCCAAGGCCCTGGAGACCGAGCCCGAGGAGCTGATCGGCTGGATCAAGCAGTCGGGCCTGCGGGGCCGCGGCGGGGCGGGTTTCCCCACGGGCATCAAGTGGGAGCTCACGCGGCGAAACGTCGAGTCGGCCTTCGACGGCCAGGAAGAAGACGGCCACTGCTACGTCGTCTGCAATGCCGACGAGGGCGACCCGGGGGCCTTCATGGACCGGAGCATCCTCGAGGGGAACCCCCATGCACTGATCGAGGGGATGGCCATCGGTGCCTGGGCCGTCTCCGGCGACACCTCGGCCGCCTGCCGGGGCTACGTCTATGTCCGCAACGAGTACCCCCTCGCCATCGAGCACCTGCAGACGGCGCTGGCCCAGGCCCGCGCCGCCAACCTCCTGGGGGAGGACATTCTGGGCAGCGGATTCTCCTTCGACATCCGCATCGTCCGCGGTGCCGGAGCCTTCGTCTGCGGCGAGGAGACGGCGCTCATCGAGTCGATCGAGGACCGCGTCGGCGAGCCGCGGATCAAGCCTCCCTTCCCCGTGGCCCGGGGCCTCCGGGGAATGCCCACGACGCTCAATAACGTGAAGAGCTGGGCCTCGGCGGTGATGGTGGTCGACCGGGGGCCGGAGTATTTCGCCTCGGTGGGTACGGAGAGCTCGAAGGGGACGATGGTCTTTTCCCTGGTGGGCAAGGTGGCCAATACCGGGCTCATCGAAGTCCCCATGGGAATGACCCTGGGCGAGATCATCGAGGGCATCGGCGGGGGGACGCAGAGCGGCAAGCCGATCAAGGCGGTGCAGACCGGCGGACCCTCGGGGGGGTGCATCCCCGCGACCATGCTCGACATCGGCGTCGATTACGAATCGCTGACCAAGGCGGGCACGATCATGGGCTCCGGCGGCATGATCGTCATGGACGAGACCACCTGCATGGTCGATACGGCGAAGTACTTCGTCCACGTGGGGATGGAGGAGTCGTGCGGCAAGTGCGCCCCCTGCCGCGACGGCCTCCAGCACATGCATCACCTGCTCGATGAGATTACCGAGGGCCGCGGCCGGGCGGAGGACATCGACCTATTGGAGCGGATCGGCAAGCACATCCGCGAGCTCTCCTTCTGCGGGCTGGGGAAGACGGCCCCGAACCCGGTTCTCTCCACGATCCGCTATTTCCGCGAGGAGTACGAAGCGCACATCGAGAAGAAGCAGTGCCCGGCGGGCGTCTGCAAAGCGCTCGTCGTGTACCGCATCGACGCGGAAAAGTGCAACGGCTGCCACCTCTGCTTCAAACGGTGCCCGGTGGACGCCATCCGCGGCGAGGTCAAGGGGCCGCACGAGATCAACGAGGTCGAGTGCATCAAGTGCGGGATGTGCTACGAAGCCTGCAAGTTCGACGCGGTGAGGATCATCTGATGGCCAAGCAAAAACTCCTCAAGCTCTCCATCGACGGCCGCGAGGTGGCCGTGCCCGAGGGAACCACGATCCTCGACGCGGCGGCTCGCCTGAAGATCGAGATACCGACCCTCTGCCACCACGAAAAGCTCGAGCCCGCCGGGGCCTGCCGCCTCTGCCACGTGGAGGCCACCACCGCCACCCGCAAGGACGTCCTCCTGCCGGCGTGCGCCTCGGCCGTCGAGGAGGGAATGGTCGTGCGGACCGACACGGAGCGCGTCGCCGAGGCGCGGCGGTTCATCTTCGCCCTCCTCCTGGCCCGCGCGCCGCAGCCGCCGAAGCTCGTGGAGATGGCCCGCCGTTACGGCGTCGCGCTCTCCGCCGACGCCGCCGATCCCCTCTGCGCCTTCCTCCACCGCCGCGTCGAGGAAAAGAAGGAAGCCCTGGGGCCGGAGAACCTCTCCTGGTGCATCCTCTGCCAGCAGTGCGTCCGCGTCTGCGAAGAGGTCGTGGGGATGCGGGCCATCAGCACCGCCTACCGCGGCCCCAAGCGGCGGATCGCCACCCCCTTCTTCGACATCTCCCCCACCTGCATCGGCTGCGGCTCCTGCGCCTACGTCTGCCCCACCGACGC
>SKOZ01000056.1 GCA_007119795.1 Planctomycetales bacterium | reverse complement strand
TTCACGTGCGGCACCGGGCGCCGCAAGCGCCTCCCGGGGGGGGCGCCCCGGGGCCGGGGTCGCGGAGCGGGCAGCGGGAAGGCCCTCGGAGCCAAGCGGCCGCGGAGCGCCCCAGGCCCCGCGCCTCCGCACTGCACCCGCTGCCTCTCGGCCATCGGCAGCGCCATCGCTCGGGGCTGCGCCGGCGCGTCCAAGGGATTCGTCCCCGATCGGAGGTGGGGCGGACCGTGCCCGCCAAACGGCTGGCGGCGCGCCCCCCTCGCGGCCTTCGCTGCCAGCGCCCCTGGCGAGTATTCCGGCAGTGAGGGCGGACCGAGGCCGCCAGCCGAGCGCATCGACTGGCACAACACCTTCACCTCCGCCGTCAGCCTCCCCTCGGAGTACTGCGGGAGCGGCGCCGGCGAACCGCGGCACGGGCGGCGGCAGCCAGCCCACCGTTCGGCCGGTGCCGGGCGGCGACGTGGCACAGCTTCGTCGCGGAATGCTCGGCGGCCTTCGCGGACCGCAGCCTGGTGAGCGATCGGCTGCCGGAGCCGATACCAGCCGCCGTGTCCCCGCAGCGGCGCCGGCAGCCGCCGCTGCGGCACAGCGTCGCGGGGGCGAGGGTCTGCGAACCATCCCGCCCTCCCCCTCCCTGGGTCGCAGCGGCCCGACGACGCTTCCTCAAAGTCGGCCGGGCAGCGACACGCGTACGGATGCGGCACGCGGGGCGGCGAGCTCACTCCGCGACGGAGGGGCACGCCAGCGCCTTGCTCCCGATGCGCCGCGGGGTAGCCCGGCGCCGGGTGCCGGCTCGGCTCGGGACCGCCCCACGATGGGCAGCCTTCGCCAGATTCTAGAACAGCGGGCGCCCGGCCAGACGGCAGGTCCCGCCGCGCCTCGCGGCACCAGTACATCCCCGTCGATGGATCGTCGCGGCGAAAGCCGATCGACCCCGTCGCCCACGGATCGGTCGAGGCTCGCTGGGCCCTCGACGGGCGACCGCCCCTCGTTTGGCGAGATTCGCCAGCGCATCGAGCAGCAGACCGGAAGCGGCGAAGGGACGTCGGCGCCGCCGAGCTGGCTGGGCGGTGCTCCCGCCGGCCGGACCGATGACGGCGACTCCCGGCGGCCCACGCTGCGAGGACCGCTTTCCGAAACGGATACTGCCGGCCGGCCCGATCGCCGCTCCCTGGCCCCGCCGGAAACGCCCGGTGCCGAGAGGGGTGGCTGGCGAGACGGTTCTTCCCCGCGAGGGCTTTCCGAGACCCGGGGCCCCCTTGAGGCCGGCCTTACGCGACGGCCGTCGGGGGGCGAGGTCGGAAGCCGGCGTACACGGCCGGCGAGCATCGCCGAGCGTTTGGAGCGCGGTGACTTGGACCGGCTGACCTCCGGTTCCGTGGCCCGTGATGTCCGTATGGGCGACCAGTTCGCCCGGGTTCGCGAGGGCGATGTGGCCCGCCGCATGGACCTCTTCGATTCCTCCGCCGACAGGCGGCGGGGCAGCGGTGGTCGGCGACCCAGCTCGATCACCGAGATCAACCACGTGAGGAACGTGACCAATATCACCAACGTCCGCAACGTGACCAACACGCAGATCTTCATCGGCGGCGCGCCGTCGACGTGGCGGTACCGCGGCCCGGTGGCACCGGTCTATCTGGACAGTGCCTTCCGCTTCCATTACTACGGCCCGCGGGTTTTCGCATCCTACACGTGGTATCCGCACTGGCGCCCCTGGGTGCATTGGACGTGGCACTACCCCGTCCGCCCGATCTGGGATCCGCGGCCCGTCTGGGTGCGGCCGATCTATTACGAGCCTTGCGTGCGGTGGGTCTACTGGAACGTGCCGGCGTGGCGTCCGCTGCCGGTGGTGGCCAGCGGCACGTGGGTCGACGTGGAGCCGGTCGCCGTGCCCGCGGAGAGCTACGACTTGCAGCTCCTGGCGGTGCGGTTCGTCGATCCGGGGCATCCCGAGGAGCAGCTCGGCCCGCGCTACCGCGTCTGGCTGCGGAACAACAGCGAGGTGCCTATCGAGCAGCCGTTCAGTGTCCGCCTCTTCGCCACCGCCGGTGAACAGCTCACGCCCGACGCTCCCCACGCCGGAGTGCGGGTGCAGCGGATCGAGGCCGGCGAAGTGCAGGCCGTAGACATCCGGCTCCCCGTTGAAGTCTATGCCGCCGGCGACGAAGCGGCCGGGGAAGGGGCTCCCTTCGAGTTCGTCCACGCCCTGGTCGACGCCAACCGCGAGATCGACGAAGTGGACGAGACCAACAACGGCGCCGTGATTCCCCGGGAGGACGTGCTGCCGGTCGATCCGGCGGCCTTCGAGTTGGACACGTCCGAGGCGGCTCCCGGCGGCGAAGTGATCGTGGCCGGTGAGGGCTTCGGCCCGCAGCCGGGAGTGGTGCTCCTGCACGTGGGCGGGCTGGAGCTGACGGCCGAGATTCTCGGTTGGTACGACCTCGGCGTCCGCATCGCCATACCGGAGCTGCCCGTCACGGCGGCCAGCGAAGCCGAGCTGGTCGTCATCCGCGGCGACGGTGCGGCGGCGAACCCCCTGCCCCTGACCGTCCTCCCCGCAGCAACCGCCGAGGCGAACGCCGCCGAAGCAGAGTCCGACGTCCCGGAGCCGCCGGCGCCGTAGGCGGCCGGCGCGGGGCCGGCAACGCAACGCGGTTCCCCCTCCTTCCCGCCGAAAGCCCCGAACGCCCCGTTCGGGGCTTTCGGCGTTTCTTGTTGCGCGGCGCGTCGCCTGGTACACTCCGAGCAGGTGGGTTTCCATGACGTTCGATGGCCCGAGGCGGTGGTGCCATGACCTGCTTCGCGAAGACAATGGGGATATTGCTCCTGGTCGCGGTTGCCTTGTCCCATGGGGACAGCCGGGGTTTCTCGGCCTGCACCACGGTGATGGCGGGGAGGAAGGCAACCGGAGACGGGTCGGTCTTGATGAGCAGCTCCTGCGACGGCAATCAAATGGGGCATATCTACGTGGTTGCGGCCAGGCAGTTCCCCGAGGAGAGGGCGGTGCCGATGTTCCGCGGCGGTGACGACGCCGTGGGACACCTGCCGCCCATCCGGGAGACCTACCGGAGCGTTGTCTTCGGGGCGGGGGCACTGGGGGGTCTCAACGAACACGGCGTGAGCATCGGCATCGAATTCATCCCGGCGCGGCCCGGGCTCGCCTCGGCAGAGGGCGTCGTCAGCCCGTACAGCGACCACTGGACGACCTCGCTCATTGCCAACGGGCTCATGCGCGCGCGGACGGCGCGGGAGGCGATCGAGCTGATTGGATCCCTGGTCGAGCAGCACGGCTTCCTGTACACCTGGGCCCCTAACGCCGGCGTTGCCCTGCCCATCGCCGATCGGAACGAAGTCTGGCTCATGGAGATCTTTGGACCGGGCGAGGATTGGACTCCCCAGGACGGAACACCGGGAGGCGTCTGGTGCGCCCAGCGGATTCCTGACGGGGCGGTAGGGGTCAGTGCCAACCGGAGCCGCATCGGCGAGGTGGATCTCGAGGACACGGACCACTACATGGCTTCGTCGCACATCTTCTCGATGGCCCGGGATCTGGGACTCTGGGAGGAGGGCAAAGCCTTCGTCTGGTACGACGTCTACGGGGCGCCAGCCGGGCGGGGGGCGGTCCTGCGCGAGTGGCGGGCGCTGAGCCTGGTCGCGCCCTCGCTGGGATTGCAGCCGGGCGAGGATCCCGGCGCGGAGCGATATCCCTTCTCCGTCGAGCCGGACGAGCCCATCACGGTGAAGGCGCTCATGCGGCTGATGCGCGACGGTTATGAAGGAACGGCGTTCGACGTCACCGCACGCCCTGCGTTCCAGGTCGACGGTGAGAGGAGCCCGCTGGCGCGCCCATGGGGTCCACCAGAGCTTTTCGAGTTGGTGGGCGTCGAGCCGGAGCGGGCCATCAACACGCCGACGAGCACCTTCGTGTTCGTCGCCCAGTCGAGGAACTGGCTGCCCGAGCCGATCGGCAGCCTGGCGTGGTTCGCCTACGGCCCCGCCTCGACGAGTTGTTTCGTGCCCATCTACGCGGGCACCACGGAGTTGCCCGCCGCCTGGGTCGACCCGCCGGACCTCACCGGCATCGATCGGCGGCAGGTGCAATGGAACTACCGCCTGGTCCACAACCTGGCCAATAACCTGCAGTACCAGGAGGTGATGGAGGACGTCCGCGCGGTCATCGAGGCCGCCGAGGAGGAGTTCCTCGGCATCCAGCCGGAGCTGGAGGAGGCGGCACTGCGGGCGCTCGAAAAGGAGGGAGGGGCGCGAGCCGAGGAACTCGTCACCGAGTACGGCCTCCGCTGCCTCGCGGACGTCGGCCGCGCGTACCACGAACTCGTCGACTACCTGATGTTCCAGTACCTCTACGACCGCGCCGACCTCGCCCCGCCGACCTTGCCGGCCGTGGCGCAGCCGGAGGTCCCGCAGGTGCTCGCCAGCGAGTGAGCGGCGCAGGCGGCGGCGGGCGCCTCAGGGGAGCATCCCCGCCTCGAGGGGAGTGCCTTCGACGCCGACCAGTGCCGCGCGGACGGTGTCGTAGTCGTCGTTGCGGACACGGATGAGCAGGCGGCCGCCTCGGCGGTCCAGGACGACCCGCACACCGGGAAACGACGCCTCGAGCATTTCCTGGAGCACCTCGGGGTCGGATCGCTCGGTGGTGAAGGTCAAGAGGCGGTAGCGATCGGCATCGACCGCTCCGTTGAGCTCGGCGAATACTTCGGCAATCCGTGTGTGCTGGCCGGGGAGCGCCCAGACGGCCACCTGCCGGTCGTTGCCCGCAGTAACGACCTCGACGCCCTCGAAGTCGCGGCCCGCGGCCTCGAGCACGCTCTGCAGCCGTCCTTCCGCCCGCGGCGCGAGCGGATAGACCCGGAGCTCTCTTTGGGGCGCCAGAGGGAGCTGCCGATGGTACGCTTCGATCGCGCGGGCCAGCGACTCGTGATCGGCCTCGGTGGCGAGCACCAGAAGCCGGGCGCGATCGGCCTCGTGCGTGATCTCGGCCGCCGGCGCCAGCCTGCCGAACGTGGCAACCAGGGCTTCATCGACGGGCCCGGGCAGGGGATAGCTTCGCAGTTGCGGGGTGTCGGGCCGCGGTGCCGAGGGATCGAGCTGGCTCAACATGCGGCGGACCGCTCGTTGCGTCTCGGGTGGGGCCAGCACCAGGAGGTTGCGCGTCTGGTCGTCGACCCGCAGCTCCGCCCGCGGGAAGAGATCGCGGAGCATGGCGAGCAGCCCCGAGGTGCCGGTGCGGGGAAGGGGGTGGACCTCCATCTGCGGCGTCCCCTCGAGCGCCGTCTCTCCGGCGAGCGAGTCGAGAGCGGTGGCGAGGCGGTCGTGCTCGGCCGAGGTGGCATGGGCCGTCAAGGTGCGCGTCCGGGCCTCGAAAGAGAGCGTTGCGCCCGGCACCGCCTGCCGGAGCGCGGGCAGCACGTTCTCGTCCGACGGCGCCGCCAGCCGGTAGGTGTCCAGATAGCGGCGCTGGGCGGCGGGCCGATCGCCGTCGATGGCGGCAACCGCCTCCTCGATCGCCGCCTGCTCCGTGGGATCGGCCCACACGAGCAGCCGGCCGGTGCGCGCTTCGTGCGTGATCTGGGCCTCGGGGAAGCGGGCCGCCAGCGTGGCAATGGCCGCGGATGGCTCGGCCAGCTCGAGAGGATAGGCCGCCAGCGACCGCGACTCGCCCGGCCCGGCTTCGCGGACGGCCTCGAGCGCGGCGCGGATCGCCTCGTGGTCGGCGGCGGTTGCGGAGACGAACAGCCGCCGGCCGCTCTCGTCGAGCGTCAGCGCGGCCCGCGGGGCGAGAACGGCAAGTGTCCCCAGCAGGTTCGCCGGTGGCTCGGCCGCCAGCGGGTACGCGTGCAGGGTTTGCGATCCCGCCGCCGCCGTGTCCCGGCCGATGGCCTCCACGATCCGCGCGTGATCGGCGGCGGTCGCCGTAACGAGAATGCGGTCCTCCTCCAAGTCGCGGACGATCCGGGCACCCGGAGCGACCGTGCGAAGCAGGCGGCGGAGTGCCGTCGAGGGGATCTCCTCGACAGGATACACGCGGAGCGTCGCCGCGCTCCGCCCTCGCGGATCGTCGAGCTGCTCGATCATCGCGGCAAGGGCGCGATGGTCGTCGGCCGTGGCGTAGGCCACGATCCCCTCACCCCCGGCGGCGGCCGAAAGGCGCGCCTCGGGGAGGGCCGCCTCGAGAACGCTCAACAACTCGGCGGGATCGCCGTATTGGGTGCGGTGGACTTGAAGGCGGCGGTCCCCGTTCCGGTGGGCGCGGAGCGTATCGAGAACCTCACGGATCGACTTGTGCGCTTTCGGTTCCGCCCAGGCGACCAGCCGCCCCTGTTGCAGGTCGAAGCTCAGTTCCGCCGCAGGGGCCACGGCGCGGACCATGTCCACCAGCGGATGCCCGACGTCGTCCTCCGGTGGCCGCTCCCACCGCCGCCCCGCGGCCGCCGCCAGGGCCATCGCCGCCGGGTCGATGTCGGCCACCTCGTAGACCTCCAGCCGCGGGGCGAGCTCCGCGGGCGACTTCTCGCGGATCTGATCGAGAACCCGCTCGATAATCGCGTGGTGCGAAGGGACGGTGTGGACGATCAGGTTGCCATGTTGCCTGTCCATGACGAACCGCGCCGAGCGCCCCCCCAGCAATTGGGTGACGGCCTCCTCGAGGGTCTCCGCCTCGGCCTGCGTGACCTCGTAGAGCCTCAGGCGGGGGCGTTCCGGCTCCCGGCGTTTCGGTTCCGGGGGCCGCGGCGGTCGCGGGGGGGGCGGCGGCACGTCCTCGATCACATCGCGGATCACCCTGAGGTTCTGGACCGTGTCGGTGATCACCAGATTGCGCGAGGCGGAGAGCGCCCGCATTCGCCCGAAGGGACCGAGCAGCGGCTCCACCTCGTCGGCGACGGTGCGGAAGTCCTTCCCCGTGACCCGGTAGTAAACGGTCACCATCTCGAAATCGCCCCGTTCATCGAGCTGCTCCATCGTGACCTGGGGAAAGAACCCTTCGGGCATCTCGCGGGAGAGGTCGACGACGATCAGCATGCGGTCCCGGGTGACGAGCGTAAACCCCTGGCGGACGAGGACCCCGTTGATCAGGTCGATGGCCTCGGCGGGAGTGTATTCCCGAGTGTCCGCGTAATTGAAGGTTCCCGGCGGCGGGGCCTCGAGCACGAGCGACAGCCCCGCATGCTCGGCGACGTACTCGAGCACGTCGACCCACTGCTGGAAGCGAAAGCTGAACCGCAGCCGCGGCTCTTCCTCGCCCTCCTGAGCAGCGGCGGGCAGGGCCACTGCACAGGCGAACATCACTCCGAGCAAAGCGGCCGAAAGGGTTGAGCGAAGGCCGGCGGCAAGCGGCACCCGCAGCAGGAAGGGACGGCGTGGGGGGCAAGGAGATCGCATGGCAGCTTCTCGGCGGGACAGAACGCTTTGGTGACATGCTCGACCCGGGTCGCGAACACACCCGACCTTCCACCCTACCCGCCCGGCCTCCGAGCGTAAAGCGCAGGTGGCCACCCCAACTGCGTGGCGATCGTGGGATTCCTTGGTGGGCTCAGCGGGGGCACCTCCGTTTCGCGCGATTGGCGGCGGACACCAACAAGGCCGAAACAACCCTCCCTAGGTGGGGGTGCTGGCCGGTGGGAATCCGGCTCCTCTTGCTAGGGAGGGCCAGCGCAGGTATCCTGCCGCCAGGTTCCTGGTTCGCCGCAACCTTCCTCTAGGGAGACCCTTCGCGTGAATAAAGACGAGATCCTTGCCAAGCTGACTGCCGGGGAGATCACTACCGAGGAGGCCTCGCGGCTGCTCGACGAGCTTTCCGGACCGCCGCGGGGAAAGCTCTACTGCAAGGTCAGCCCCAAGGGGGCCGTCAGCCTCTACGGCCTCCAGCGGATGCCCGTGACGCTCTACGTCGAGCAGTGGGAGCGGCTGCTCGACTTCGGCGAGGAGATCCGCGCCTTCCTCACCGAACACGCCGGAGAGCTCAAGCGCAAGGCCCCGCCTTCTACCTGACGCGCTGCCGCCGTTGCCCCATTTGGGGTTCGGCAGGGGCGTGGCTTTGCGGCGCGGGAACCCAGGACATGGTGTCGGCGGGCCGTGCTGTGCGCCGCGGCGTCACTCCGCATTCGCAAGAGGAAGCTGCCGCACCACCCACAGTAGTGATGTGGGCAGCCTGCCCGGTCGCGATGCCAGTCTCGGCCTCGGATGATGATTCTGCGCGCGGGGTGCCCCAACGCAGGTTCCGGTAGTACACTGGACGATTCCGCCCGTGACCGACTCGATCGGTCCAGTGTGGCTGGCAACACGTTCCCACATCTTGCACGAAGGAGAACCCCCATGTTGCGCCGAACGCTTGCCCTCGCCGCCCTATTCGGCCTGGCTGCCTGCACCGCCGCCTTGGCCGAAGAGAAGGAGCCCATTGAGCTCTTCAACGGCGAAGACCTCTCCGGATGGACCTACTACCTGGTCGACGAGGACCTTGCCATGGAGGACGTCTTCACCGTCCGCGACGGCCTGATCCACGTCGTCGGCGAACCGTTGGGCTACCTGGCCACCGAGGAAGAGTTCGAGAGCTTCAAGCTGCGGGTCGAGTGGCGGTGGCCCGAGGGCGTGGAGCCCACCAACAGCGGCGTCTTGATGCGGATCACCGGCGAGCCGATGGGGCTGCCCCGGTGCATCGAGGCCCAGCTCCAGCACGGCAACGCCGGCGATATCTGGACCTTCCAGGGCTTCGAGCTCGCCGAGGCCGAGGAGCGGTGGCGGGACATCGATCACCCCGAACTCGGCAGGATCCTGGGCATCGGCAAGATCCGCGACGCCGAAAAGGCCCCCGGTGAATGGAACCTCTACGAGATCACCCTCGACGGCGACAAGCTCACGCTGAAGATCAACGGCGAGCTGGTCAACGAGGCCGAAGGCGTCGAGGTGATCGCCGGACAAATCGGCCTCCAGTCGGAGGGCGGGCCGATCGAGTTCCGCACCGTGGAGCTGATCCCGCTCGACTGAGCGGCCTACCCCACCTCCTCCCGGTGGCGGACGGCCTCGAAAAAGAGGACCGCCGCCGCGGCGGAGACGTTGAGGCTGTCCGCCGCCCCCCGCATGGGCAGGCGGACGGCCTCGATTTCTTTCCCGGTCCACGCCGTGGAAAGGCCCTCAGCCTCGCTCCCCAGCACAATGGCCGCCGGGCGACGGAAATCGGCTTGGGTGTATGGGACCGAGCCGTCGACACGCGCCGCGAAGATCGCCAGGCCGCGGCTGCGGAGCCAGTCGAGGGTCGCCCCGGTGGTGGCCTCGCAGACGGGCACCGAAAAGAGCGTGCCCAGGCTGGCGCGGATCGCATTGGGATTGTAGAGGTCGGTCCGCGGGTTGGCGACGACGATGGCGTCGAGACCTGCGGCATCGGCACTGCGTACGATGGCCCCCACATTGCCCGGCTTCTCGATCCCCTCGAGCACCGCTACCAGGGGCCGGGCGGAGAGCGGCAGGTCCTCCAGTCTCCGCCGGGCCGGGCTCCCCACGGCCACGACCCCCTCGCTCCGCTCGCCGAAGGACAGCCGCGCCAAGATCGGGGGCGTCACCTCGAAGACTTCCGCCCCGGCGGCCGCCGCCCGAGAGATCACCCCAGCAGCCGCCTCGCCGGAGGGTACTCCGGGACAGAAGAAGATTTCCGGCAGCCGAACCCCCCCATCCATGGCACGAGCCACCTCCCGCAGGCCGTCGATGAGGAATCGGCCCTGCTTCTGTCGCTGGCGGCCATCTCGGAGGCGGGCGGCGGCACGAACGCGGGGGTTTTGCAGGCTGGAGATGCGGGGCATGGGAAAGATCGGGATGGCCTCCGGGGCGGCCGGGGGGTGGAGGGGCCTTGCCCGGCCGATATAATAGATTGGACGGGAAAGCCTTCCTAGCGGGCTTTCCCTGTCACCCACTTCGGGGGCGAATTGGATTCGACCGGGCAGTTTGAAGTGGAAGTGGCGTGCCGTGGTTGGTCAGCGGGCCACGTTAAAAGCTGACTGCACAATTACTTGCCGAGGATAACCTCGTCCTGGCTGCCTAGAAACAGGTAGCCCCGGCCGCTGGGCCCCAGCCGGAAGGGCCCATCGGCTGGCCAGCAAATCCGGATCGCCTCGGGTCGCCGTCGGCCACGCCCGGGGTTAAACTCCGCTGCCGACTAGCCCGCGGCGGACCCTGTCGGTTGGGGCCGCCAAGGGCGAAGGCGAAAATGAATCGACTACGCACGTAGAGGCTTCCATGGAAATGTCGCGGGACGCGGGTTCGATCCCCGCCGCCTCCACTTCATTTTCGTTGCGCCGGCATCGCCTCTGCGCGGTCATCCGGTGGAAAAGACAACCCCTGTCCGAGGCGACAGGGGTTGCGTCGTCTCGCCCCACGATGGCACGCGCCGTCCGGGCCTGGAGGGCGATCTCCCGCACAGCCGCCACGAGCACGTCTTGCGCTGCGGCGGAGTAGAATCCGACAACCGCGACCAGGCCGCGATCTTGCCGGCGCCGTCGTTCAGGCGGCTCGATGCCCTCGCACGGGGCAGGGGCGGCTCCCCGTCGGCTGTGCGGATCTCACCGTCCCCGGTATCGTTTGGTGATGTCGGCGATCTGGCTTCCCCGTTGCCGATACACGCGAGAGTCGTCGCCGATCATACGTCTGAACCACGGGCCGTCGGCACGTTGTAACCCGGGATACACTTTCCATCGAATGCGGTGGCGGAGGACGGGGTCGAGGTAGGCAAGGTCCATGGCCCGCCAATTCCCGTCCATGAAGACTTCGGTCCAAACGTGAAAGTTCCAGGAGACTTGCTCGTCCAAGGCTCGCGGGTGCTCGATTTCCTCGGGCCCCATCACGCTGGTGGCAGTCGAAGCGAGGCCGACGCTTCGCAGCAAGGCAACCGAGAACGCCGCATAGTCGAAGCATTGCCCCCGGGGGTCGCCTCTGCGCAAGCGTTGAGAAATCGACCGGACCGACGCCGGCTTCCAGGAATCGTCCCCGCTGCGCGCGACGTCCGGAGACCGGCGGTCCACGCCGTCCAACTCCGGCCAGAAGCCCTTGATCTCGTTGGCCGCCACCCAGGCCACCCGTTGCACGGCAGTTCCAGGATGCCGAGAACCGGCCACCCCCCCGATAGCCAGGGTGAATACCCGGTCCCGATCGATGTCCAATTGCCAGTCGTACAACTGCGGCTCCCCCTCCTTCGATTTCTGGACGATGTGGAGTTCGTTCGACAGGTAGTCTTCGGCTCGCCAGTGATGCGAGGCGCGATCCGCCGGGTCCAAGGCATTGAATATGACGAAGAACGGCTGCTCGGCGATACGCTGGAAGCCTCCAGGCCGCGCTTGATAGACCGCTGCCCGGTAGGGGCCTACCTCCATCGGGTCCTCGTCGCATCCCAAGTGGAGCACAGCCCGAGCACGTTCGCGATCGCCGGGATGGAACACAGCTCGGAGGGGTTCCACCGAAGACGCGTTCCGTGTATCGAGGTTCCGCCACCGTGGCTCCAAGACGACCATCACCCTGTCCAGGTCGCCTGCCGGCACCCCTTCGAGCTCGATCGTCATCCAACTGAAACGCCGGTAGACCGGTCCTTGGGTGTATTCCGCCACCCGCTGTCCACCCAGACGGACTTCGGCGGGAGGGCGGGCTTCCGGAGCGAATGGACTCCCCCCATCGGGGATTCCGAACGTGAGAAAGACACACAGCAAGCCTGTACCGACAGACAATTGTCTCCCGATTCTCATCTCCGTCACCTACGTTCGGGGATGCTTCGAAGGGCCAAGTCAACTTGTCTGCATGGTCTTCTTGTGGTTTTCCCGGATCGACAGCCGCTTCGAAATAGCGCCCCTGCGACCGTCCACCGCCCGGACACGCGCCGGAACGAATAGGGGGGCGTCCTCCCGCAGGCCGTGATCCTCCGGGGGCACTGCGTCGACCGCCCCGATGCGGCCGGCCGCTCGCCGCCGGCCGCAAACTCGCGGAGGACGCCGTTCCCCGTACGCTTACTCGGCGGGCTCCTCTTCGACGGCCTCTACTTCCTCTTCGGCGGGCTCCTCTTCGACGGCCTCTACTTCCTCTTCGGCGGGCTCCTCTTCGACGGCCTCTACTTCCTCTTCGACGGCCTCTTCGGCCTCAGCCTCCTCCAAGGCGGCGCTGAGCTGCTCGAGTTCCGCCTCCGCCTCCGCCAAGGCCTCCTCGGCAGCCGCGGCGCGCTCCTCGGCTGCCGCGCGGGCCTCTTCGGCCGCCTCCAACTGACCTCCGAGCGTCTGCAGTTCGGCCTCCGCCGTGGCCAAGGCCTCCTCGGCAGCCGCGGCGCGCTCCTCGGCTGCCTCCAACTGACCTGCGAGCGTCTCCAATTCGGCCTCCCGCTCGGCTAACGCGGCCTCGGTGGCCGCAGCGCGCTCCTGGGCCTCCTGCAGCGCCACCTCGTCGGCACATCCAGACAGGAAGAGGCAGACCGCCAGCCCCGACGCAAGAACGGTTGTACGTGGCATGATCGTCTCCTTTCCTTTCTACGCTCGCCGCGCGCGGCAAGCCACCGCGCACTCGGCGCAATCGCAAGAATGGGGGGAATGGTCGACCCGGACCGTGGGCCGCTGACGTGGGATGCCGACTTGCGGGGCTCCTCGACACTACCCGGTCGCGGCGATCATTCCCGCCGTTCACAGCCGAACCTCGTAGTACTTCCCCATGCGCCCGACCCTACCGTGTTGGTAGTCCCACGTCAACCTTCAAGCCGTTGGGCCGAGCGGCCGGCGTCCGCGCCCGCCGCCCGGCGCACGTCGCCCCGTGCCTGGCGGGGCAGGAACGGGCCGGCGCTTCGTGCGGCCCGCCATCGATCGCTCTGCGCCGGGCACGCGCACACCCATCTGGTTGCGGTCGCCGGCAGGGTCCATCACAATGGGTTGCCGTGTCGGGGACATGGGGGCGATTTACCGTGCCGTTGGGAACCTCGCCGGGAGGCGGCCGATCCGCCGCCGCGGCAAGCCGTTCGCGATCCTCCCGGTCCGAATCGATCCGGACATCGAGCTTATTTCGCCATCCGTAGACTCGTCAACCCGCGCATCGCATCCGGGGCAACTGCCGCGAAGACGCACGGCCCATCGCACGAATCGAACGAACTGGAGGAGTAGCCATGAAACGCGACGATCCCGCAGGGAACCGGCACCGAGTCCCGTTCGGCCAGGGGAAGCCCGTGGCTACGCGGCGGGCCTTTTTTCGGGGCGTGGGGGGGCTCTGCCTGACGGGGGCGGCGCTCGGCGCCTTGCCGCGGCGGGCCAAGGCCGAGGAAGGGCCCCGGCTCCGCCAAGGGCACGCGCAGACGCCCGAAGAGGCCAAGAGGGAGTTGGAGGAGTTCAAGGCCTCCTACTCCGACCTGGCCGGATGGGAGGAGCGCAAGGCGCGGATCCGCCAGGGCATCCTCGAAGGGGCCCGGCTCTCGCCGCTGCCGGAGAAGACGCCGCTTGAGCCGCAGTTCTTCGACCGGCGGGAATACGACGGCTACTCCGCCGAAAGCGTCGCCATCCAGAGCTGGCCCGGCTTCTACGTCACCGGCACCCTCTACCGCCCCCTCGGCATGGAGCCGCCCTACGCCGGCGTCCTCTCGGCGCACGGCCACGGGGGGCGGTTCCGCGCCGGCCGGCAGATCCGCTGCGCCGTGCTCGCCCGCATGGGCGCCGTCGTCTTCCACTACGATATGGTCGGCTACGGCGATTCCGAAGAGGCGGGATGGTCGCACCGCGATACCCCGGAGGTGCTCCGCCTGATCACCTGGAACAGCATGCGAGCCCTGGACTTCGTCGAGTCGCTCGAGGGGGTCGATCCGCAGCGGATCGGCATGACGGGCAATTCCGGCGGCGCCTCGCAGACCTTCATGCTCTCGGCGATCGACGAGCGGGTGGCGGTCTCCGTGCCGAGCTGCCAGGTCTCGGCGCACTTCTTCGGGGGGTGCGTCTGCGAGAGCGGGATGCCCATCCACTGGGGCCCCAACCACAAGACGAACAACGCCGAGATCGCCGCCCTGACGGCGCCGCGCCCCCAGTTGCTCCTCTCCAACGGCGCCGACTGGACCGAGTTCACCCCCGAGACGGAGTTCCCCTACATCCAGCACGTCTACAGCCTCTACGGCGCCGCCGATAGGGTCCAAAACGCCCATTTCCCCCGCGAGGGCCACGACTACGGCCCTTCCAAGCGGATGGCGGCCTACCCCTTCTTCATCCGTTACCTGGGGCTCGACGGCGAACGCCCCTGGGGCGGGCGCGACGGTGCCGTCGACGAATCGTTCGTCACCGTGGAGACCCGCGAGCAGATGCTCGTCTTCGGACCGGACAATCCCTACCCGGCGGATTCCGTCCCCCCCGATACGCCGCTGCCGTAGGTCGGCGCGTGGCTGCCCGCTGCACCGCCCCCAACGCGTCGTCTTGATGCGGGAAGCTCGAGGAGGAATGGGTTGGCGAAGTCGCGGGGCCGCCTGGCGGCCCGCCGACCCCGCGGAGAGTTGGAGACAGGTTTACCGGGAGCAACCCGGGGCCAGCACACCGCGTCCGTGAAAAGGAGCACATCCATGTGCCGCAACGAACCAGCGATCCGGTGCCTGCTTCTCGTAGCGATTCTGTGCCGTGCCGCCGTCGCCGAACCGGCGGATGAGGAACCGCTGACCGCCGCGGGAAAGCCGGCGGAGGGGCCGCTGGATGCCTTTCTCGGCGAGCCGTTCTTCCAGAAAGAGGTCGTCCTCGAGGGGGACGGTGCGGTTCGTGAGCCCTACCTGGCGGTGGCCATCGACGGAACCCTTCTCGCTATGCGGAACTATGTGCATCATCTCCGCCGCAACGAGGACGGCGGCGAGAGCTGGGGGGACACCATCGAAGTGCCCTTCGGCTTCCTGGACAGCAACATGATCGTCGACGAGAACAGCGGCGATATCCTCTCGGTCCGCATGTGGGACGGTACGGACAGGCTGTGGCGCAGCAGCGATCACGGAAAGACCTGGAGGGAAGAGGCGGTTACCCTCAGGCTCAACGAGCGGATGGCGTCGGCTGAGGAGGCGGGTCGGCTGGTGCGGGGCACCCGGGATGGGGGAGGCGAAGGCAGGGAGTACTACCTGCACGCCAACGCCAGCGAAGCCGGCATCACGCTTCGGCACGGCAGGCACAAGGGGCGGCTCCTGGTCACCGCCACGTTCCGGCCCCATGCCGATGCCCATCCCTCGGATCGCGCCCCCGCCGATGCCATCTATAGCTGCGCGATCTACAGTGATGATGGCGGAGCGAGCTGGCAGGTGAGCGGGTTCTTTCCCGAGGGCTACACCGAAGAGGCCGCCCTGGTGGAGCTGCACGACGGGCGGATCTACTACAACTCCCGCAGCCACAGCGGGTATCACGACGCCTCGCTGGCCCGCGAGCTGAGAGCGGACGAGAGCCTGCGGCGGGAGGCATGGAGCGACGACGGCGGTCAGACCTGGGAGGACCTCCGGGTCAACCAGGTCCTGCCTGATGGCGGCGGATACGACCGCGGCTACGGCATGAAGGGTGGCCTGGTGCGCCTGCCCGTGAGGGATAGGGACATCCTCATCTACAGCAACGCCGATACGGCCGGTGGAGCCCGCAGCAAGATGACCGTGTGGGCGAGCTTCGACGGGGGAGAGACCTGGCCGCTGAAGCGGCTGGTGTATGCCCCGCACGGCGCCTATTCGTCGCTGGCGGCGGGGCGTCCCGGCACTCCCAGCGAAGGCCTGATCTTCTTGCTCTTCGAGGGTGGGCCCGACGGGCATTACGCGGCCATGCAGGTGGCCCGCTTCAACCTGGCCTGGATCCTCGAGGGGGAGCCGACCGGAGACGGCGACGTGCCGCAGTGGGTGCTGCGATAACGTGCGCGGCAATCCAGTGTAGAGTCATCAGAGAAGAAAACTGTTCGGCAGAGCTCTCTTCGCGTTGGGATTCGTGGCACTTGTGGTCTCACCGGTCACCAGGAGCCAGCCACTATTCCGCCCTCACCCCCAATCCTCCCCCAGAGGGAGAGGGAGGGCGCGCCGGAGGCGCGTGGGTCGGTTGGGGGGCGGGGGTTTCAAGCACAGCCACGCCCTTGCGGCGGCGCTGCGCGTCGCTCAAGGGGCGTGTCACCCGGCCGCCTCGGCGGGGCGGTCTTCGCTGGCCGTAGCGTCGTTATCCTGGTCGGGTGCCGTCGCCTGGCCGGGGTGGAGGCGGCCGGTGTGGCCGACGGAGAGGTGGCCGGTGAGGACGAGGAACTGAAGGGTCCACTGGACGGCCACCGTAAGGCCCGCTCCCGCCGCCAAGAAGGCGAACCTCCCGGCCCCCTGCCAGCCCAGCCAGAGGAGCGCCATGGCAGTGGAGGAACTGACGACGATCACCGCGATCTTGGAGCGGAAGGTGCCGCGGAGCGTCCGCCGGGCGTGCGTGCTGATGGCTGCATCGGCGGAGAGGTTGGCCAACTCCCGCATGGCCGAAAAGTTGACCGAGCGCTCCGGGGCCGAAGTCCGCGGCGCCAAGCTCGCCGGTGCGGGTTGCCGCGAGCCCTCGCCGCGGTCTTCCGACAACGTGTCCGCGGGAGTGCCGCCCCCCTGCCGGTCGACGCCGCGCGGTGGTTCGGCGGGTAGGGCATCTTCGCGGTCCGCGTCTCGCGCCCGATGCCGCGCGGTGGCCGGAGCGGACGGACTTCGCTTGCCGGTGCCCTCCGTCACGCGCTCCAGCAGCCGGGACATGTAGGCCTCGACCGTTTCCTCGTCCTCTTCATCACCTGGCCGTTCGCCTGCTTCGGAGGTGGTTGCTTCCGTCCGCGGCCGCGCGGGACCGAGCCGCTCGTTCCCATCGGCGGGCACGGAACCGGCCGCGGCTTCGGCCGGCTCGTCATCGTGTAGATCGAGCTCGATCCCCATTCGAGTGAAGACCTCGCCGGAGGTCAGCGGCGCCTCCCGCGCCGGCAGGGACGCCGATTGCCCTACGGTCCTGTGCTCCTTAAGGTCGGCCTCCGGTTGGCTGGCGGCTGCCGCGTTCCGACGCGAAAGGGCGGCCGCCCGCTCCTCGAGCCGCGCCCGGTAGAGTTCCAACTGGTCCTCGCGAGCCTCGATCTGCTGCTGCCGCGCGTCGAGTTCGCGACTTCGGGCCTCGAGCGAAGCGTTCGCCGAACGCAGGCGGTCCGTCTCGCCGGCCAGCTCCGCTTCGCGGGCGGCCAGGGCGTCCTGCTCGGCGCGACGCGCCTCCGCCGCGGCCTCGGCCTCGCGGCCGGCCTGCTCGGCCTCGGCGCGGGCCTGGGCGACGTCCGCGCGCTCTTGCGCGACGGCCTCCTCGTCGGCCTTTCGCTCTTGCCGCCAGGCTGCGCGCTGGCGGTCGAGCCCCTGCCGCTCTTCGGCCAGGCAATGCCGGTCCGAACGCAGGCGCTCCGCCTCGCCGGCCAGCTCCGCTTCGCGGGCGGCCAGGGCGGCCCGCTCGGCGCGACAGGGCTCAGCGGCCTCAGTGCCGAGCACCTCCAACTCGACGGGACCGATGCTCAGGCGATCGCCGGCTGCCAGGGGAGCGCTGTGGAAGGCCTGCCCATTGAGTCGGGTCTCGCGCGACCACCGCCGCACCACCGTAGTCGACGGGCCGCGGAGAATGAGGCAGTGCAGCGGGGAGTCGCCGCCTGCGGGCAAGGCGAGCGTACAGCGCGGGTCGCCGCCGATGGTGCATTTGCTCCCCGCGAGGCGAAAGACCCGGTCGTCTCGCTCCGGGCCGCATACCCGCAGAACGAGCTCGTCGCCCCGATGACCGAGGAGGCTCGCCGTCTTATTGACCATCGTGGCACGCTGAGGAGAGAGGGAGGCCCGCCATTTCGGGGGGCACCCGGGGCAGGCGCCCGCGCGCACTGCTGGAAACCCTTGAAGGGATGTACCTTATCGCGGAACGCCCGTCAAAGCCGGTACGGGAGGATCTTGGCGAGATCGTCCTCGTCGAGCAGCGCGTCGGTGGTCCCCAGGGCATCGTACTGGCGGTAGCGCGTCTCGGCGCCGTCGTACTCGCTGATCAGCTCGCCACGCTCCTCGAGCGTCGAGGTGTACTGCCGCTCGAGCTCCCCCGCACCGTCGAGCTCCTCGAGCAGCCGCTTGAGGTCATACTCGAGCAGCCGCTTGAGGTCATAGCGGAAGCGGCGGGCCCGGGCAGGGCACGCACGTTGAGCTGGACCGAGCCGACGCCGGTGGGCTACCCGCCGCAGTGCGCTACCGGTTCGCGGCCGTGACGACACCGATCCACGCCCCGGACGCGGGCGGGCGGATCTCGGCGGTGGGGGCGGCGGCGGTGGGGCCGTCGTGCCAGGTGAGATCGTCGAGGTTCAGCCAGCCGACGGTCCAGCGCGAAGCGTCGCCCTCGAGGGAAAGCTCGGCGGCACTCCCTTCCGGCAGGTAAAGGGCATACTGCTGCCCCGCGCGGGCCAGGAGCCAGGCCTCGCCTTCGCTGCGGACGAGGTCGGGACGGGGCTCGGCGGTGAAGAAATCGAAGGCCGCTTCGACCTGGCGGGCGGCGCGGAGGGCCCGCTCCGACTCGGCGGAGAGCCCCCATCCGCCCACCATCGAGGCCGGCCGGGGCCGGTGGAAGCGCGCCGAGGCCCCGCCGCAGAAGAGGATCCGCCAGAAGCGGCGGAGGGCCTCGTCGTTGGCCTGGTAGATCTTGTTGTTGTTCAGCGGCCGCGGACCGCCCTCGATGCCGGCAAGGTAGTCGCGGACCTCGAGGATGCGGCGGCCCTGCAACGGGCCGCTGACGGCGTTGTTCTGCGCGATGTCGAGGAAGGTGAACGCCTGCGGGCGCTGGTAGATGTAGCGGTGGTCGGCAGCGGTGATATTGGAATTGCGGCGCATCGCCGTCACCTCTACGGCCATGTCCTGCTCCGCCGCCTTTGCCAAGACGAAGCGGGCCCAGTAGGCATCCCATTCGACCGGCTCGCCCATCTCGTTGCCCGTGCAGTAGAGGACATGGGGGTACTCCAGCGCGTGCTCGAGGATCTTGGCGACGAAGGCCTCCTGCCAGGGGAGGACGACGCCGTTGTCGTCGAGCTCCGGCACGGTGTGGAAGAAGGAGTGCTCGGTCGGCTTTTCTGCCGGGGGGTAGTCGACCACCGCCGGCAGCCCCGCATCGGCCGCCGTGTAGTTGACGTTGTTCTCGGGGTTGAATGGGCTCCGCGACCAGCCGCCCTGGTCGTAGTGGTCGCGGCAGTAGTCCCAGGGGTCCCAGATCTCGATCTGGACGATGATGTCGCGGGCGTGCGTCCAGCGGAGGAAGCGATCGAAGCGGTCCCAGTACTCCGCGTCCCACTGGGCCAGGTCGAAGCGGCCGTCGTC
>SKOZ01000101.1 GCA_007119795.1 Planctomycetales bacterium | reverse complement strand
TGGATTGCGATGAGGACGAGACCGACCAGCCCCCATCCCCACCGCGGCGTGGAAGCATCAAAGGGTGGACGGCGAAGCGCCACGTTGGCGGCCCTCTTTCAGCCACTTCGTTTTGCTGGCTATCTCAGCCAATCCTCGCCCGCCCAGGTACCGAACGGATAATGCTTTACGGCGACCCGGGCTCTTGCGGCGGCGAAGCCGGCTCCTCGGGATACTCCTGGTCCGGCGGCGAAGCCGGCTCCTCGGGATACTCTTGGTCTGGCGGCGAAGCCGGCTCCGTCGGGGGCGCGGGGTCGGGCGGCGGAACGGCAGGCTCCTCCTGCGGACAGCCGGTGCTCGCAACCCCCAAGGTCGCTACCAATAACAGCGTCAGGGTCCATCGCCACATCGCATTCTCCTTCCGATTCGTGAAAACTACCGGGGTGAAGCGACAGGCTGCCCATCTGGCCTGGCGATTCACGTGACTGGCCCGCCCGGAAACACCCGCGCGACGTGCTGAAGAACGATTGGCCGGAACGAACCGGGGCACTGGCGCCCCTCGCAGGCGCTTTTCCATCACCGAGGTAAACCGGGCCGCCTCGCCTCACTGCAATTGGCGTACCGAATGGCGTTCGAGCGACCGAACCAGGTGTTTGGGCCGACAATTAAGGACTTCCCTCCAACGCCAGCCATGCCGACACGCCCACCCCCGTCAGACTGGCCGTGCGGTCCGCCATTCTGTCGCACAGCGGCAAAGGCCTAGATTGGGGCGCCCATGGGAGTTACGTGGAGGCGGAGAATCGAGCCTCGATCACCAAGTCTTCGTGACGGCCTCGTCGGTGACCCATTGGCTCCACTCCGCGTCGTAGGTGTGAAGCCTGTGAACCCGATTTCCCTCAGAGTCCACGATCGGATACCCGCGGTTGACCCACTCGAAGATACTGCCGTACAGATTATGGACGTCGCTGTACCCCAGGCGTTGCAGCCGCCGGCCGATCTCTTCCGACCGATGGCCCACCGAGCAGTAGAGGACGATCGTCGCATCGTGCGGAATATCGCGGACCGCTTCCGGGTCGAACGCTTCGTAACCGACGAAACGCGCCTCGGCGATGCGGCTCACCTCGAATTCCGCCCGGGAGCGGGTGTCGAGCAAGACGACCTCGTCGCGGATGGTGCGGAGACGGTCGACGCTGATGACCGGTACGGTGAACCGAAGGAGCCCCCGCAGCCTCCGGTCGAATTCCGGATTCTCCACCATCGACGCTTCGGGCATATGGGGCCCAGGCCGGCCGCAAGCACTCAGACACACAGCGGCGACGGCCGCCAGGAGGGGAACCCATGCGCGGTGGAACATGGAGCTTCCTTTTCGATCATTTCCTTGAACGATGGTGATTTCCGCCGTTCGATATTCGAGCAACGAAGCATCCTTGGTGACCATCGGCAAACTTCACCGCTTATCTAGAGTATGGACATTCGTGCGGCCGGTCAACGGTTCGCACGGCGGTCCACCGCCGTAAGGGCACTGGACGTCCTCGTACCCCGGCAAACGCCTCAGGGCGGATGCCCCACCGGCCCGTCGAGCCCGGCCTGCGAGAGAAACTCGCGGTCGGTACGTTGGCATCGGGCCAGCCAGGCGGCTTGCACCGGGTATCGTGTCGTCGCGGTGTGAGGCGGAAACGCCCCCCTTTTGTTCTCGTCCAGGGGCGGGTGCCCGATCCGTCGGGCGCACCGCCCGGGAAATCTCTTCTGATGCACGGCGCGCCATTTGCACCATTATGGGTGATTCAGGTCCATCGGAGTAACCGTTTTCGGGGGACTGCCCCCTTCGGCCGACGCGTGAACGGTTACCCCTCGGAACGCCAAGACTCAATTCGAGGAAAAGACCAATGCCACGCTTGAATGTCGTCGAACCGGAGGCCGCCACCGGGAAAGTCAAAGAATTGTACGAGGCCTCACAGCAGCAGTTTCGTTTCGAACTACTTCAACCACATCCACGACACGCCGTTGGACGTGCCTGCCGTGGCGGAGGTGTAGGCCGAGCCCGCCGGCCGTTGGCCCCCGATGGAGAAAGCAATGGCAGACGAACTGGCCGAACCAATGCTGCCCGACGATGAGCACAACCGGGCCCTCGTGGAGAACGCCCACCCCCCCGGCTGGGCCAATCCCGAACCCGCCGCACGATACAACCTGGTGGTGGTCGGCGCCGGCACGGCGGGGTTGGTGGCTGCGGCCGGCGCGGCGGGGCTTGGGGCCAAGGTCGCGCTCGTCGAACGGCACCTGATGGGCGGCGACTGCCTGAACTACGGCTGCGTCCCCTCGAAGGGCATCATCCGTACGGGGCGGGCTGCGGCGGCCGTGCGCGGTGCGGACCGGTTCGGCGTGGCCATGCCGCGATCTGGCGAGGTGGACTTCCCCGCGGCGATGCAGCGGATGCGCCGATTGCGTGCTGAGATCAGCCAGCACGATTCGGCGGCCCGGTTCCGCGAGTTGGGAGTCGATGTTTTCCTCGGCGAAGGCAGGTTCACCGGGTCGGACCGCGTCGAAGTGGCCGGCCGCACGCTCCGTTTCCGCAAGGCAGTCATCGCCACGGGATCGCGTGCGGCGTCTCCGCCCATCCCCGGACTGGACCAGGTCGATCATTTGACCAACGAGACCGTCTTCTCCCTGACCGAGCTGCCCAAACGGCTGGGGATCATCGGCGCCGGCCCGATCGGGGCCGAAATGGCCCAAGTGTTCGCCCGCCTCGGCTCTGAGGTCTACCTCGTCGAGGCGTCCCATCACATCCTTCCCCGCGAGGAGCCCGAGGCGTCGGAAATCGTCAAGGACACCATGTTGCGCGACGGCGTGCGCCTCCTCTGCTGTGGGCGGAAAACGGAGCTCCGCAGAGACGGTTCGCAAATCCACCTCTACGTCAACTCGCACGAAATCAGCTACGACGAGCCGGTCGACAAATTGCTGGTGGCGGTGGGACGCGCGCCGAACGTCGAAAGCCTGGAACTCGAAGCGGCCGGCGTGGATTATGACGCCAAGGCAGGTATTCACGTAGACGACCGACTGCGCACTACCAACGCCCGCATCTTCGCCGCCGGCGACGTCTGCTCGCGCTTCAAGTTCACGCACGCGGCCGACTTCATGGCCCGCATCGTCGTCCGCAACGCCCTCTTCATGGGGCGCGGGAAGCTCAGCGCCTTGACGATTCCCTGGTGCACCTACACGTCCCCTGAGCTTGCCCATGTGGGTGTTACCCCGCAAGAGGCGGAAGATCAGGGTACCGCCATCGACACCTACACGCAGCCGCTGGACGGCGTCGACCGTGCGATCCTCGACGGTGAAACCGAGGGCTTTGCCCGCATTCACGTCAAGAAAGGGACGGATCGGATCGTGGGGGCGACGATCGTGGCCGAAAACGCCGGCGACATGATCGCGCAGATCGCCCAGGCGATGACGCACGGGTCAGGGCTCGGGAAGATCGCCGGCGTGATCCATCCCTACCCGACGCAGGCCGAGGCCATCCGCAAGGTCGGCGACCAGTACAACCGTTCGCGGCTGACGCCCCTTGTCAAGTCGATGTTCCAGAAATGGCTCACGTGGACCCGATAGACCGGCCTCATCGCCAGGCTGCTTTCATCGCCAAGGAGCGGCGTGAAGGAAAGGTGGGACCGTTTCCGTCAAGCGAAGGAGGCGATTCGTGAAGCGATTAGAAGGAAAACGCACGTTGGTGACCGGCGGGGCGACGGGAATCGGCCGGGCCGTGGCCGTTCGCTTCGCTGACGAAGGGGTTGACCTGGCGATCAATCCCGCACGGCGGGTCGCTCAATAGCATGGAGAATATGCCATGACCGCGTCTTACGATCATGAACATTTGAGGCGGATTTCAACCCTCATGCGGCACTGGATCCTCAGGAGTACTACTCGGGCGGGGTCCGGGGATCCGGCGTCTTCTTTGTCGGCCGTCGAATTGACAGTCGATCCGTTCTTCGGGGGGCACTCTCATTACGACGTCGACAATCCGGCCTTTCCCAACAACGATCGCCTCATCTTTTCCGAGGGCCACGCATCACCGCTGCTCTATCCGTTGTGGGCCGCGGCCGGACAAATTTCAGAAGAGGAGTTGATGACCTACCGGCAAGTGGGAAGGAGGCTCGAGAGTTGCTCGATGAACAAGGAATCTCGGCCCGCGCTCTCGTCGAGGAAGTGAAACACTTTGTCAGCGGAACCCTCTCCGCCACTTCCGCCAGGAGGTCATAGACGATGCGGCTCGCCATCGGCTCGGATCACGCCGGGTTTCAGCTCAAAAGCCAGCTTGTCGAAGAGTTGGACCGCTCGGGCCACCAGGTCGCCGACCTGGGCACGCACGATCCGAAACCGGCGGATTATCCCGATCTGGCCGAGGCCGTCGGTTTGGCCGTCCTGGAAGGCCGGGCCGAGCGTGGCATCGTGATCTGCGGCAGTGGTGTGGGAGCCAGTGTGGCGGCGAACAAGCTGCCCGGCATCCGTGCCGGCCTTTGTCACGATCATTACTCCGCGCATCAGGGCGTGGAACACGACGACATGAACGTGCTTGTGCTCGGCGCGCGGGTTATCGAGCCCGACACGGCGCGACAACTGGTACAAGCTTTTCTCGAGGCGACCTTTTCCGGTGAAGACCGCCATGCCCGCCGGTTGAAAAAGGTCGCCGTTTTGGAGGCCCGATATGGAGGCGGCCGGCCCGCCCCGGAGTAGTAGGGAGCTCGACATGAACCCACTCGTGCAACTGCAGGAAGAAGGCCAGTCCGTCTGGCTCGATTACATTCGCCGCAGCCTGATCGAGAGCGGCGAGCTCAAGCAGATGGTCGAAGAGGACGGACTCCGAGGCCTTACCAGCAATCCGCAGATCTTCATGAAAGCCATTGCCGGCAGCGACGAGTACGACCGGCAGATCGAAGAGCTGGTATCCTCCAATCCGCGCATTCAGACAAGTGAGCTGTACGAAGCCCTCGCGGTAACCGACATCCGTGCGGCCGCCGACGTGCTGCGGCCGGTCTTCGACCAGACCGAGGGCGCCGACGGATTCGTGAGCCTGGAGGTCTCGCCCGACCTGGCCTACGACACGTCGGGCACGATCGACGAAGCCCGCCGACTATGGGCTGCGGTGGATCGCCCGAACCTCATGATCAAGGTGCCTGCCACGAAAGAGGGCATCCCGGCGATCGAGTCTCTGCTGGCCGAGGGAATCAACATCAATATCACGTTGATGTTCTCGATACGTCATTATGAAGCCGTTGCACAAGCGTACCTGCGGGCGCTGGAAACGGTGGAGAAGCCGCGGCACATCTCGTCGGTCGCTTCCTTTTTCGTCAGCCGCATCACCAAGGCAGTCGACCAGGCCCTTGACGAGCTTGGCACCGAAGAAGCAGAGGCACTGAAAGGCAAGATCGCCATCGCCGTCGCCAAGGCGACGTACCAGCGGTTCCGCGACATCTTCCACGGCGAGCCGTTTCACGTGTGGAGAGAAGCCGGGGGTCGTGTCCAGCGCGTCCTCTTTGGCAGTACCAGCACGAAGAACCCCGACTACTCCGACGTACTCTACGTCGAGGAGTTGATCGGTCCCGAAACGGTGAACACCATGCCGCCGGCGACGCTACACGCCTTCCGCGACCATGGCGAAGTGCGGGGCGCCACGCTCCTGGAAGACGTAGACGAAGCGAGATCGCAGTTGGACAAGCTGGCGGAATTGGGGATCGACCTCGACCAGATCACCGAACAGCTTCAAAGGGACGGCGTGAAAAAGTTCAAGGATCCCTTCGACGAGTTGTTCGAGGCGTTGGAGGAGAAACGCAGCGGCGCCCAGGCGTAACGCGTGAGTTGTCAGACGCTCCGCCTCGGCGACCTTCGATCCGCCGTGGACCGACGCGTCGCCGACTGGCAAGAGACCAGCTTCGCCTGTCGGCTGCCATTCTCAAGAGGGTTCGCGGCGTAGCGTGCCACCCGACCCGCTCGAGAGGATCAGACGGCGCCGACGAGCGCCTGCTTCTTGCGCTCGGCGATGACCTCGCGCTCGAGGGCGGCGGGCATCCGCTTGTAGCGGGCGAACTCCAGGGTGAAGATGCCCTGCCCCTGCGTCATGCTCCTCAAGTCGGTGGAGTAGCCGAAGGTGTTCGCCAGGGGCACCTCTCCCTCGATGCGGACGTCCTGGCCGAGGTTCTCCGTGGAGGCGACGATGCCCCGGCGCGCGATCAAGTCGCCCACCACCGCACCCTGGAACGACGCCGGGCACTCGATCTCGATCCGCATCACCGGCTCGAGCAGCGCCGGCCGGGTCCGCGGAAAGTTCTCCCGCATGCAGGTGGCGGCGCAGATCTGAAAGGCCATCTCGGAGCTGTCCACTTCGTGGTGGGAGCCGTCCTCGACGATCGCGTGCAGGCCCACCACGGGATAGCCGGCTACCGGCCCCTTGGCCAGGCTGCGGCGGAAGCCCTTCTCGATGGCGGGGATGAACTGCTTGGGGATCCGACCGCCCACCACCTTGTCCTCGAAGACGAAGGTCTCGGGGGCGTCGTCGGGGAGGATCTCGAAGCGGCCCACGATGTGGGCGAACTGCCCGGCGCCGCCGGTCTGCTTCTTGTGGCGGGTAACGAAGGCGCACCCTTGGGTGGGGGCTTCGCGGTAATTGACCTTGGGCCGGCCCACCTCGACCGGGCAGCGGTACTCGCGGCGCATCCGCTCCACGTAGACGTCCAGGTGCAACTCGCCCATGCCCGCGATGAGCGTCTCGCCGGTCTCTTCATCGCTGGTGATCTGGAGGGTGGGATCCTCGCGGCGGAACCGCTGCAGGGCCTTGCTCATGCGGTCGGCGCCGTCGCGGGCCAAGGGGGCAATGGCCATCTGGATCACCGGCTCGGGGACGAACATGCTCTGCAGCGTGCAGCAGGGATAGGCCGAGGCGTAGGTGTCGCCGCTGGCGCAGTCCACGCCGAGAACGGCCACGATGTCGCCCGGCCCGGCGGACTCGATGTCCTCGCGCTGGTCGGCATGCATGCGGACGATGCGGCTGAAACGCTCGCGGCGGCCGGTCCGCTGGTTGTAGTAGAAGCCCCCCTTTTCGAATCGCCCCTGATAGAGGCGCATGAAGGTCAGCGTGCCGTAGGGGTCTTCGACGATCTTGAAGGCCATGGCCACGGTGGGCTTTTCGGGGTCCGGCTCGAGGCGGAAGCTGCCCGCCGATTCGTCGTGGTGCAAGGCCCGGTTCTCCACCTGCAGCGGCGAAGGGAGGTAGCGGACGACGGCATCGAGCAGCGGCTGGATCCCCTTGTTGCGGTAGGCCGACCCCAGGTACACGGGAGTGAACTCGAGCTGGACGACCGCCTTGCCTAGCACTTCGTGGATCAGCTCGCCGGGCACCCCCTCTTCGGCGAGGAGCCTCTCCATGAGCTCGTCGCTGTACATGGCCAGGGCCTCGAGCAGGTGCTGGCGGGCGGCGCGGACCGCCTCGGCCATGGAGGCGGGAACGGCGTCCCGGCGGACGACCTCCCCCTGCGAACCCTCGAAGTAGAGGGCCTCCTCGGCGACGAGATCGACCACGCCGCGGAAATCGGCCTCCTTGCCGATGGGAAGCTGCATGAGCACGGCGTCGCAGCCGAGCTTCTGGCGGAGCTGCGCGGCCACCCGCTGGGGGTCGGCACCGATGCGGTCCATCTTGTTGATGAAGGCCAGGCGGGGGACGTGGTAGCGGCGCATCTGGCGGTCGATGGTCAGCGACTGCGCCTGCACGCCGCCCACGGCGCACAGGACGAGGACGGCGCCGTCGAGCACCCTCAGGCTCCGCTCCACCTCCACGGTGAAGTCGACGTGGCCCGGGGTGTCGATGAGGTTGATCGCCGTCTCCCCCCAGCGGACCGACGTGGCGGCGCTGGTGATGGTGATGCCGCGCTCCTTCTCCAGGTCCATGTGGTCCATGGTGGCCCCCGCGCCGCGGATTTCCTGCATGCGGTGGATCTTGCCGCAGTAGTAGAGGATCCGCTCGCTGAGCGTGGTCTTGCCCGAGTCGATGTGGGCCGAAATGCCGATATTGCGGAGGTTCGTCGATTCCATGGCTCGCCGATCGGGCACGCTGAAGGCCCGACGCGCAAAGTGGGGTGCCAGGTACGCGGTATGCCTGGCCTAATTTTTTGTGTTTTCGGACGCTGTTGAAGTGGGGAAATCCCCTACCGCACGGATACCGGTGCCGAGGCGAATGGGACGCCGGGCCATACCGTACCTGGCCGAGACCCTCTTCGCCCCTGGCGTGGGCAGGAAAAGCGGGACTGTGCCACCCCCCGGCAAATGGGGGTCCGATCTGCCCCTCTCGGCATGTCCCAGCGGAGGCCGCCCCGCGGGTCTCCTTCCGGCCGGGCCGGGGCCGCCGGCGAGGTAAGCCCGCAACGGCGCCCACCAGCGCTCGGGCGACGAGCGCGCGGTGACGGTAATCCAGTGAGTATATCCGACGGCGGCCCCGTCGACAATGAGCAGAACTGTCGGATTGCCTGGCGAAGGATGGCTCGGCTGGTCAGAATTGGCTGGTCAGAATCGGCTGGTCAGGGGGGGCGGCAAACTGGTACAATCGGGGCCCGCTCCTGGGAAGCGGCCGCAAACCGTGCCGGCCGGAGGGCAAAAAGGGGGTTGCCGTGGAACGTGGACGTATGTATAGTAACTGAGCGTTCCCGTAATCCGTCGAGAGCCGCGCCGCGCGGCTCTGCTCCCTTCTCTCTCCCACGTCGTGCGCAGGAGCGGACCGATGATCGCGACCCGAACGAGAAAGGCCGAATCCCGTATGGCCAAGAAAGCCAGCAAAGATGCCGCCCCGGCCGGCCGCGGCGCCAAGCAGCCCGAGACCGATTCGCTGCTCAACGCCCACCCCAGCCTGAAGATCGCGGTAGCCCAGATCGAAAAGGAGTTCGGCGAGGGGGCGATCATGCCCCTCGGCTCCGGGCACGGAGGGCCGATCGCAGGGATCCCCACCGGAAGCCTCTCCCTGGACCTGGCTCTGGGCGGGTCCGGCATCCCGCGGGGGCGCGTCGTGGAGATCTTCGGTCCGGAATCGAGCGGCAAGACCACGCTCGCCCTGCACGTGGTGGCTCAGGCCCAACGCCGCGGCGGCATCGCCGCCTTCATCGACGCCGAGCACGCCCTCGATCCCTCGTGGGCCAAGAAGCTGGGCGTCGATCTGGAGACGCTGCTCGTTTCTCAGCCGGGCAGCGGCGAAGAGGCGATGCACATCGGCGAGATGCTCATCAAGTCGAACGCCGTGGACGCCATCGTCATCGACTCGGTGGCGGCGCTCGTCCCCCGCCGCGAGCTCGAGGGGGAGATCGGCGACAGCCAAGTGGGCCTGCAGGCCCGCCTGATGAGCCAGGCCCTCCGCAAGCTCACCGGGGCCATTTCCAAGTCGAAGACCTCGGTGATCTTCATCAACCAGATCCGCGAGAAGATCGGCGTGATGTTCGGCAGCCCGGAGACGACCCCCGGCGGGCGGGCCCTGAAGTTCTACAGCTCCTGCCGCATCGATGTCCGCCGCATCGGCCAGGTCAAGGAAGGGGAGGAGACGATCGGGCAGCGGGTGCGGGCCAAGGTGGTCAAGAACAAGGTGGCCCCTCCCTTCCGGGTGGCGGAGTTCGACATGATGCACGCCGACGGCATCAGCTACGAGGCCGACCTCCTCGACATGGCGATGGCGCAGAAGCTCGTCGTACGGTCGGGTGCCTGGTTCCGCTACGGCGACGTGCAATTGGGACAGGGGCGGGAGAAGGTGCGACTCTATCTGAAGGACAACCCCCAACTCGTCGAGGAGCTTCGGCAGAGAATCCTCGAGAAACATACGGGAACGGCCGTGGCCGCCGGCGAATAGCACCCGCCGCTCCCGGAGGACGGACACCCTATCGGTCAGCCGTGGCCTACGTCCCCCAGGACAGTCGTCAAGTCCGTCGGGCGAGAAACGATCGGTGTCGCACAGGGACGCCCGGCCTACGGGGGGGTCGCCCCCTTGAGCCGTCGGCGCCGCCTTGGGCCAGCGGGTATAATATCTGATTCCGCAATGGGCTGGGGTAGGGGCGGTGGTCTGGTGCGAGGGGTGTCTCCAGAAGCGCGGCGAAGGCTCCAATGGCTGTTGTACGGATTCCGCTACCATGGATTGTAGGGGGTGTGATCTGGGGAGCGGCGGCGGTCGGCGCGGCCCAGGATATGGGGCGCGGCCTCGATCTGGCCGCCTTTCAGGACGGCCTGAGCGAGGCCATCGAGCGGGCGGAGCGCTCCGTGGTGGCCATCGCCCGCGTGCGGCGGGACCAGCCGGGAGAGACGTTCGGGTTCGAGTTCCGGCCGGACCCCTTCGGGCGGCCCTTGCAGCCGGTCTCGCCCCCCCAACCGACCGATCCCGACTTCATCCCCACGGAGTATGCCACGGGGGTCGTCATCGACCGCCGTGGGCTGATTCTCACCACCTACCACGTGCTGGGTGAGAACAGCGATTACTTCGTCACCACGGCCGACCGCCGCGTCCACCGGGCAACGGTGCGGGCGGCCGACCCGCGGAGCGACCTGGCGGTCCTGGCGATCGACACCTCGGACTTGCCGGTGATCTCCTTCGGCGACGCCCGGCGGCTGCGGAAGGGGCATATCGTCGTCGCCTTGGGGAATCCCTACGCCATCGCCCGGGACGGCCAGGTGAGCGCCAGTTGGGGGATCGTCTCCAACCTGGCGCGGAAAGCGCCGCCGGCCGAGCGGAGCGATACGGCCGCGCAGAATACCCTGCACCACTTCGGCACCCTCATCCAGACCGACGCGCGGCTCACGCTGGGGACCAGCGGCGGTGCCCTGCTCGACATCGAGGGGCAGATGGTGGGGCTCGTAACCGCGCTGCCCGACGTGCCCGGTTACCAGCACGCGGCCGGCTACGCGATCCCCGTCGACGAGACCTTCCGGCGCGTCGTGGAGACGCTCAAGGAGGGGCGCGAGGTGGAGTACGGCTTTCTGGGCGTGAATCCCGCCGGGCTCTCGATGCACGAGGTCCTCGAGGGCAACCACGGCGTCCGCGTGCAGGTGCTCCCCGGCACCCCCGCCGCCGGCTCCGGGATGCGCAACAACGACGTCATCACCCGCGTCGGCGGGGAGACGATCTTCGACACCGACGACTTGATGCTCTACGTGGGGCGGCAACCGGCCGAAGCCCTCGTCGAGCTGGAGGTCCTCCGCGGGGAGCGGACCATGAACGTCCCCGTGACGCTGGCCAAGTACCCGGTGCAGGGGGGGCAGATCGTCACCAGTCCGGCGCCGAGCTGGCGGGGCCTCCGCGTGGACTTCGTCACGGCGCACGTTTCTGCCGTGATGCATTTTCCCGAAGGCGTAGTGGCTACGGAGGTCGAAGAGGCCTCGCCCGCCTGGAAGGCTGGGCTGCGCCCAGGGATGATCATCCGCCAGGTGGGGCGCGACGCGGTCCGCGCTCCGCGGCAGTTCCACGCCGCCGTGGCCAACCGCCGCGGCACGGTCTCCGTGACCGTCGACGGCCAGCCCTCCCCGCTCGAAATCGAGCCGCCGTAGGGCGGCCACCAGTTGCCTGCCTCACGCGGGGTCGCCCGGGCGCTGCAGCCGATAGGCCTCGGGCCGGAGGTGGCCAAGCATCTTGTGACCGCGGCGGCGGTGCCGCTCGTGGCGGAGTGCCGCCAGATCGATCGGGCCCACGACGATCTTCTCGCCCGATCCCCGCTCCGCCTGGGTGAGGATGCGGCCGTCGTAGTCGACGATCATGCTCCCACCGGGCCAACTGAAGGGGGGATAGTTCCGCAGGCTCGCACCCTGGTTGCAGGCCACCACGTAGGCCATGTTCTCCAGGGCGCGAACACGGTTGACGCTCGTCCACCAGTCCATCGGCTCGGCCGTTCCCCAGGGGTCCATGTAGGCGGAGACGCGGATGAGGACGTCGGCACCGCCAAGGGCCAACTGGCGAATGGCCTCGGGGAAGAGCCAGTCGTAGCAGGTAGCCGTTCCCAGGCGGCCGATCTCCGTCTCCGTAACGGGGAAGAGCGGCTCTTCGTAGTCGGGCAGCAGGTCGTGGGGGCTGGTGTGCAGCTCCCAGGGGAGCCAGGGGTGGACCTTCCGGTAGCGGGCCAGGATCCCCTCGGGGCCGATCAGGCAGGTGGTGTTGAAGACCCGGCCCGGCCAGCGGGCATCGTGCTCGAGGAACGTGCCCGTCTGGATGTAGACCTTGCGGAGGCGGGCGTGGGCATGGTAGCGGTCGGTGTGCTCGTTGGGGATGGGGACCGCCAGCTTGTCGAGCAACTCGTCGACCGCGGGGTAAATCGGGGCAGCGTGGGCAAACTCGGGGAAGACGACCAGGCGGACGTCGAAGAAGGGTGCGTAGCCCACCACGGCGTGGTCGATCATCTCGAGCATCCGCTCGACCCGCGGGGCGATCTCTCCGCGGTGGACCGGATTGGGCAGGTCGATTTGGCAGGCGGCGGCGTAGTAGCGGTCGGTCACGGAATGTACTTCTCGAACTCTTGGTCCCCTCCGTCGCCTTGGTCTTTCCTGAATGGGCACCTCTTCGATTCAGCGGTGCAGGAACGTTGCCCCGCCGCACGACTCGGGCGCGTACGCGCTGGGTGACCGCGCTACTCCGTGCTGGGGCGAACGGGCGCGGTGCGGAACTGGGTGGCGTCGAGGGGGATGAAGCCTCCCCGGAAAGTCTGACCTGCCCGGTGGGCCGTGGGGTCCCAGGGGATGGCGTAGGCAGCCACCCGGCCGGAGTTCACCTCGGCGATATAGAGGACGGAGCGGCTGGGCCGCAGCCGCGCGGCGCCCCGCTGGAGATTGGCATGGCCGGTGACCATGAGGAAGCGGGGAGTCCTGTCAGGCTCGACAGCCAAGTCGTCGAGCACGTTGTGCTCGTAGAAGGCCATGAACTGCCCCGACTGATACCCGAGCACGGCGGCCCGCAACTGGCCGGTGAGGAAGTCGAGGAAGAAGATGGCCTCCATGTCTTCGTCGACCGCCCCGGTGGCGATGGCGAAGGTATCGGCGCGGTCGGTGGCCACGGCATGGAGGGGGGTCTGCGGCCAAGCGCCACCGAGAACCAGACCCACGAGCAAACCCACAGCCACCCAAACGAGTGGATAACGCAACACCCTGTAATTCATGGGAACGTCTCCTTTTCCTCGAGCGGCAAGAGCCGACACGCCGCCAGGGGCAGCATTCGGGGCAAGTTGCGACACGTGGCGATGCGGGGCGCTTTGCCCGTTTCCATCGCGCCCCCCCGAATCCCCCTACCGGTTATTCTCCCCGAAACGGCACACCAAGTAAAGGTTAGGATTTGCCGCCTTGTCGTGTTCGATCGCGGTGGCGTAGAATGCGCGGTTTGTTGTGTCCCCTCGCCCCCTGCTCCCCTCGTCGCCAGCCTCGCCGCGCATGGCCGCATCCGATATCGTCGTTCAGGGTGCCCGCGAGCATAATCTCCGCGGGATCGACCTCGCCCTTCCGCGGAACCAGTTGATTTGCTTCACGGGGGTATCCGGCTCGGGCAAGAGCTCGCTGGCCTTCGATACCTTGTATGCCGAGGGGCAGCGGCGCTACGTGGAGAGCCTCTCGAGCTTCGCCCGCCAGTTCCTCGGCCAGATGCCGAAGCCGGAGGTCGACCACATCTCGGGCCTGAGCCCGTCGATCTCCATCGCCCAGAAGACCACGGGTCAGAGCCCCCGCTCTACGGTGGGGACGATCACCGAGATCTACGATTACCTGCGGGTACTTTTCGCCCGCGTGGGAACCGGTCACTGCCCGCAGTGCCACCGTCCGATCACGGCCCAGTCCCGCGAGGAGATCCTGCAGCGGATCCTCGAGTTGCCCGCCGGCACCCCCTTTCTGGTCCTGGCCCCCCTCGTGCGGCGGCAAAAGGGGGAATACCGCGACCTGTTCGAGGACCTCGCCAAGCAGGGTTTCGTGCGGGCCCGCGTGGACGGCCAGGTGGCGCGGCTCCGCGACGATCTGCGGCTCGACCGCCAGATGCGGCACGACATCGACCTGGTCGTCGACCGGCTGGTGATGGGACCGGCCGTCCGCCCGCGGCTGGCCGAGGCGGTCGAGCTGGCCTTGAAGTTGGGAGAAGGCTCGCTGATCGTCGCCCCGGCCGATGGCGAGGCAGCCGCCTCGGACCAACCCGCCGCCCGCCGCAGGGCAGCCGGTGCGGAGCAGCAGTCCCTGACCACCGACCTGCCCCTTTCGGCTCACTACGCCTGCACCCACTGCCAGGTCAGCTTCGAGCCGCCGAGCCCCCAGCTCTTCAGCTTCAACAGCCCCCAGGGGATGTGCGCGGAGTGCCACGGCCTGGGCGAGATCTACAGCTTCGACCCCGACCTGCTCATCCCGAATCCGGCGAAGTCGTTCCAGCAAGGGGCCATCGAGCTGCTGGGAACCTGGCGGGAGATGGGCCGCTGGAAGCGGAGCATCTATGCCGGCGCGGCGGAGACCCTGGAACGGACGATGGGCCTGGAGCCGGGGACCGTGCTCGAGACGGCGTGGGAGGAGCTCGACGAGACGATCCGCCACCAGCTCCTCTACGGCACGGGCGAGGCGCACGTCACCTTCACCTGGCGGAGCGGTCCCTCCGGGTACAAATGGGGCGGCAACTACGAGGGCATCATCCCCAAGCTCCTCGATCAGTACCGCAACTCGAAGAGCCGTCCCCAGCGGCGGCAGCTCGAGAAGTACATGCGCATCCTCGGCTGCGCGTCCTGCCGCGGAGAGCGGCTCAACCCCCAGGCCCGCGCCGTGCGGCTGGCGTCGGCCGCGCCCCGCTTCGCCGATTCCCCCCAGCGGTCGCTCCCGGAAGTGTGCGCCCTGCCGGTCACCGAGGCGGCCGAGTTCTTCGCCGAAGTGGATCTTACGCCCACGCAGGCGGCCATCGCCGCCGAGGCCCTCAAGGAGATCCGCGGGCGGCTGGGCTTCCTGGCCGACGTGGGGCTCGACTACCTGGCGCTGGACCGCACCGCCCCGACCCTCTCCGGCGGCGAGATGCAGCGGATCCGCCTGGCCGGGCAGATCGGCTGCGGACTGGTGGGCGTTCTGTACATCCTCGACGAGCCCTCGATCGGCCTGCACCCGCGCGACAACGACCGCCTCCTGGCCACCCTGGCCCGCCTCCGCGACCAGGGGAACACAGTGCTCGTCGTCGAGCACGACGAAGATACGATGCGGGCCGCCGACCACATCGTCGATTTCGGCCCCGGGCCGGGCGTTCGCGGTGGGGAGGTGGTGGCCGCCGGGCCGGCGGCGGCGGTGATGCGCGCGCCGGCGAGCCTCACCGGGCAGTACCTGGCGGGCGAGCGGCGGATCGCCGTCCCCACCGTACGGCGGCCGGGCAACGGGGCGCGGCTGACGATCCGCGGAGCGCACCACAACAACCTCAAGGGGATCGACGTCGAGATCCCCCTGGCGAGCTTCGTCTGCGTCACCGGCGTCTCCGGCTCGGGGAAGAGCTCCCTGGTGGGCGACATCCTCGACGAGGCCCTCCGCCGCGACCTCAACGGCGGCCTCGGCAACCCCGGCCTCCACGAGGGCATCGAGGGACTCGAGCACCTCGACAAGATGATCGCCATCGACCAGTCGCCCATCGGCCGCACGCCGCGGAGCAACCCGGCGACGTACATCAAGCTCTTCGACGAGATCCGCCGCCTCTTCACCCAGCTCGGCGACGCCAAGACCCGCGGCTACCAACCGGGCCGTTTCAGCTTCAACGTCGCCGGCGGGCGCTGCGAGGCCTGCGAGGGGAACGGCTCGAACCGCCTCGAGATGGACTTCCTCGCCGATATCTGGGTCACCTGCCCGGTCTGCGAGGGAAAGCGGTTCAACCACGAGACCCTCCAGGTCCGCTTCAAGGGGAAGTCGATCGCCGACGTCCTCGAGATGGACGTCCAGGAGGCGCTGGTCCACTTCGAGAACATCCCCCGCATCCGCGACCGCCTGCAGACGCTCCACGACGTGGGGCTCGACTACCTCAAGCTCGGCCAGCCCTCGCCCACCCTCTCCGGCGGCGAGGCGCAGCGGATCAAGCTGGCCCGCGAGCTCGTGAAGCGCTCCACCGGCAAAACCCTCTACCTGCTCGACGAGCCCACCACCGGGCTCCACTTCGCCGACATCGAGCTGCTGCTGAAGGTCCTCCACGACTTCGCCGAGGCGGGGAACACGGTCCTCGTCGTCGAGCACAACCTCGAGGTCGTGAAGACGGCCGACTGGATCATCGACCTGGGGCCCGAAGGGGGCGAGGAGGGCGGGTGGATCGTGGCGGCGGGCACGCCCGAGGAGGTCGTCCGCTGCCGCACCTCGCACACGGGGCGGGCGCTGAAGCCGGTGCTGGCCGCCGCCCGAGGGGGGGCTGCCCGGCGGGCCGCCCCACGCCGCAAGACAAAGGCCACCCGTCGCCAGGAACCGCTCACCGCCATTCGCATCCGCGGCGCCCAGGAGCACAACCTCAAGAACGTCGACGTCGAGATCCCCCGCGAGCAGTTCACCGTCTGCTGCGGCCCCAGCGGCTCGGGGAAGACCTCGCTGGCCATGGACACCGTTTACGCCGAGGGGCAGCGGCGGTACGTCGAGAGTCTCTCCGCCTACGCCCGCCAGTTCGTCGGCCAGATGCCCAAGCCGCGGCTCGAGCACGTCGAGGGGCTCTCCCCGGCCATCTCCATCGAGCAGAAGCACCTCGGCCACACCCCGCGCAGCACCGTGGGCACGGTGACCGAAATCTACGACTACCTCCGCATCCTCTTCGCCCGCCTCGGCCGTTCCTATTGCCCGGCTTGCGACGTCCCCGTCGGCACCCAATCGGCCGACGAGGTGATCGCCAAGATCATGGGCCTCCCCGAAGGGACCCGCCTCTACCTGGCGGCGCCCCTCGAGGTCGAGGTGGGCCGCCGGTACGACACGCTCTGGGACGAGCTCCGCCGCGAGGGGTATTCCCGCGTGCGGGTCGACGGCGAGACCTTCCCGCTCGACGACCCCCCGAAGATCGACCGCCGCCGCAAGCACACCGTCGAGGTGGTCGTCGACCGCGTTGCCGTCCGCGGCGCGGCCCGCTCGCGGATCGCCGAGGGCGTCGAGAGCGCCCTCTCGCTGGGCCGCGGCGTGCTCCACGCCGTGACGCCGCGCGACGACGTGCCGGAGCGCGAGTGGCCCGTCGAGGTCCACAGCCAGCACTTCGCCTGCCAGTCGTGCGGGCGGAGCTTCGAGCACCTCTCCCCGCACCACTTCTCCTTCAACAGCTCGCTGGGCTGGTGTCCGGCCTGCGAGGGGTTGGGCGTGCAGACGGGGGCCAACCCCGCGGCCCTGCTGACCGACGCGAAGCGTTCGCTCGCCGAAGGGGCCCTGGCGCTTTGGCCCGAGCTGGACAACGCCCTCTCCCGCGCCATGCTCGAGGCCCTGGCTCGCGGCGCGGGGCTGCCCATCGACGCCCCCTACGACGAACTGGGCGCCCGCCACCGCCGCCTGCTGCTGCACGGCACGGGCGAGCGGTGGTTCGACGTCCACCTGCCCGAGCAGGATTCGCGGCGCGAGCAGCCCGCGCTCCGCTTCCAGTTCAAGGGGCTCTATCCGGCGCTCGACGAGGCGGCTCGCCTGGCGCCGGCGCTCCGCGGCCGCCTCGAGCATCTTGTGGGCGAGGTGGAGTGCACCGTGTGCGCCGGTAGCCGTCTCCGCGACGACGCCGCCGCCGTACGGCTCCGCGGCCGGACGCTCGACGAGGTCTGCCGAACCCCGCTGGGGCGGCTGCTCGAGGAGTTCCGCGCCTGGCAGCCCTCGGAGCGGGAACACAAGATCGCCGGCGAGCTGCTCCACGAGGCGGTCGGCCGCCTCTCGTTCCTCGTCGACGTGGGGCTCGACTACCTGACTCTGGGGCGCACCGCCCCGAGCCTCTCCGGCGGCGAGATGCAGCGGATCCGGCTCGCCGCGCAGCTCGGCAGCGGGCTCTGCGGCGTGCTCTACATCCTCGACGAACCCACCATCGGCCTCCACCCCCGCGACAACCACCGCCTCATCGCCGCGCTGCGCAAGCTCCGCGACCTGGGGAACACGCTCCTCGTCGTCGAGCACGACCGCGAGGTCGTCTCCGGCGCCGACCAGCTCCTCGACTTCGGCCCCGCCGCCGGGCGGCACGGCGGCCAGATCGTCGCCCGCGGCACCCCGGCCCAGGTGGGCCGCCGCCGCGCCTCGGTCACCGGTCCGTACCTATCGGGGAAAAAGGCGATCCCCATCCCCGCCGACCGCCGCATGACGGCGGGGCACTCTGCGCCCGAGCCGCCCGGCGGCTGGCTCGAGGTCCTCGGCGCCCGCCAGCATAACCTCAAGGGGATCGACGTCCGCCTCCCCCTGGGCACGCTGATCGCCGTCACCGGACCGAGCGGCAGCGGCAAGAGCTCGCTCATCGAGGAGATCCTCTACCCGGCGCTGGCCCGCACGCTCCACCGGGCGAACGCCATGCCCGGCGCCCACGGCGGCATCCGGGGGCTGGAGCACGTCAACAAGGTGATCCGCGTCGACCAGCAGCCGCTCGGGCAGACGCCCAGCTCGAACCCCGCCACCTTCACCGGCGTCTTCGAGCTCATCCGCCAACTCTTCGCCCAGCTCCCCGACGCCAAGCTCCGCGGCTACACCGGCCGCCGCTTCAGCTTCAACGTCCCCGGCGGCCGCTGCGAGAAGTGCGAGGGGATGGGGCAGATCAAGATCGAGATGCACTTCCTCCCCGACGTCTGGGTCGAGTGCGAGGCCTGCCGCGGCCGCCGCTACAACGCGGAGACGCTGGCCGTGACCTTCCACGGCCGCTCCATCGCCGACGTCTTGGAACTATCGTGCGGCGAGGCGCTGGCCCTCTTCGAAAACATTCCGCCCATCCGCCGGGTTTTGAAGACGCTCTGCGACGTGGGACTCGACTACGTGGCCCTGGGCCAGCCCGCCCCCACGCTCTCCGGCGGCGAGGCGCAGCGGGTCAAGCTGGCCGCCGAGCTGGCCCGCCCCGACACGGGACGGACGCTCTACCTGCTCGACGAGCCCACCACCGGCCTGCACTTCGACGACCTGGCCCGCCTCTTGGAGGTCCTCGGCCGCCTCGTGGACCTGGGGAACACCGTGGTGGTCATCGAGCACAACCTCGACGTCATCAAGACCGCCGACTGGGTCATCGACTTGGGCCCGGAAGCAGGCGAGGGAGGCGGCCACCTGGTCGCCGCGGGCACGCCCGAGGACCTGGTGGCGCATGCTTGCGCGTGGCAGCAGAATGGCGCTGGGGCAAAAGGTGGGAAGCGGGGACGATCGAAAGCCGGGGGCGGAGTGCGGGAAACTGAGGAAGCCAACCGGACGCGTGTCGGTTCACCCCCCACCCACCACTCACCACTCACCACTCATCACTCATCACTGCTCCGGTCCCATACCGGCGAAGCCCTGGCGCCCGTACTGGCCGCCGGGCCGCGGGCGCCGCGGCCGCGGTTCGACGCGGCCGCGCTGGCGCCGCAGGCGGGCGACG
>SKOZ01000073.1 GCA_007119795.1 Planctomycetales bacterium | reverse complement strand
GGTACCACGGCCGGTGGACGCTCGCCCGGCGGGCAGAAGGCCGCCCGCAGCTCCTCGAGGTAATCGAACCCGTACTCGGCAAACGGCTCGATGTAGCTCCCCTCGCCCCACTCGTTCCAGGGTCCCAGGACGACGATCTCCTTCGCGTTCGCCTCGGCGTATTCCCGCGCCTTCCGGCACAAAGCGCCGAAGAGCTCCGGCGTGCGACCGTAGATCACCAAGGCCTCCTGACGATGCCAGGGCTCGCTGGCCCAGCCGGTATCGATGACCGGGATATAGTGCAGGTTGCCTGACCGCGCGTCGGCCTGCTGCCAGGTCTCGGGACCGGTCTCCACCACTTGGCTGAAGGGAAAGCAGCGGCCCTCGGCGCGGTCGCGGGCAAGGTAGAAGCCGTGGTACGAGGTGAAGGCCTCGTAGCCCTCGCCTTCCAGCTCCTCGACGGCCGCCTCGCTCTCGTGGGCGCTCATGGCTACGAAGTAGATGCCGGGCAGGCCGGCCTCGCGGGCCATCCCCTGCGAGAGGGCATAGAGCTCCGCGGCCTTCTCGGCCCCCCCGACATCCTGGCGGATGTTCCGCGGCGCCCAGATGAAGACCGCGGGCCGGCCGTCGATGCGGTAGTACTCCTCCATGCCGAAGTAGTGGTCGATCCAGTACTGCGTCACCTCCCGCCAGTCCTCCAGGGAGTGCGAATCCGGCGGGTTGTGGTTGGCCCACATCACGGCCCACTGGAGGTGTTCGCGGTAGCGCGACTCCATGTAGGCCTCGTGCAGCCAGTGCTCCAGGTGGCGGTGCCCCTGGTTCCAGTACCAGTCGACCATGAAGAAGGTGATACCATGCTCGACGGCCCACTTGATCTGCCAGTCGGCCACCTCGGGATCCGCCTCGTCGTACCAGCCGAGGACCGGCTTGCGCTCGGGGAAGTCGAGGATCGGCTGCCAGTGGGTCATCGTGGGCCAGCCGGGGAAGTAGTAGATGCCCAGGTCCACCGCACTCTCCACCGGCTGCGGCTCGGGCACGTAGTCCGTCTCCGGCAGCTCGGGTGGGAGAGTGAAATCGAGCGTCGCCCGCGCCGTCACCGGCTCCTCACCCCGGGAAGCGATCGTGACCTCCGCCTCGACCGCACCCGGCCGATCGACCTCGAGCTGCCAATGGAAGGACTCAGGCAGATCGCGGCTGATCCGGGCGACATTCTCCTCCCGCTCGCCGAGGACGCGGACCTCCGGGGGAACCGAGAGCCGCGCGGCGACGTCGCGGGCCGCTTCGCCGCCGACATTGCGGACCGCAGCCACGACGCCCGCTGCCCGCCCCGCGCGGTGGACGCCGTCGGCGGAGCCGGAATAGCTCAGCTCCAGATCCGGCGGCCCCTGGGGCTGAGCGGCAATGTGGACCGACTCGATCGCCACCGCGGCTCCGGGGGCGTTGGTCGGCTGGATGGCCAGGTGGATGATCTCGTCGCGCCAGTGGGGTAGATGGGCCACGTCGAGGTGGTAGGAGCGCGCGTGGCCGTCGCTGCGGAGCTGGAAGGTCGCCTCCGACCAGCCCCATTGCGTCCGCGAGACGCAGAAGACCCGTCCCACGGTCCCGCTGTCGGCCGCCATACGGAGGCTGACCACGGGGTTCTCTGCGGCCGAGACAGCCAGCGGCGGGCTGAGAAAGATGGGCGCTTCGCCTTCGGCCACAGCCCGCAGGGCGCCTTCAGAGACCGACCATTCGGCAACATCCTGCAAGGGCTGCCAGCCGCCCGCTTCCTCGGCGAACGACCAGTGCTGCGCTTCCGAAGGCGGCGGGGCCGCTCCCTCGAGCACGCGGATGGAGGCCACGGCGAACGGCCCGCTGGCGGGCGGGTCCAAGCGCAGGCGGATGATCTTTCCGGCCGGGTGCCAGAAGGGATAGATGCGGTAGACGTGGAACTGCCCGCCGTCGCGGCAGACGAACCTCTTGCTGCGGGCCTCTGCGAAGCCGCCGAAGCGGCCCTCGAGCGTGTGCGTCCAGAAGAGCTGGGCAGTGCCGCCCCCCTCCGAGGCCATTCGCACCTCGACGATCTGGTTGGGTGCGGCGGAGATCTCGAAGACCGGCCCGAGGAGGTTGGGGTCGTGCCCTATGGGGCGGCCGCGGAGCGCGCCGTCCGCAACGGCCGCTTCGGCGACGTGGCCTCCCGCCGTCCAGTCCTGGAACTGACCCGGCCGGTCAAACCGCCATTCGACCAGCACCCGCTCAGCGGCGGAAGCCGACGAACACCCGGACAGGATTACGACCCCTACGAAAGACAGGATGCGCTGCAACATGGCTTCGCTCCTCGCATCAGATGGTAGCGCTATGGACAGCGGTCACCTTGCAGGACGGGCAACCTGTACGGAGGCGGTGCAACCCGTACGAAGCCGCTGCTGGACCGCTTGCCGGGGACCGCGGCATCCGGCAAACTGGTCTTCGGGCCCCACGTTGCCCGGCCCCTCGCCAGAAACCGCGGGGATGTCTCTCCGGTGCCCCTCGTTCCATTTCACGAGTCGATTGCACGATGCCGATGCCGCCTGAAACTCGCCGGGAATTCGTCACTCAATGCATCGGACTTGCCTACCTGCTCGGTGGCGCAATGCTGTGGGGCCAGGCGCACGAGCTCAAAGACTTGAGATTGTTCGGCCTGGCCCTGATCGCCGTCTTGCTGGGCATGTTCCGCATGCTGTACGACTTCGAGTCCTCCCGCAACACTTGCCTCTTGGTGTTCCTGCTGGCGGCGAGTCTTGTGATCTTCCTTTTCCTCACCATGCTGGTCGTTTTCGAGATGGACCAGCAACACCTGAGGTTGGGCGATTACTTGTTGCTCGCGCTCGTGGCGGCGCTGAGCTCCGAGCCACTGCGGTATCTCTATCGCGTCAGCCGCCGCTGGCGCAGTCCGCGCAATGATTCCCGCGATTGTTGAGTCTCCCTACGGCCTCCGCGAAAAACGCCGCAACGGCTGCGCGAAACATCCACCTTCTGCTCGCCGAGCGGCCCGGTGGCAAATTTCACATGGCAGCCGCCCTATGCTAAGCGAGAGGGGTATCCGTTCGCAAGAGACACACCAGCTTGACACGGAGGGTTCGTGACCGCCCCCTAGGAGGAGACCCAACCCAGCAGGCCGGCAGGAATAGGGCCGTCGCTTCCGGTTCCGCATCGCGACGCCGGCTGCACGACGCACCGGCCCGTGAAAACCTCGCCGACAACTGGCAGCCGAAGGGCCATTTTGATCTCCACGCAGCTCACGGGGAAGCCCCCGGGATTACCTGAAGCGGGATTACTCGGCGGTCGTCCCTGAGGCCATTCCCGCCGCGCCGGCCGCCCCGTGCGGCTGCTCGAGTACGGCGGTGATGGCCGCCAGGGTGTCGGCGTTCTCGCGGATGCCGCGCCAATTGAAGATGCACAGGTAGCGGCAGCCTTCGGCAGCCAGCGTGTTGCGGAGGGCCGATTCCCATTCCTCCCGGGTGCGGATGTACACGGGAAGCCACTCCACGGCGGCCCAGTAGGGGGCGTCGCTGCCCGTTTGCGGATCATCGGCCTCGGGAAGATCGGCATAGCGGTTGCCATCGGGATAGTAGAAGGAGCCCATCCCTACGGCACGCTCCCATCCCACCTTCACGCCGACAAAGAGCTCCTGCCTGGCCGCGGGCAGCCTTTCCCACCAGTCGAGGATCTGCGGGATCAGCCAGCGCATCTCTTCGTGGCAGGCCTCACGGTAGCGGGGCGCCATGAGGTTCGGTGCCGGTCGGACGCGTATCTGCCGGCCCCAGTTCCGCCAGGAAATGCGGACGGCGATCTCCTCAGGCGGTTCAGCTACGGCCTCGATCGGCAGTTTCGCGGCGCGATCCGCAGCCTGGCGATCCACGGCAGCCGCATCAGCTCCGCGGGCGCCGGGCACGCTCGAAGCTATCCGTGCGCGGCGGGCTGCCGAGCCGGGAGGGCATCGAGAGTGGGGCCGGCCAACGGCAATGCCGATGGAAGTCCCCCCAAGCGCAGCACCCGGCGCTTACGGCCGAGCATCGTCCTCACCAGACCATCACGGCCCGGCATCCGGCGCACGCTCACCTGCTCCGAGCCCAATCCGGCACCCGGACCCCGCTGGCAGCATCCCGGCCGGGTGCGAAGGGTTTCAGGTCGAGCACCGGCGTGCCGTCGAAGGCGTCGATCTGCTCGACTTCAACGACGTTCTCTTCGACGGAGACGATCTTGCAGAGGGTCAGGGCGATGAGGTTGGGTCGCACCGGCGCACGGCACGCGAAGACACCCGTGAGCGGATTGTCCTTGTTGCCCCGCGGATGGACCTGGAGGATCGCCCGCCGCTGGGGCGTGTCGTTCTGGTGGAACCACCAGATGACCTGGACGTGCGACCAGCCGTCCAGCCCCAGCAGCCCCGGTTGGTACTTCTCGTCGAGGACGATCAGGGTTCGCCCCTCTCTGTGCTGGACCTGACCGATGGGGTGGAGGGAGAACGACTTCTCGCCCTGCTCCCCGGCGTGGGCCTCGGCCTGCGGGGAGAGGATGACGAGCAAGAGGAGCGTCGACAAGAGGTGATTCATGGGTATCCGGCTCCGGCAAGGTGTTGGGGGCAGAATCCTCCCGTTCAGCGTAGAAGGGCTCGGCGCAACTGTCCAGTCGCGCGCTCCACTATCCGACGAGCACCACGAACTTGTCTGGTGTTGCGACTCCCACGGATGAGACCACCACCATCCTTTGCCTCTGTCTGCGGCAAAGCATCGCGAACGATATCGTACAGACCGAAGACGCAAATCACAACTGGCACGCCCCCTCTACTCATGCCCCACTTGACCCTCCGACCGCAGCCGCGCCACACTGGTGGGCTGCGGCCGCCGCATTAGTGGACTCCACGTAAACGGCCGGAGTGTAAACCGATGCTGACGCTGATCAACGCCAACCGGATGCAGCCACCGATCGCACCGGTGGGGATCGACTACCTGGCGGCTTCGCTCAAGATGGCGGGCGAGGCGGTCGAGGTGCTGGATCTCGGCCTGGCCGACGATCCGGCCACTGCCCTCGAGCGCCATTTGGGCCGCAGCGAACCGGAGTTGGTGGCCGTCGGCTTCCGCAACGTAGACGACTGCTTCTGGCCCAGCGGCGCCTGGTTCGTCCCCGAACTGGCCGAACTCCTCGGCCAGATCTGTGCCGCCACGGCGGCGCCCATCGTCCTGGGCGGAGTGGGCTATTCGATTTTTCCCGCCGAGGTCCTCCGCCTCAGCGGCGCCCAGTTCGGCATCTGCGGCGACGGGGAGGCGCCGCTGGTGCGGCTATTGGAGGAGCTTCGCGGAGCACGGCGGTGGGACCGCGTCCCGGGGTTGCTCTGGCGGGCGGGAGACGCAGTGAGGGCCAATCCGCCCCACTGGCCGGCGGAGGTCGACGTGCCGCCGCTGCGCGATTGGATCGACAACACCCGCTACTTCCGCCGCGGCGGCCAGGTGGGGGTGGAGACGAAGCGGGGCTGCCCGCGGGCTTGCACTTACTGCGTCGATCCGCTGGCCAAGGGGGGCGCAGCCCGGCTCCGCGACCCGGAGACGGTGGCGGCGGAGTTCGCCGCCCTGGCGGAGCAGCAAGTCGAGGCGGTCCACCTCTGCGACGCCGAGTTCAACCTTCCCATCGGCCATGCCCGCGAGGTTTGCGACGCCCTCATCCGCCGCCGCATCGCCGATCGCGTGCGCTGGTACGCCTATCTCGCCGTGGTTCCCTTCGACGACGATCTGGCCGCCCGCATGGCGCGTGCCGGCTGCGTGGGGATCAACTTCACCAGCGACTCGGCGCATGGGGCGATGCTGGCGGCTTACGGCCAGCCGCACCGACGCGACGATCTGGCAGAGGCGGTGCAGCTCTGCCGGCGGCACGGCATCCGCACGATGCTCGACCTGCTCCTCGGCGGCCCCGGCGAAACGGAGGGGACGGTGACCGAGTCGATCGGCTTCTTCCGCCGGATCGAGCCCGATTGCGTGGGGGCGGCCCTGGGCGTGCGTCTCTACCCCGGTACGCCGCTGACCCGCCGCCTCATCGGCGACGGCTCCAGAATCCCGGCGGGCATCCACCGGCGCTACGAGGGGCCGCTGGCTTTGGTCCGGCCCACGTTCTACATCTCCCCGCAGCTCGGGCCCCGGCCCGCGGCGTTCGTCCGCGAGTGCATCGGCGATGACCGGCGATTCTTCGAGCCCATGGACGATCCCGCAGAATCTGCGGGCGGCGCTGCCGACAAGGAAACGAACGCCGCCCCGGGCGACCACAACTACAACGCCAGCAAGGTCCTTGCCGATGCAATCGGCGATGGCGCTCGCGGCGCCTACTGGGACATCCTCCGGGCCCTGCGCCTGGGCGAGCCGCTGCCGTAGCCTTACGAGACGGACGCGAAGGGCATTGTCTTGCGGCATCGCAGGCAATAACCTAATTGGCGAATTGCAGCTGCGGTTGCACCCTCCGCTGCACCCCACGCCGTGCGGCAGCCCGAGACCCCTTCTTCCCTTGCCCCCCATGCCCAAACGTCATTCGCAACGGACCCTCTTCGACGCGCAATCGCATTCGGCCCCCGAACCGGGGGCCGCCACTTCGCCGCCCGGCACCTCCCCATCGGAGGCCCCGCTGTCGGAACCCCTCCGCCCGGAGCGCACCTCCTCGGCAGAGGCGCCGGTCCCCTTTGCGGTCGGCGAACTGGCGGGCAAGAGCGTCTACGTCGTCGATGCCCACGGGCTGATCTATCAGCTCTTCCATGCCATGGGCGAGATGACCAGCCCGATGGGCGAACCGGTGGCCGCCGTCTACGGCTTCGTCCGCGACATGCTCTTCCTCCTGGAGACGCGGCAGCCGGACTACCTCTTCTGCGCTTTCGACATGCCGGGAAAGACCTTCCGCCACGACGTCTTTCCCGAATACAAGGCCCAGCGCCCAGAGATGCCCGAGGACCTGATCCCCCAACTGAGCAACATCCGCCGTGCCTTGGAGGTGATGGGTATCCCCGCTCTGGGTGCCGAGGGCTACGAAGCCGACGACGTGCTGGCCACACTGGCCGAACGCTGCCGCTCGGCCGGTGCGCGGTGCGTGCTGGTAACTACAGACAAGGACTGCCGCCAGCTCGTCGACGATCGGGTGGTGCTCTACAACGTTCGTAAGGACACCGTCTTCGACGCCGCCGCCCTGGCCGAGGAATGGGGTATCGAGCCGGGGCAGGTCGTCGACTTTCTGGCCCTGGTGGGCGATAAGACGGATAACGTGCCGGGAGTGCCCCTGATCGGCCCGAAGATCGCGGGGGAGTTGCTGCGCAAATACGGCTCTCTCGATGCCGTTCTCGACCATGCCGCCGAGGTCCCCCAGGCGAAGCGCCGGGAGAACCTGCTCGCCGGCCGCGATCAGGCCCTCATCAGCCGCGAGCTGGTCCGCCTCGACCGTCACGTGCCGCTGGCCATCGATTGGGCCGCGGGCCGCGCCGGACAGATCGACCGCGAGGCGGCCCGCCGCCTCTTCGACGAACTGGGCTTCCGCGGTCTGGCGCGGAAGGTCGACTCGCTTGCCGAACGGTTGGCCCACCGCTCGGCGGCAGGGCCGCCGCGGGGCTACGAAGAGGAGTCGCCGGGCCGGCAGCCGGAGGTTTCCGTTGGGCAGGCAACCGCCGGCGCGTCCCCCGGGCCGGAGCCGCCGCAAGGGCCCACCTTCCACCTCGTCGATCACCCCGAAGCCTTCACAGCCTTCTTCGAGAGGCTCCGTACCGTGAAGGAGTTTTCCTTCGATACGGAGACGACCCACGTCTGGCCCCGCTGGGCGAGGCTGGTGGGACTGAGCTTCGCCTTCGGGGACGAGGAGGCCTGGTACCTCCCCGTCCGCGCCCCGGAAGATGCCCGCCGCCTCGACGAGACCGCCACGCTCGGCGCCCTGCGGCCGATCCTCGAGGACGCCGGTATCGCCAAGATCGGGCAGAACCTCAAGTACGACTGGATCGTGCTCCGCGGCGCCGGCGTCTCCCTGCGGGGAATCGGCTTCGACACCATGGTCGCCGACTACCTCCTGGAGGCCGGCCGCCGGAACCACAACCTCGACGAACTGGCACAGCGCTACCTGGCTTACGAGACGACGAAGATCACCGACTTGATCGGCAAGGGGGCCAGGCAGAGGCGGATGGACGAGGTCCCTACCCGCCAGATCGCCGACTACGCCGGGCAGGACGCCCTGCTACCCTGGCGGCTGCGTCGCTTGCTGGAGGCGCGGCTCGAGTCGGAAGGGCTGATGGGACTCTTCCGCGAGGTGGAGATGCCGCTCGTCGAGATCCTTGCCGCGCTGGAGTACGCGGGCATCCGCGTCGATCGACAGCGGCTCGCCGAACTCTCTGAGGAATACGGGCGACGCGTCGCGACCATCGAGCGCGACATCCACGAGCTCGCCGGCCGCGAGCTGAACATCGGCTCGCCCAAGCAACTCCGCGAGGTCCTCTTCGAAGAGCTGGGTCTTCCGGCGCAGCGGAAGACGAAGACCGGGGCCAGCACCGATGCCGCCGTCCTCGAGGCCCTGGCGCACCTCCACCCGCTTCCTGCCAAGATCGTCGAGTACCGCCACTATTCGAAGCTGAAGAGCACCTACCTCGACGCCCTTCCCGCCATGCTCCACCCCGATACCGGCCGCGTCCACGCCACCTTCCACCAGACGGTGGCTGCCACCGGCCGGCTGAGCTCGAGCGACCCCAACCTGCAGAACATCCCCGTTCGCGACCAGGCGGGCCGCGAGATCCGCTCGGCCTTCACGGCCGGCGAGCCCGGCTGGCGGCTCCTCCTGGCCGACTATTCGCAGATCGAGCTGAGGGTCCTGGCTCACTACTGTGGCGACGAAGGCCTGTGCGCCGCCTTCTACCGCGACGAGGACGTGCACGCCCGCGTGGCCGGCGAAATCTACAACGTGCCCCTGTCGGGCGTGACGCCGGAGATGCGGCGGCGGGCGAAGGCGGTCAACTTCGGCGTGATCTACGGGCAGAGCCCCTTCGGTCTGGCCCGCCAGCTCGGCATCGCCCAGCACGAGGCGGCCCAATTCATCGAGGCCTACTTCGCCGGCTATCCGGGGATCGAGGAGTTCCTGTCCCATGTCCTGGAGACCTGCCACCGGCAGGGGTACGTGACCACGCTCCTCGGCCGGCGGAGGGCCATCCGCGGAGTCCGGGCCGACGCCCCGCGGCACCAGCGGAACCTCCCCGAGCGGACAGCGATCAACACGGTGATCCAGGGGTCGGCCGCAGATCTCATCAAGCTCGCCATGCTCGCCGTCCAGCACCGCCTTACCGACGAGGGGCTCGCTGTGCGGATGCTCCTGCAAATCCACGACGAGCTGGTCTTCGAGTCACCGGCGGAGGAGATCCCGAAGTTGAGTTCGCTGGTCACCGACGCCATGGCCGGGGTCTACAGCCTCAACGTTCCCCTCAAGGTCGATGTCAAGATCGGCGATAGCTGGGCGGACGCCGAACCGGTATGAGCCGCTCAGCGGAGGCGCTCGAACATGGCGCGGAAATCGTCGGCGTACGATTCGACCAACTCGGCAGGACCGTCGAACCGCACGAAGTAGTTGCCCTCGCCGGTGGGAACGATGGCAACGATCATGCGGTGCCCCTCCCGCCGGACCGGCGGTGCGAAGGGCCCGGGGGCGTCGAGAAAGGTTCCGGGAATGTCCACAAGGACGTATTCCACGTCGCCGGCCTTCTCTTCTTCGACGGTGGCACGCTCCGCGGTTTTCGCGCCGTCGGGCTGCTCGAACTGCCCGAACCACCGCTCGATGTTTGCCTCGATCGAGCCGCCGGCCTGCATCACGGTGCTGCGGCCTTCGCCCTCGCCGTCATCTTTGGCCGGTACGGCGAACTCGTGCTCGATAATCGCCACCCGGGGCGGGCGTCGCACCCATTCGGGCGGCGTGGTGATCTCGATGCCGTCGCCGAGCGTGATGCGATGCGCCTGGCCCTCGTCCGGGGCGTCCGCGGTCTGGACGACTGCGGTAGGGTCGTTCTGGACGGGGCGGGCACGGTCGAGCTGGGCGATGCCGTTAGGGTCGGGGCGAGGGTCCCGGGGCGCCTCGGCACCTGGCCGACTGAGCCACCACAGCGCCGCGACCAGCGCGATCACGAACAGCGGAACGAAGACTTTCATCAACGATTTCTCCTGTGCCTCGGCTTGGTTTCCTTGAGTGCCGCAAAGCGATCTGAGGTTCGGGTGGGAGAGGGCCGCCAACCACGTTCCCCAGACGGAACCATATGCTTCCCCCGGCGGCGAAATGGGAGGGTGGGCTGAGATAAGAATTATACCGCCCCGGCCTCCATCGGCACCACGTGGCGCGTCACAGCAAGGGGGGGCCTCCATCGCACCCGAATCCCGGTAACCGTTCACGGGGGACCGTCCCGATTTTCGCGGCCATAGAGAGTATTCCTCGTGGACGGCGCGATTCGGCCTCGAAAATGGGACTGTCCCCTTCGCCCGGTACGCCGCGGCAGGGTAAGGGGACGGGTCCATTTCTCGGGCATCGGCGGTCGCTAAAGACAGGGTCTATTGGCCGAAAGATGGACCAGCCCCCGGCCGGCCCGTGAACGGTTACGAATCCCGGCGCCGCCTTCCGCCGTGAGGCCCCGTGCGCAGAAAAAAGCGAGCACAGAGCTGTGCCCGCCACGAAGGTCCCAAGCCCTTGATACCGGCTATCCGCTACGGGCGAGCCAGTTCCACCCCGCTGGGTGCCTTTCTGGACAGTTGGTGGCAAGGACTGCGGGGCAAACGCTACCCGGGGGGCCAACCGAACCCTCGCCCGGCAAACATGTGAAAATGCAGGTGCATCACTTCCTGGCCGGCATCGCGTCCGCAGTTGGTTACCACGCGGTAACCAGCCGTGAGCCCCTCGGATCGAGCGATCTCGGCCATGGCCACGAAGAGATGGCCAACGATCGCTTCGTCCTGGGTTCCGATCTCGGCAGCCGAGGGAATCGGCCTCTTGGGAATCACGACCAGATGGGTGGGAGCCCTGGGTTTGATGTCACGGAAGGCGATGCAACGATCGTCCTCGTAGACAATGTCGGCGGGGATCTCGCGGTCGATGATTTTCTGGAAGACGTTTTTCTCAGCCATGTCGAAAACCCGTTCTCGCTTCCAAAGGGGACCCGAATTCCTCTTCCCTCTACTCGGTACCCACAGCGTTCATGCGACGAGCTGCTCGAGCAGGATGGCCTCATCGACGACCATCATGGGCAAGCCCTCAAGGATGGGGTACAAGAGTTCCCGATTCTCGGAGACGAGTCCCCCGTCAATCGGGGATTCCAGCAGGTCACCCATGCGGTTGCGTATCCGCCCCTCGCCGATGGCCCGGTTCACGGCTTCGATGAGCTCGTCGTCGGCCAGGCTCAAGGGACCGTGATCGGCAGGGTTCCGAAGCAAGGCGAGCAGTTCCTTGTCGATCATTGGGGGATCGTCCTTGTGAATGGTTGACCGATGGCAGGCTGCCGCGTCCGGTGGACCTCCCCGGGGCCGGTTGTCACGCTGCCGGTTGGCAGACGTACTCCGGCAGCCGGCTGGGGAGTGGCGACGCCCCGGCTCCCACCAGCATCACGCAATCGCCTCCGCGCCGCAATGGGGGCACTCTCCACGGGCAGCCGACCGGCCTCCGCCGCGCCTCCGTCAAACCCCGCACAGCCTTCCTGGCGGCTTTGCCTCGCGTCCTCTGCGGCGATGAATGCATTCACGCGGGGCAAGGGGGAGACCCGATGTTAGTATGCAAAGTTTAGGGAGGTTATTGCGCCTCGCCCTGCCGCAATGCCCCCAATAAGTACTGGTCGCCCCGGTCTTCGGAAGCGTTCGCCGCCTCCCTCAACGATCCCCCCTAGCCCCAGCATAGCCCCGTGACCCACTCCAGCAATCCCAACCTGCGGCTCTTCCCCCAGCGTGTGGGCTCGTCCAGCAGTCAATCGTCACCCGAGCCGGCTTCGGCGGCGGCGGTTGTCCGTTCGTTCCAGCAAGCCACCGGTTGGCGTTTCGTGCATACCCCCGGATTGCGGACTCGTGATTCGTTTCCGCCCGACGATCCAAAGGGCGACGCGCTGGCGCTGGAAGCAAGCGGAAGCGTGCGCGTCGACCTGGCCACCGCCAGCGAGTTGGCCTCGTCGATCGGCGCCGTGCTCGATGAGCTGCGGACCGCATACCGGGTGTTGCAGCATCGTGAGGCGGAGCTGGCGGCTGGGGTGCCGGTGGTCCCGCAGCAGCAGTCGGCCGGGCATCTCTCGATGCGTATGGAACACCTTCTCCGCGGCTTGACGGAGCTGGTGGACGCCTCGGCGGCGGGGGTGTACCTCCTCGACGAAGCCACGAGCCATCTGAAGCTGCGGGCGGCTTGGGGGCTGCCGCCGGGACGTCTGGCCGAACCACCCCATGCTCTGGAAGGTGCCTTGGCCGATCTCGAAGCACTTCTCGGTCATGCCGTGGTCGTCGACGACGTGGCGCGGATGCCGCAGTGGCGGGTGCCCGAGTCGTGCCGTGCCGCGGCGTGCGTCCCGATCAGCTCGCCCACCACCCTCCTGGGTACCTTGTGGGTGTTCGACGACCACCAGCGAGGCTTCGACGATCGGCAGACGCAGCTTATGGAGATCGTAGCGGGTCGGATCGCCGCGGAACTGGAACGGGAAATGCTGCTCGTCGAGGCCCTGGAGGGCAGCCGCATCAAGCAGCAGCTCTTCGCAGGCGAGCGGCTCCAACGGGGTATGCTCCCCACGACTGCGGCTCTGCCGGAGGGGTGGCAGGCGGCCGTATGGAACGAACAGGCCTACGCGGTGGGCGGCGACTTCTACGACTGGTTTCTCCGTCCGGACGGCAAGATGGCATTCGTGACCGGACACGCCATGGAGACGGGAATCGAGGCGGCCTTATGTTCCGCAGCGATCCGTTCGGCGGTGCGGAGCCACGCGCAGGGGAACTTGGAACCGGACCGGCTCTTGGCGGCCGTCCATTTCACGCTCTGGACCGCCTCGGCGGGGGACCAGGAGGCGTCGCTCTTCTGCGGAGTCGTCGAGCCGTCGCAGGGGAGCATCCGGTTCGCCACTGCAGGCCGCATGGCCGTCTTAACCCGGCATGCAGGCCGGTGGCAGCCGACGCTCTACGACGGCCCGCCGCTGGGGGCCGCTCTCGACCGGCCCTTCGCAGCGGTGGAGACGATCTCGGCGCCCGCCGACGCCATCCTGCTCGCCACGCCTGGAGTGCTCGACACCCGCGACCGCAACGGTCAGCCCTTCGGCCACCGCCGTCTGGCGGAGGCGGCTTCAGCCGCCGGCACCTCGGCCGACGCCATCCTCCGCGCCGCCCACGGCGCCCTCCTCCGCCACGCTGCGGACGGGATGCGGGCGGACCGGACTATCCTCGTTCTCACCGGGCCCACACTTGACGTGCCGTGAGGATCGCCTAGACTACACCGATGATCGTGCACTGTTTCGATACTCCCCCAGGGGGGTCGGCCGCACCGATGCGGGAATGGCGGAATTGGCAGACGCGCTAGGTTGAGGGCCTAGTCCCCATTAGGGGGTGGAGGTTCGAGTCCTCTTTCCCGCACCTTGCTCGAAAGGGCTCACGTCGATGCGACGCGAGCCCTTTCTTCTTTGCGCCTCCTACGGCAGAGTCTTCTCCGCCAGGCCCCGAATCCATCCTCTTGCACGGCACAGAGACCGCGACGGCACTCGGCGGCAAGCACGGCATTCCGCTGGAACGCATCGAGGGGGTAACTGCGGCTAGAGCCTCCCGTTTCGGTATGCCAGGCAATCCGGTCGCACACCGCGATTTGCCGGCGCCCACGCGCTTGACCGGGTGAGTGGTGCCTGTTATAAGCCGATGGGGCGGGTGCTTCTGTCGCCAGGCCGACCGAGGGCCGTCTCTCCGCCTGCCGACAGCCGCTAAAGGACCGATTCGCGTGGCAGACGTGCTGACCGCGGCCGGCCCGGTCGAGGGCGGGCGCGCGCGGAGGCTCCACCGTTTCCAATTGAGAGCGATCGTCGAGGCGTCATGGCTTTGGTCACCTTGCGGGTCCTGGACGGGGCCGACCGTGGGCGGGTATTTGAAGACCTTTCCACGCCGATCACCATCGGCCGCGAAGAGGGCAACTCCATCCAGCTCAACGACGAGCGCGTCAGCCGCTTCCATGTCAAGATTCAGGAAGACCAAGGGAAGCTGGTCCTCACCGACCTGGAGAGCACCAACGGCACTCGCGTCAACGGCGAGCCGGTACGCCTTTGGATACTCCGTCACGGCGACGTCGTCACCCTGGGGCGCACCGTGCTCATCTGCGGCTCTCGGGAGGAGATCGCCCAGCGGCTAGCCAGCCTCCGCGGCGTCGACCAGGAGGCGGGCATCACCCTCGAGGCCGAGGAGCTCGACGCCTCCTCCTCTTCGGTGTCGCTGGAATTCGAGCTCCATTGCGACAAGGATCCCGACGCGCAAGTCATCCTCCACACCCTCATGCCGCCGGAGATCCCCGGCGAGCTAAGCGCCGCCCAGGCCGCCCAGCTTTACGAGCTCCTGCAGTTCATTCACCTTCGCCTGCGGGGGCTCATCGACTCGGTTCAGCCGGTCCCCGATCAGGCGAACGTGACTCTCGATTTTCGGCAATGGCAGAATCTCCTCGACGTCCAGTCCCGCCTTGCCGAATACCTCTGCGCCATCGGCGAGCCCGAAGGGGAGTAGCGCAGAGACCCCGCCGGCGGCCTCGCTGAGGCGGAGAAGGGGATTCAGGGCGCGAGCCCGTCGATCACTTCGACGAGCCGGCGACGGAGGGCTTCGAGGCGCGGGGGGTCTTCGATCTTGCGGCCGCTGTTTCGGTCCGTAACGTAGAAGACGTCGACGACCTGGTCGAGGTAGCTACCGATCTTGGCGCGCCAAACGGAGAGTCCCTCTTCGAAGAGCGTGCGGCTGACCGCATAGAGCAGGCCCGGACGATCGAGCGTGAAGACGTCGAGAATGGTCGCCTGGTCCGAGGTGGTGTTGTCGGTTTCCACGCGGGTCGCGGGCCGGTAAGCCGTTCGCCCGGTCCGCTGCCAGGTCCGGCGGAAGGCGGGGGTGGCGCCGGGCGGCGCCCGGAGGGCGTCGCGGAGGGCTCTTTCGATCCGTTCCAGCCGCTCGGCGGGCGGTGGTCCTTCGTAGTCGGGATCGACCACCCGAAACCGGTCCAGGACCAGCCGTTCGGGCAGGGTGTTGATCTCCGCCGAAAGGATCACCAGCCCCTGGGCGGTCAAGGCGCCGGTAAGGCGGTGGAAAATGCCTTCGGCGACGTCTTCCGTGGTGCCGACGGCGAGCTGCACGGTGCCGGTCTCCGGCAGGTACCGGCTTCGGGCGGCCACCTCGCCCGCGGCCAGGCCCTTGAGGAGCGCCAGGTCGGCCGCCACCTGAGCCGGCTCGGTGGCCTGGAGGTAGGAGGCCGGCAGCGCGGCGGCCAGCGCCTCGACCCACTCGCGATCCTCGTCCCGGCCTACCGCGGCGAGCAGCGCGCCGCGCCGCTCGGCGAGCCACTGCTGGCGATCGGTGCCCGGACTCTCGCCGGTAAGCTGCCGCATGGTGTGGTGGAAGAGCTCCGTGATCAACTCCCCCTTCCAGCTCGACCAGGTCCCCGGGCCCACGGCCATGAGATCCGCGGCGGTAAGGACGTAGAGCATCTGCAAGCGTTCCGGCGAACCGACGGTCACGGCGAACTCCACGGGAAGTTTGGCGTCGCTCGTATCCCGCCGCAGGGCCCGGTGGTTCATCAGCAGGTGGCGGCGGACGAGGAATACGAGCGTAGCCGCGTCATGGCTGGAAAGCTGCATGCGCTCGGCGGTGCGGCGGGCTATCTCGGCGCCCCGCTCGCTGTGGTCGTCCGGGTAGCCTTTCCCCAGATCGTGGATCAGCGCGGCCAAGTGGAGGAGGGCCTTGGACTCGATGCGGCGGTAGACGCGTCCCAAGGGGCCCTCATCGTCGCCCAGCCGGATCAGCTCCTCCACCGTCCGCAGGCAGTGCTCGTCGACCGTGTATTTGTGGTATTGATTGAACTGAAGCAGACCCCGCGCATGGGCGAACTCGGGTATGACCTTCTCCAGAATTTCGGTCCGGTGCAGTCCACGGAGCAGCTCGCCAAGCCGAGGGGGATAACCCAGGATGGTCCAGAAGTGTCGCCGTGCAGCCTGGTTCAACTCCACGCCCAGCCCCGCCGCCACCTCGGCAACCCGATCCCAGACGGCCGCGTGCAGGGGCCGGTCGTAGAGGGCGGCGAGGGCCGCCACCTCAAGGACCCGCGTCAGACTGCCGGAGAGCTGAGCAAGCCCCTCTGGAGAAGCCCAGACCCCCGCGGGGCCGATGCGATAGCCGCCTTCGATCGGGTGGCCGAGCAGAAAGGCCGCCATGCGCCGCCCCCATGAGTGGAGGCGCGAACGGGTCAGGAAACGCTCCGCGACATGGCTCACCTGGCTGGTGTGGCGGAAGAATTCACGCATGAAGCGTTCCACGGGCAGGAGCCCCTCGGCCGCCGCCATGCCGCGTTTGCGGGTGATGCGAAGCTGCTCCGTGCGGTCCAGGACGTCGGCCGCCCGGCCGGCATGGAAGTGCAGTTCGTTGCGGAGCTCGAGGAGGAATTCGAGTGCCCGCTCCAGCGCCGCCCGCTCGTTGGCAGAGAGCACCCCGAGCCTGAAGAGCGCTTCCAGGTCGGCGGTGCCGTAGCGGGCCAGCCCGATCCAGCGGACGAACTGGACGTCGCGCAGGCCGCCTTCGGATCGCTTCAGGTTGGGCTCGAGCAGAAAAGCCGTCTCGCCGTAGCGGAGGCGTTCCTGGACGCGGGCGGTCTCGATCTCGGCGAGCAGCCGCCCGCCCTGTCGTCGGAAGGTTCGCCGGAAACGCGCCAGGTAGTCGTCGAAGAGCGCTCGGCTGCCGGCCAAGAGCCGCGAATCGACCAGCGAATTGCCGATCAAGGCGTCCTCGACCGCCTGGCGGCAGGCCTCGCCGGTGCTGCGGACGCTCTGGCCGAGGGTCATGCCCGCATCGAAGACGTCGCGCAGCATCCGCTCCGCCAGGGGGAACACCTCGGCCGCAGGAGCGGCGCGAAGGATCATGAGGTCGACATCGGAGAAGGGAGCCACCTCCCGCCGCCCATAGCCGCCGTGGGCCACCAGGGCCAGCCGATCGGCAAGCTCGCCCCCTGGATCGATGTCGGTCAGGGCCTCCTTGAAGAGGACCAGGATCACCGCGTCACGCAGGTCGCTGGCCGCGTGACAGACCGCGCGGCCGCCGACGCCTGCCTCGTGTTGCTGCCGCAGCGCCTCGAAGCCGGCGGCGAGGCGTTCCTTAGCCGCAAGGACGTTGCTTCGCAAGGGAGACATTGCAAGGCCGAGAAGCCGGCCGGCGGTTGTTCGTCTTCCGTCGAATCGGGACTGGAGGGCGGCCCGCCGGTGGAGGGGCTACTCCTCGTCGTCGACGTCGTCTTCGTCCTCTTCGTCCGGTTCAACCTGTTCGTCTTGTTCGCGGTCGCCGGGCTCGAACCAGTCGCCCCGCAGCCAGTCGGTGATCAGCTCGATCTGGTGCATGGTCAGGAGGTTCTTCTCCGGCTCGTCGGGGTGCTCGGCGTAGGCGGGCATGCGGTCGTTCGAGTCGCCGTAGAAGCGCGGGTGCTCGGGGTTGGCGGTGATGGCAACGGTCCACTCCCGCGAACCGTAGCCGGTCAAGTCGGGGGCGAAGCCGAGGCTCCCCTGGTCGTGGAAGCGATGGCAGGAGGCGCATTCCGCGACGATCAGGTCCCGTCCCTCCGCGATGCGTTTCTGGAGATCGGCTTCGGCATCGCGGCGAGCAGGGAGTTCGGCTTCGGCCGACAGAGCGATGGTGATCGCCTCGATCTCGTCGAGAAGGAGGTCATCCACGTGGCGGTGCAGGTCGCGAACGAACTGCACCATCTCGCCGGTGCGGAAAGCGGTGTTGCCGAAGTAATCCTCGCTGACGATGCGTTCCGGGTCCAGGAAGCCGGCGATCCACTCAGGCGATGCGTAGTCGTAGAGGTTCGGCGCACTGGGCTCCTCGGCGACGATACCGCGTCCCTCGGTGTCGGCGTGGCTGTGGCAGCTCGCGCAGTGCTGCCGGTAGAGTTTCGGTCCCTGGGTCTTCGGGTCGTTTCGCAAGAGGGCCACGGCGCCGCCGACGGGGATGCCCTTGGCCTCGGCGAGGAGCTTGACCCGTTCCGCGTCGCGTTCGCCCTGCTCCAAGGACGCCAGGAAGTGCTCGTTGGCGGCGTCCTGCGCCAGCACTTGAAAGGAGAACACCGTGAGTCCGGCGAGGACCACCAGCACGAAGGCGATATTGAAGCAGTGCCCCAGCTTGGAACGGCCGATGAAGGGCATCGCCAGGACAACGAGGACGGCCGCGCCGGGAATGACGAAGATCGGCAGCAGCTTGAGGTTTCCGGGGAAGAGCTCCGAGAAGCCGTAGAGGCCCAGGAAGGCCCATTCGGGCCGCGCGGCGTCGTAGAACTCGGCCGGATCCGCCGGGGCGCCCAACTCGGCACCGCGGACCAGGGCCAAGGCCAGCACCACCAGGCTCACTACGGCGCAGGCGGCGGCGTCGAGTATGGCCTGATGGGGCCAATAGGGCGACGCCCGGCGCCGCGCCCCGGCGTTTTCCCGCTCGAGGGCCCGCTTGACAAGGCGGTGGTGCCCCCAGAGCAACCCCCCGAAAATGCCAGTCAACAGCCCTACGTGCAGTGCCGTGAAGCGCGTCAGGGTGAGGTGTCCAAAGCTCGGTCCCCCGATGGCCACGCGGTTGAGCCCGCTGCCCACCACGGGGAGGAGCGTCAGGAAGTTCGTCCGCACTTCGGTCGACGAGCGGCTGTTCTGGTCCCAGGCGAGCAGATCCCCCGTCAAGTGCAGGCCCAGCGTCACCAGGCCCATGAGCACCACCGTCACGAAGGCCAGCTCGCGCGGCGCACGATACTTCCCGGTGAGGAGCATCTGCAAGAGGTAGATGCCGATGAGCACGAGCACGATCTGGCCGGCGTGGTGATGAATGCCCCGCAGCAGCCAGCCGCCGGGAACGTGGTACTGGAGCCAGTAGACGCTCTCCCAGGCCGTTTGCGTGCTGGGACTGTAAAGCATCCAGAGGAAGAGACCGCTGATCAACTGCAGGGCGAAGGCGAAGGCGAGCGTGCGGGGCCAAACGTGCGCCAGCGAGGCCCCGCCGGGCACCTCGATGCGGCGGCATCGGGCAAGCGCGGATACGGCGCCGGTTCGTTCTTCCATCCAGAGGAGAATCGCGTTCATGCTTTGGGAATCTGCTGCGAGGTGCCGAGTTCAAAGTTTTGGAAACGTACCCAAACCTCCCCCCCTTCGCGGACCTCGACGTCGAGGCGGTCGAGGTCGCGCGGGCTGGGCGAGTTCACCTGGAGGCGTTTCCCTTCGAGGTCGAAATAGGCTTCGTGGCAGGGGCAGTGGTACTGTTTCCCCCCCGCGTCGTAGTTCACGAAACAGCCCGCGTGCGGGCAAATCACGTTGACCGCCTCGACTTCTGCCTCGCTGACCCGCCGCAAGAGGACAGCGCCGATCGGCTCGTCGGGAAAACGGTTCCAGGCGTCGGTACGGTCGTCGATCACGGGGAACCGTTGCGGCGGCCCGCCGATGGCCAGGACGTCGAGCGCCGTGAGGCGGACGAATTCGGCCTCCGCGGCGGACGCCGCCTTCCAGGGACTGAAGAAGCTCACGATGCCGGCGAGGGCGGCCGGCAGGAGCGCTGCCAGCCAAAGCCCCAGCGCGACCAACTGGGCCAGGAATCCACGGCGCTCCTCGGTGGCCGCTGGGTTGGAAGCGGAACCAGACATGTCGCGTTCCAGGGGTGGAAGGGGGAGGGGTAGGGGGCGTGGGCCGCGCCACAACCGACGGGAGGCGCACTCCTCTCGGGGTGCGGTTTCACTGCCCGCCGTCTATAGCCCCCCAACTCCAGGGAGCGGGAGGGGCGCCGGCCGTTCACGCACCGCCTGCTGAAGGGGCGGGCAGCGGCGGCCGGCGCGAGCAGAACGAACATTATCGCATGGCCGCGCGAATGGCGTCAAGCAGCCGGGCCTGGGCTGTCTCCAGCGGTCCGGCCACCATGGCCCCCGCGGCCGCCTTGTGCCCGCCGCCGCCGAAGGCGGCCAGCAAGTCGCTGCAATCCAAGGGGCAGCGGCTCCGCAAACTCACCTTGAAGCAGCCGTCCCGCTGCTCGACGAGGATCAAGGCCACCTCGGTCCCCTCGACGGAGAGCGTCATGTTGATGAGGTCCTCGCTGTCTGCGGGATGGGCGCCCGTCTCCTCGAAGTCCCGCCGGCGGATGTGCGTGAAGACCACGCGCCCGTCCAGGTCGGTGCGGCACCGCGCCATGACCCGCCCGATCAGTTGGAGCCGAGCGAGCGACTCATTTTCGTAGAGTTCCGCGTACAGCGCCGCCGGCGAGACGCCCGCGTCCACCAGGGCACCGGCGAGACGGTAGGTGTCGCCGTCCGTCGACGAGAAGCGGAACCACCCCGTGTCGGTCGCCAGCGCCGCGAATAGCGCGTCGGCGATCTCAGCCGTCATGGGAACCCCGAGGCGTTCCGCGGCGGCCGCCACCAGCCGGCCCGTCGCCTCGGCGGAAAAATCCTTGAAGTACTCGGCATCCAGTTCGTCGCCGCTGACGTGGTGGTCGACGACGAGCTTCACCGCGGCCGTCCCCCGGATCACGCCTTCGATGTGCGCCAGCTGGGCCCAGGCCGAGGTATCGAGAATCACCAGGGCATCGATCGATTCAACCCATTCCGACGATACGTCGGTCCCCAGCCGCCGAACCCTCCCCTCCGGATCGAGGAATGTCAGGCCCGGCGGCAGTTCGTAGCCGACGACGATTTGTGCCTCCTTGCCCAGGTGGTCGAGGATTTTCGCGAAACCGAGGCAACTGCCGATGGCATCACAGTCCGGCCGGACGTGGGTGGTGAGGAGGAAGCGGTGGTGGCGGTGGACCAGTTCCACCAGCCGCGGCCAGTCGATCATCGCCGTCCGCGCCGCCCAGGGTGAACCAACGGTTGGCTCGCCCTCGGCGAGGGCCGGTATCGATCGGCGAGTGGGTTTCATCAGAACGGTTCCCTGGATTCGAGTTCACACCATTGGGGGAGGGATAGGCGTCCTGTTCCGCGCCGCATCAATGCGTTGCCCGGTCTCGCAGTTCACACCACCACCCTGCCGGCAATCTCGCGCGTCTGGGCCACGTCGCGGGCGAGCTGGGCGACGAGTTCCTCGAGCGTGCGGTATTTTTTCACATCCCGCAGACGCTTGAGGAATTCGACTTCCAGCCATCGCCCGTAGAGGTCGCTGCGGAGACCGTCCAGATAGACCTCCACCTTGAATCGCTCGTCGTCGAAAGTCGGGTTCGGCCCCACGCTGATGGCCGCCGGCCACTCTCCGCCGTCGATCGCCGCCCGCCCCGCAAAGATCCCCTCCCCGGGGATCAGGTTCTTGATATCCGAGAGATTGGCAGTGGGGAAGCCCAATTCGGCGCCGCGCCCGGATCCCGGGACCACCCTGCCGCAGATTCGGTAGGGTTCGGTGAGCATCGTCCGCGCCGCTTCGACCTCGCCGCCGGCGATCAACTCCCGGATTCGCGAGCTGGAGACCATCCGGCCGCCGATTTCCAAGGGGGGCACCACTTCGAGGGCGATGCCCGCCTGCCGGGCGAACTGCCGCAACGTCTCCACGTTCCCCACGCGGTCGCGGCCGAAAAAAAAGTTCGTTCCCTCCACCAATCCGCGCACGGCGAGCCGGTCGATGAGGATTTCTTTGCAGAACTGGGGGGCCGTCATCTCCAGGAGTCGTTCGTCGGTGGGGTAGAGGACCACGGCGTCCACCCCCAGCCGCGCCAGGAGCTCGACCTTACGCTCCGGCCAGACCAAGGGCGTCGGTGCCAAGTGGGGGCGGAGCACCCTGGCGGGATGGGGCTCAAAACTGAACACCACAGCGGGGCCGCCGACTGTTGCGGCCATCGCCAGCAGCCGTTCCACGATCCGCGCGTGGCCCCGGTGAACCCCGTCGAAGTTGCCGATACTCACTGCGCCGCAGCGAACGGCCTCGCTGGTGGCGTCAAGACGCTCGATCCGTTTCACGGCCGCCCAGGCGAAGAGGACTCGCGTTGATTCCCATGACGATAGCTGCAAGAAGAACTGCGATTATAGCTTCTCTGCGCCCGCCCGACCATGCCCGCCCGACCATCCGCCATGAAGGTTCGCATCCGGGGCGAACCGGCTCGGAGGCGGAGCCGTACGCAATGGTAGGCCGCGTGCCGGTGAAAAACGACTCTCGGAACGGGAGGGTCCAATTGTCGTTCCGCCGCCGGCAACGTATAGTTCAGCAGGGCCCCGTGCTGGGGGGCTCTCTTCCGGTTTTCGCTTCGCGCCCCCACTGTGGAGGAAGCCATGGAGTTGGAGATTCGACGGCACAACATCCATCTTAGCGAGGACCTCAAGGACCACATCGAACGGCGGCTGAACTTCGCCCTTGGGCAGTTCAACTCGCGGCTGGGCAGCGTCGCGGTCCATCTCGAGGACGTCAACGGCCCGAAGGGAGGGGTGGATAAGCAATGTCGAATCCTGGTCGCGCTCAGCGGCGGCAAGGTCATCAAGGTGGAAGACTTGGATGCCGACCTCACCGTCGTCATCGATCGCGCCGCGGACCGCGTCGGCCATGCCGTGCGCCGCGAGATCGATCGCCGCCACGACCGGCGCACCGGCGCCACCTCGCTCGGCGAGATCAGCTCCCGGATCGCGGAGGCTTCGGACGAAGCGTAAGGCGCCGGAGCGCGGCGCCGGCGGTCTTCAAGAGACGGTCATGGGGGTCGGCGCCAGGGGTGCCATCGTCCGGCGCAACTCGCGGGAAGCCAAAGCCAGCTGAAGGAGCTCGGGGAGCGTGCTCACCTCCATCCGCTTCATCAGCTTGGCCCGTCGCAGCTCCACCGTGCGCACGGAGACCCCCAGTTCCGCGGCAATGGCGCGAGTGGGCTTGCCCTGCACGAGCAGTTCGAGAAGCTGCTCTTGCTTGATCGTCAGCCGTTGCAGACGCTCCTCGATGAACCGCCGCCGGACCAGCCGCTTGCGGCCGTTCCCGTCGAGGAGGATGGCCTCGTGGATTGCATCCCACATTTCCGCTTCGCGGAAGGGCTTTTCCAGGAAGTGGACGGCGCCGGCCCGCATGGCGCGCACCGCCGTGGGTACGTCGGCGTGTGCGGTGAGGAAGAGCACCGGGAGGGCCAGCTCCTTGGCCGCCAGGCTCCGCTGGAGCTGGAGGCCGCTGATGCCCCGCAGCCGGACTTCAACGATCAGGCAGCCCGGCTGATCGGGATCCAGGGCGTCGAGGAACTCCTGGCCGGAGGAGAAGCCCTGGAAGCCGTATTGCATCGAGGCCGCCAGCTCGGCGAGGACCCGCTGCGTGGCCTCGTCCTCGTCCACGAGGAAGACCGTGGGTACGGGATGGCCGCTTCCGTTTCCGCTCATCAAGCCTGGTGCATTCATCAGGACGCCTCTCGCGGTACGGTGCCCGGTATATCGCCAACACGGCATCTGCCACTCGAACCCGTTTCACTCGCGCCGAAAACACTCGCCGGCCGCCTCATCGTGGAGCGGCCTGTGGAGCGACCTAGCGGCACCGTCAAACCGGCTCCAGCAGGTAGTCTTCGATCTCCACCGATGCCCCCTGTTGCATGAAGTCCACCGCCACCAGGAGCCGACACTGCCCACGGCGGTGCAGGACCGTCCCCTCGATTCCCTCGAGCGACCCCTTGCGGACGCGGACCCGCTGCCCGGACGTCAGCCGTTTCTCCACCGTCAGCGGCGCGTCGCTGGCGATCAACTGGCGGATCTGACACAAGTCGCGGTAGAGGCGCCTGCCGTCGCTCACCTCCAACACGCGGGAAATGCGGTTGCTCGTCAGGCCTACGACGCGCTCCTCGTCGCTGCCGAAGAGAAAGAGGTAGCCGGTGAAAAGAGGGTGGTGGGCGGAAACCGTGCGCCCGCGCTGGACGCTGGTCTTTTTCACGAGGGGAAGATAGAAGGGAACCGAGCCCCCCACGAGATGCCGGGCCAACGCCTTTTCCTGCCGCGACTTCGTATAGATCAGCCACCAGCGGCGCGCGCCGACCTCCATTCCCAGACCCTCCAAGAGGGTGTCTGGATAGATGTGGATCTCTTCACCCAAGATGGGCATCGCCGTCTACCTCCCTTCACCACAAGGCCAACCGTGCCGAACCCGATACTACTACCCCTGCGCGCAGGAAAACTTACCTTTTTTTTCGGCTCCCGCGCGGCCTTCCTCCCGCGGCCGGGCGAAGGAAGCCCCATGATCTTCCAGTTCCCCAGCCCCCTGTCAAGGCGAAACAATCAGCCACGCTCAACATTAGCATTAGGACGGGAGTCGAACACCACCCGAAAGAACACCCCGTCGGGTTTTGGTCCGCCGCGAGCCCCCCAGCTCGCGGCGGGCGGCCTGTTCGAATAGGAAGCCCAAAGGTGTTTTCGGCGGTCCGCCGCGAGCTGCCCCCCTCTTCGCGACCACGAGCCGGAATTATTGCCGCTTGCAGATGTAATTCCATCTTGCCGTCGCACGGGCTTCCCCGGGGCCGCTCGACTTTCGGCGTAAACCGTTTTTCGGCGGGCGTTTCGGAGGCAAGCGACGGCTGCCTCCGGCGGGGGCAGCCGGGGGGCGCTCCCGGTCGGCCATACCTCCCGCCCGGGCTTAACCGGAATAGGCCACCAGCCGACCTATCCGCGCCAGCCGGCAATAAACCTGGGCGTTCTCCCGCGCCGGAATGGTACTAATGGCCCACCCAGGGGTTATCCGTCCCGAATTCCACCCTTCGGGAACAAGTGTCTCCCTTTCGTCAGCGGGGGAAGTCATTCCGCTCGCCCGGCCCCGCTCCGGGGGAAAAAGGCGTACCGGCCGCGGCGCGGGGAAAAGCAGACTACTCCTTCCGCGGCCCCGCAGCGTGCCGGCACGCTTGTCGGAGATTGGTCGCAAGCCGAAAATGGGTGCGGGGCATAGTCTTTCGGGTGGATGTATCACGGCGGGGCTGATGCCCACCCGCATCCCACGCCGGCGCCCCCGCCGGCGCGCAAATCCCCATCTGCAACCGATGTCGCCCTGCGATGGCCCGATACCACGATCTCCACACGTCCACGATTGCCCTGATTGGATTTCTGGGAGCTCTGCTGGTCTTTGCCGCCATCGTCGCCATCCAGGTAGTCGTATTTTGGACGCAGGAGCGGTTTCGGGAGGAGCGGGTCGTCCAGGTGATTCCGGGTGACCGTGCTGAACTCGTCGCCGAACAGCGCCGCAACCTTCATGGCAGTCCCCGCTGGGTGGACCCGGAGCGAGGGATCGTCGCCGTCCCTATCGATCTGGCCCAGGAGCGCGTCGTCGCCGAGTTGGCCAAAGGGGAAGGGCGTTTCGACCTCCCCTTCGTCGAGCAGGCCGCAGCCCCAAATGGATCGGCGATTGATGATGAGGAGCCGGTCGGGAACGCTGCCGGCACGCAAGTCCTCCCAGAACTGCCCGACGAAATCACGCCTCAACCCATTCCCATCGAGGATCCGTCTGATGACGTCCCCTGATCATTCGTGTGCGGCGGCCGTCCCGAGGTGCGACGGCCAGCGTTTTCTCTGGACGGCACTCGCCCTGGGAGTGCTTGCCGCCTGGCTCGGCCCGCTCGGCCGGATCGCTTCGGCCGGGGACGGGGAAGACGGCAGCGTCTATCGTGCCCCGGAAGGTCGCACGGAAGCGACGCCCGAGGAGTTGCAGGGCGTGGGCATCACCCCGAACCGCGGGGCACAGCTCCCGCTGGATCGTCCCTTCACCGACTCCGCCCGCGGACCAGTTACTCTGGGGGATGCATTCGACGGTACCCGTCCGGTGATCCTTACGCTCAACTATTCCAATTGCCCGATGCTCTGCAGCCTGCAACTGAACGGCCTCTTCATGGCCCTCGAGCAGTTGCAGTGGGACATCGGCGAGAACTTCCAGATGGTCACCGTAAGCATCGATCCGCTGGAGACGCCCGCGGAGGCGGAGGCCACGAAAGAGCGGTATCTTAGCGCCTATGGGCGTCCCGGTGTGGGGGATGCCTGGTACTCTCTGGTCACGTCTCGCGAAGAGGACATTCGTCTCCTGGCCGATACTATCGGCTTCGGCTACGCATTCGACCCGCGGACCGAGGAATATGCCCACCCGGCCGTCGCTGTGGTGGTCACTCCCGACGGCCGAGTATCGCAGTATCTCACCGGCGTGGTCTACGAGCCGCAGACGGTGCGGCTGGCGTTGCTTGAGGCGGGGGAGGGCCGAATCGGCTCGACACTCGATCTGGTGCTCTTGTACTGCTTCCAGTTCGACGCCGAGCAGGGGCGGTACATGGTGGCCATGAACGTGATGCGTGCGGGGGCCCTGGTCACCCTCGTAGGGCTGGCCGGCATGGTGTTGGTCTTCTGGCGGATCGGAAACCGGCGGATCCGCCAGCAGGCCGAGACGCCGGCAGGCAGCGGATAAGAGGGCTGAATCAGGTCCTCCGCGGCCCGCGGAACGGGGAGCCGAGCCACACCGCGGGAACTTCCAGCACGCGACGTAACCCCATTGCGACCATGGGCCTTTCGACAACCACTTGGCAGGCGTCGGTACGCAGTCTGCTCGCCCAGGGGCAGCCTTCCTTCTGGCTGCCCCCGCGGGCCTCAACCACCGCCGACCCGGTGGACCAGGTCTTCTACCTGGTTCTGTACATTTCGATCTTCTTCTTCGCGCTGATCGTGACGTTGATGACGGTCTTCGTGGTCCGCTACCGCCGCCGGCCGGATCGCGGGCCGGAGGCATCCCCCGCCCACCATACCGGACTCGAAGTCGTCTGGAGCGTGATCCCCTTGGGGATCGTGATCTACATCTTCTATGCCGGGTTCGTCGGCTTCCTCGACCTCCGCACCCCGCCGGCAGACGCCTATCCGATCGAGGTGGTGGCCCGGCAGTTCCAGTGGGACTTCCGCTATCCGAACGGGGCCGAGGACGAGAACCTCCATGTCCCCGTGAACCGGCCGGTGCTGCTGACGATGCGCTCCGAGGACGTGATCCACAGCCTCTCGATTCCCGCCTTCCGCGTGAAGATGGACGTGGTTCCCGGTCGCTACACGCAGATGTGGTTCCATGCCACGGAGCCGGGGATCTACGATTTCTTCTGCACCGAATACTGCGGCACGGGACACTCCCTGATGGGCGGATCGGTCGTCGTCCACCGGCCGGGCGAATTCGAGCAGTGGCTGGCCGGCGCCGCCGACTACTTCGACCGCCTCACCCCCGTCGAGGCCGGCCAGTTCCTCTTCAACCGCCACGGGTGCGTGCAATGCCACTCGATCGACGGCTCCCGCGCCCTCGGCGGCGGGCCGACGCTGCTCGGCGCCTTCGGCGCGCAGCGCCGGCTGAGCGACGGCCGCACGGTTACCGTCGACGAGAACTACATCCGCGACGCGATCCTCGACCCCGCCAGCACCATGGTCGAGGGCTATCCCGCCGGCGTGATGCCCACCTTCCGCGGCCGCCTGAGCGACCAGGAAGTCACCTACCTGATCGAGTTCATCAAGACGCTCGAGCCGTGACGGCCCCGAGCGCCGCGGCGCCGGCTCGAGACCGGTTCCCTTTTTTGGCATCCCATCCATGAGCACCGTTCCCCTCCACCCCACCGCCGGCGCGCCGAGCTACCTCACGAGCACGGGCGAGACCCTCGTTCGGCTCTCCCCGCCCACCCCCGGGCGGAGCCGCCTCGCCCGCACGCTCTACGGCATGGGCACCTGGTTCTTCACGCTGGATCACAAGCGGATCGGCGTGATGTACCTGGTCTCCATCCTCTCCTCGTTTCTCCTCGGAGGCATCTTCGCGGTCCTGATCCGCACCGAGCTCCTCTCACCGGAGCCGGTGCTCATGGGGGCCTCCACTTACAACCACCTTTTCACCCTCCACGGCGCCGTGATGATCTTCCTGTTCATCATCCCGGGCATTCCGGCGGCGCTGGGCAACTTCATCCTCCCCATCATGCTGGGGGCCAAAGACATGGCCTTTCCCCGGTTGAACCTCGCCAGCCTGTACCTGTGGTGGGGAGGGGCCGCTTTCTTCCTTATCGTGCTCGTCGGCGGCGGATTGGATACGGGCTGGACCTTCTACACCCCATTCAGCCTCGAGTCGGCGTCGGCGACCATTCCCGCGATGACCGGCGTATTCATCCTCGGTTTCAGCTCGATCTTCACGGCCATCAACTTCATCGCCACGATCCACATGCTCCGCCCGCCGGGGATGACCTGGTTCCGCATGCCGCTCTTCCTCTGGGCTCTCTACGCCACGGCGATCATCCAGATCCTGGCCACCCCGGTGCTGGCGATCACCCTGATCCTGCTGACCCTGGACGTTCTCCTCGGCGGCGACTTCTTCGCCAGCGATCCGGTCCTCTTCCAGCACTTCTTCTGGTTCTATTCCCACCCGGCCGTGTATATCATGATCCTCCCCGCCATGGGGATCATCAGCGAAGTGATCTCGGTGTTCAGCCGCAAACCGATCTTCGGCTACCGCTTCATCGCCTTCAGCAGCGTGGCCATCGCCCTTCTGGGCTTCTTGGTCTGGGGGCACCACATGTTCGTCAGCGGGCAGTCGGTGATGGCCTCGGCGATCTTCAGCGCGCTGACCTTCAGCGTAGCCATCCCTTCGGCGATCAAGGTCTTCAACTGGCTGGCCACCATGTACAAGGGCTCCATCGACCTCTCCGCGCCTATGCTCTACGCGCTGATGTTCATCTTCCTCTTCGGCATCGGGGGGCTCACGGGCCTCTTCCTGGGTGCACTGGCGGTCAATGTGCAGCTGCACGACACCTACTTCGTGGTCTCGCACTTCCATTACGTGATGTTCGGCGGCACCATGGTGGCCTTCATCGCGGGCATCCACTACTGGTGGCCGAAGATCACGGGTCGGATGTATAGCGAGACGGCCGGCCGGCTGGCCTGCCTGCTGATCTTCATCGGCTTCAATCTCACCTTCTTCCCGCAGTTCGTCATGGGCAGCCAGGGCATGCCCCGCCGCTACTACACCTACCGGCCCGAGTACCACTCCGACCACTGGCTCTCCTCGATCGGCTCCTTCGTCCTCTCGGCGGGCCTGTTCCTCGTGCTGTTCTACCTCCTGTACTCGCTGTTCGCGGGCCGCAAGGCGCCGGCGAACCCCTGGGGCGGAGCCACCTTGGAATGGCAGTGCGGCTCGCCGCCCCCGCCGGAGAACTTCCTCGCTCCGCCGCCGGTCGAGCACCCTTACGACTTCACCGACGTCCTGTACGATCCGGATATCGATGGATACGTCCGCCGCAACGGCCAGCCCCCGCGCCCCCTGCGCCGCGGAGAACCCGCCCCCGTCTCCTAGTCCGCGCCGTGGAACGGCCGGCCGATAGAACAGGAGATCCGCGCCAAGCCACTCCCCAGCAGAACGCGCAAGACCTGGAGCTCGCAAGAGTTCAGGGAGCGTCCGAGAGGACGCGATTCTTGCCAATTCCGCTACGGACCAAGACCATATCCAGGCGTAGCTCAGCCGGGGGCGCGTCATCAGCTCCCACGAGCGCAGCCGCTTCGCCGCACCCACCCCACCCCCCCCTTCGCTGCCACGATGATCACCCCAGAACCCACTCCGCCCGAGGTGGCCGCGTCCGAGGGATCGCACGACTCCGGCCATGCGCCATTCCTGGCCCGCCATTTCGAGACGCCGAAGCAGCAGTTCGAAGCGGGTAAGCTGGGGATGTGGCTCTTCCTGCTCACCGAGATCCTCCTCTTCGCCGGTCTCTTCTGCGCTTACGCCGTCTTCCGGGCCAACCGGCCCGATCTCTTCTACGAGGCCCACCACTACCTGAACACTCTGCTGGGCGCCGTCAATACCGTGGTCCTGATCACCAGCAGCCTCACCATGGCCCTGGCTGTCCGTGCGGCGCAGACGGATCAGCGCCGCGCGTTGGTCCTCTTCCTCCGTCTGACGCTTGCCGGGGGAGTGCTGTTCTTGGGCATCAAGGGCTTGGAGTATTACGAAAAGTGGGAGCACGGCCTCCTTCCCGGCCGGTATTATTCGCCCGTCGGGTATGACGGACCTTCGGCCGCCGGGGACACCGCCCCAGCCGCTGAGGACGACGCTCTGCCTGCTCTGGACGATCTCCTCCTGCCGGATCGTCCCCCCTTTGCCCATTTAAGCATTTTCTTCAACATCTACTTCCTCATGACCGGCCTGCACGCCGTCCACGTCGTGGCCGGCATGCTCGCCATCGGCTGGATCCTCCGCCGCGCCAAGGGGGGGCACTTCTCCAGCCACCACTTCGGCCCGGTCGATTACGTGGGGCTCTACTGGCATCTTGTGGACCTTATCTGGATCTTTCTCTTTCCCCTCCTCTATCTCATTCATTAGGCTCCCCTCGGTGGCGTCCCCAGCCGCGTCAGGCGATCTCCTGGCGGCGGTCGCCGGCCAGGGCGCGTGCCAGGAAGCGGCCCGTGATCGATTCCTCGCAGCGGGAGACCATCTCGGGAGTCCCCTGGATCACGACGCGGCCTCCCTCGTCGGCGGCGCCGGGGCCGAGATCGACGATATAGTCCGCGGCCTTCATCATCTGCACGTTGTGCTCCACGACGATCAGCGAGTGCCCTACGGCCAAGAGGGCGTCGAAGCAGTCGAGTAGCTGCACGACGTCGGAGAAGTGGAGCCCCGTGGTGGGCTCGTCGAGGAGGAAAAGGCAGCGGCCGCGGCGGGCCGAGGACATGTAGCCGGCGAGCTTCAGCCGCTGGGCCTCGCCGCCGGAGAGCGTGTTCGCCGGCTGCCCGAGGCGGACGTAGTCGAGCCCCACGTCGATCAACCGCTTCAGCCGCGCCTGCACCTTCGCCTGCCCGCGGAAAAAGGTGAAGGCCTCGCGGACGGTCATCTCGAGCACTTCGGCGATGCTCCGCCCGCGGTAGGTGATCTCGAGGATCTCGTCGCGGTAGCGGGTGCCGTCGCACTGGCTGCACCGCATGTAGACGTCGGCGAGGAACTGCATGTCGATGGCGATGTGGCCGTCCCCCTGGCAGGCCGGGCAGCGCCCGCCGTCGACGTTGAAGCTGAAGTGGCTCGCCGAAAGATTGCGGGTGCGGGCTTCGATGGTCTCGGCGAAGACGTTGCGGATCTCGTCGAAGACCTTCAGGTAGGTCACCGGGTTGGACCGGGGTGAACGGCCGATGGGGCTCTGGTCGACCATCACCACGTCGTCGATCTGGCCGTCGCCGAAGACGTCGTCGTGCTCGCGGGGTCTGGGCGCGTCCTTGCGGAGTCGGCGGCAGAGAGCGGGATACAGGGTATCCTGCACCAGGGTGCTCTTCCCGGAACCGCTCACTCCGGTTACGAGACAGAGCATGCCCAAGGGGAACTCCACGGTGACGTTCTTGAGGTTGTTGCCGCGCGCCCCCGCCAGCCGGATCCAACCGTGGTTGGGCGTCCGCCGTCGGCCGACGGTGCCCACCCCCCGGCGCCCCGCGAGATAATCGCCGGTGAGGCTGTCCTTGCAGCGGAGCATCTCGGCTGGCGGTCCCTGGAAGACGACCCGGCCGCCCCGCTCCCCGGCGCCCGGGCCGATCTCGATGACCCGGTCGGCGGCGCGGATCATGGCCTCCTCGTGCTCGACTACGACCACGGTGTTCCGCCGGTCGCGGAGGCGGCGGATGGCCTCGATGAGCCGGTCGACGTCGCGCGGGTGCAGGCCGATGGAGGGCTCGTCGAGGACGTAGAGCATGTTGACCAGGCTCGACCCCAGCGACGACGTCAGCGCCACCCGCCGCGCCTCGCCGCCGGAGAGCGTCCGCAAGGTGCGGTCCAGCGTGAGGTATCCCAACCCCACGGCTTCGAGATAGCCGAGGCGGGCGCGGATCTGCTCGAGCATGACCCGCCCCACCCGCCGCTGCCACTCGGTCAGCGCCAGGGCGGCGAAGAAGGCCGCCGCGTCCCCGACCTTCATGGCGCACAGCTCGGCGATGTTCCGCCCGCCGATCCGCGCGGCCAGCGCCTCGACCCGCAGCCGGCTGCCGCCGCACTCCGGGCACGGCCGGTAGCTCCGCCAGCGGCTCAGGAACACGCGGATGTGCATCTTATACTTCCGCCGCTCCAGGGCGGCAAAAAACCCCATTAGGCCGCCGAAATCCCCTTCCTTATCGCCCTCGACCAGAAGCGCCACCTCGGCTTCGGTCAGCTCGCGAAAGGGGACCTGGACGCGAATGCCCAACTCCTCGGCACGGGCCAGAAGGGCCTCGCGCTCGTGGCTGTAGGCGGGGGTGTTCCAGGGAGCGATCGCCCCGTCGCGGATCGACTTGTTCGCATCGGGGATCACCAATTCCAGGTCCAGGTCGTTGACGTTGCCAAACCCCTCGCACTTGGGGCATGCACCCAGCGGGCTGTTGAAGCTGAAGAGCCGCGGCTCGGGAGCGGGGTATTCGAGCTCACAGTCCTCGCAGGCCAACTGGGTGCTGAAGCCGAACTTCCGCCAGGAGCGCCCGTCGAGCGGATAGCGACTGCCACGGCGGCCGGGGCTCTCGGTGGACCCTTCAGCCCCCGGCCCCTCCTCGACGAACACACAACAGCGGCCGTGACCTTTCGCGAAGGCCGTTTCCAACGAATCGCGGATCCGCTCCGCCGCCGCGCCGCCGGCGAGGCGGTCGACCACTACGAACACGGAGCCGTAATAGGGCCAATCGAGGGCCGAGGGGGGCGGCAAGGGCTCGCGCGAGACGTCGAGCATGCGCCCATCGAAGAGCACCCGCAGGAACCCCTCTTCGACCAGCGACGCCGCTAGTTGTTCGAGATCGCTGTCTTCCGGAAAGGCCAGGGGGAAGGTGACCAGGTATCGGCGACCGTTTTCGATCCCACCCAGGAACGCGCCTACACTCTGTGGCGAATCGCGGTGGACGCGCTCGCCGCAGCGGCGGCAAACGACCTCGCCGATGCGTGCGTAGAGGAGCCGCAGGTGGTCGGCGATCTCGGTCGCCGTCCCCACGGTCGAGCGGCTGGAACGGCCTGCATCGCCAGCAGTTACCGCGATGGCGGGGGGGATGCCGTCGATCCGCTCCGCCTCGGGTCGCTCCAGGCGCTGGAGGAACTGACGTGTGTAGGCGGAGAAGCTCTCGATGTAGCGGCGCTGCCCCTCCGCATAGAGGGTGTCGAGCGCCAAGCTGCTCTTGCCGCTACCACTAACGCCGCACACCACAACTAGCCGATGGTGGGGGACATCCAGGTCGATCGCCTTGAGGTTGTGGACCTCGACCTTGCGCAGCGCGATCGTCCTGTGCCGTTCGACCCCCATTGCTCACCCTGCTCACGCCCGCGGAATGATGCCAAACCCGCATCATACCACTCGTTCCCCCCGTCTGCCAGCGGCGGGCCGAGAGCTGGTTTGCCGAGTGCCGCTGATGGGTGCCGCGGGAGCGCCTGCGCGAGGTTTACGGATCGACAAGCCCGAACCCGGTTACCGCATCTTCCTGGTACAAGGGGAGATGGCGGTAGTAGACCTCGAGCATGCAGATGGCCATGCTGGTCGTAAAGAGCCGCCCGCCCGAGGTGGCCCATTCGCCGCGGGGGGCCCAGCTCCCGGCGGCGTGGCCCTCGGTCTCCTGCGTGGAGAGGAGGGCGGCCTGCATGGCGCGGTTCCACTGCACCCAAGGTTCGCCGCCGTGGTGCCGCATGACCTGCGTGGCGTAGTACCAATAATAGTAGTTCGGCTGGCCGCCGTTGGGTGGGTGCTCCCGCACGAGGTAGTCAGTGCCGCCGCGGAGTCCCGGATGGCTCCGCGGCCAGCCGAGGTACTGGCGGCAGAGGAGCGCCTCGGCAGTCATCGCCGGGCTCTCCCTCCGACCGGGCATGTAGGCGTAGCGGCCGCCGTAGCGATCGGTCTGCACGCTGTCCAGGAAGCGCTGCGACCGCTGGAAGGGGTCCGCCGGCACGGCGAGGTAGGCCATCTGCCCGCTCCGCAGGGCCATGAGCTGCCAGCCCACCACGCTGGTGTCGCCCTCCTCGCCCGGCCGATACCGCCACCCACCGGCCGGGTGCTGGGCCCGGATGATGAAGTCCAGCGACCGCTGTGCGGGCTGGCGGAGCTGCCGATCGCGGGTCATCCCGTAGGCCTCGCTGAGGACGATCGCCGCCAACCCGTGGGCGTACATTCGCCCGGCCCCACCGCCGCGGAGGTCGCCGTCGGCCCTTTGCCGGTTGACCAGCCAGCGGAGCCCGCGGTGGACCACCTCGGTGTATTCACCCTCGCGGTGCGTCTGGCCCGCCCCCAGAAAGGGCAGCAGCGCCAGGGCGGTGCCCGAGCTGTCGCAGTGGGTCGTCCCCGCCCCGCTGCACTGCCCCTGGCATTGCGGCGAGCGGTGGAAGGCGTGGAGGCTCCAGCTCCCATCGGCATTCTGGTGGCGTGCGAGAAACCGCAGCCCGCGGGCCACCGCCGATTCGGTGAGCTCCGAGCCGCCTGCCTGCCGCACCAAGTGCGCCCGCAGGTTCGGGTCTCGCCCGGCGAACATGCTCCCCGCCGCGGCGGCGGGGAGCTGCGAGGTGGCCGGCTCGGTCCAGGGCACGGGCGTGGCGAGCGGCTCGAGAACCGGCAGCGGCGAAGCGCGCGCGAGCTCCACCTCACCCGCCGACGGCTCGGGGGCCAAGGGGTGTTCTACGGGGACGGCCACCGGCAGTTCGAGTTCAGCGGGCTCGTAGAGATCGGCGACCATCTCCAGATCGCCTTCGACCATCTGAGGTCCCAGGGCCGTGGCAAGGGTGATCGTCCGATGCGCCTCACGGTCCCCCAAGATCCACAAGGCCAGCAGTAGAATAAGGATCAGGTGAACCAGCAGGCTGATCAGCCAGGCAGGGAGGTTGCGGAGCACCTCCCGCCACAGGCTCCCCGCCCAGCCGACCTCGGCGAGCCGCCGCAGGAGGACGCGGGGACTGCGAAGGGCCTCGGCTGCGGGCACCCTTCCGCGAATGGTCTCGGCGACCCGAGGAGCCGCGGCCGGTACAATAGCCCCGCGGGCCGACGGGGCGCCAGCGACGGGCAACCCGGTGCCGAGCGCCGGCTTGTCGGTATCGGCGGGAGCCGGTTTCGGACGCGGCATAGGCCGTTCCCCACCGTCGGCTGCGGCGCCCTCTTCGAGCAGCCTGCGCGCTGCCCGCTCCTGCTCCTCGGTCAGCTCGATGGCCGTCCCGCACCGCCAGCAGTCGGCCACCATCAACCAGAGCCGGACGGCCATCGGGCTACCGCACTCCGGGCAGGCGCAGGCGAGCACACCGCCGTCGAGCCAGATGCCCAGCTCCGCCGTTTCCGGCCCATGAGCTGGGCAGCCGCCGTCGCCGCCCTGAGGGAGAGCATCCAGGGGGCCGATCTCGACGCTCGAGTCGCGGTCTCTCGTTGCCATGCCAGGGGCCCTTCCCACCACCCGAGGTAGCCAAAGGGCGACGCGAACCCCTCATCTGGAATCGGTCCACCCGGTGCAGAGCGCAGGGGCGCGGCCGCCCGATAACCCTCAGTTTAGCGGAGTCTGGGCAGTGAGGGCAACAAAAAGGCCGCGAGATGCCTCCGGCGACATCCCGTCGAAGGGGACCATGGCTTGACGTTACCTTTATTGACCTTCGGTGCGGCAGGCTTGGGGTATGGCGCGACCATTGCGGATCGATAGCGAGGACGACTTGTATCAATCGTCCGCAGGGGAAGCGGAACGCTCCTCAGTTGTTCCGCGCGCTCATCTTGTCGATGGCCACGGCCGTCAAGATCACGAATCCCTTCACGACCTGCTGCCAGAAGGGCGAGACGTTCAGCAGGAAGAGGCCGTTATTGAGCACGCCGATGATCAGCGTCCCCAGCACCGTACCCAGCACGGAGCCGCGCCCGCCGGAGAGCGAGGTGCCGCCGATGACCACGGCGGCGATGGAGTCCAGCTCGTAGCCGAGCCCGGCGTTCGGCTGCGCGGAGTCCAGCCGCGCGGTGACGATCAGCCCCGCCACGCCGGCCAGGCCGCCGCCGAGCGTGTACACCAAGAGCTTGATGCGGTTGACACGCAGTCCGGTGAGCAGCGCGGCCCGCTCGTTGCCGCCCACGGCGTACAGGTAGCGGCCGAAACGGGTCTTGCGGGTCACCACCACGAACACGGCCACCAGCGCCGCGGAAATCCACACCGGCATGGGAATGCCCAGCAGGATGCCGGTGCCGATGTACCCGAAGGAACGGCCCAGCCCCGTGATGGGGAACCCGCCCGTCCAGAGCATGGTCAGTCCCCGCGCGATGCTCAGCATGGCCAAGGTGGCGACGAACGGCGGCAGCCTGAAGCGGGTGATCACCAATCCGTTGAAGCATCCCAGGAGCAGGCCCACCGAGACGCCGGCAAGGATGGCGCCGAACACGGTGAACTCGATCAGCACGCCCAGGTAGGGAATCGCCAGGCCGAACTTCAAGAGCCCCGCGGCCACCGCTCCCGCCAGTCCCAGAATGGCTCCCACGGAGAGGTCGATGCCGCCGCTGAGGATGATCATCGTCATGCCGATCGACAGGCAGAGGTTCACCGAGATCTGGCGGAGGATGTTCCAGCCGTTCTCGGCGGTGAGGAACCTGTCCGAGAGCATGGCCAGGGCCGCCACCATCAAGAGGAGCGCGATCAGGGATTGGAAGCGGGCCAGCATTTCCCGCGTGCGGGGGCGCGATATTTCCATGGCGACGTTAAGCCTTCTTCGGCAGCGCGGCGTTCATGATCGTTTCCTCATTCGCCTCGAGACGCGTGAGCTCGGCCGTCTTCTTCCCTTCGCAGAGCACCACGATCCGGTCGGCGACGGCCATGATCTCCGGCAATTCGGACGAGACCAGCACCACGGCCAGACCGGTGCCGGCAAGCTCGTCGATGAGCGCGTAAACCTCCCGCTTGGCGTTGATGTCGATGCCCCGGGTGGGCTCGTCGAGCAGCAGCACCTTGGGGGCGGTGGCGAGCCACTTGGCGAGGATCACCTTCTGCTGATTGCCGCCGCTGAGGTTGCGGACGGGCTGCCGCAGGGAGGGGGTCCGCACGCGGAACCGCTCCAGAGAGCGCTCTACGAGCCTCCGTTCGGCGCGCGCGTCGACCAGCCCCCACCGCGCCACCCGCGCCAGTCCGGCCAGGCTGGCATTCTCGTCCACGCCCATTTCCAGCACCAGCCCTTCGCCTTTGCGGTCCTCGGGCGCCAGCGCCAGTCCTTGTGCGATGGCGTCGGCCGGCGAGGCCGGGCGGATCGGCGCACCATCGAGTACCACCCGGCCGGTCGAGGCCCTCGCATGGAGGCCGAAGAGCGTCTCCAGCAGCTCCGTGCGGCCTGCGCCCATGAGCCCGAAGATCCCCAGCACCTCGCCGCGGCGGATGCTGAAGCTCACGTCGTGCACCAGGTAGTCGCCGCTGCGCCGGGGATGTCGCAGGGAGAGATGCTCCACCTCCAGCACCGCCTCGCCAGCCGAGGAAGGGGGCTTCTCGTACAGCGTGCGGAGCTCCCGGCCGACCATCATGCGGACGATGTCCGCGTGCGAAAGCTCCGCCAGCGGCGCCGCACCGATGAGCTTGCCGTCGCGGAGCACGACGGCGTCGTCGGCGATCCTGGCCAGCTCCTCGAGCTTGTGGGTGATGTAGGCGATGGCCACGCCCTGGCGCTTCAGGTCGGCAATGATCTGGAAGAGGACCTCGATCTCGTGTTCGGTGATCGCCGAGGTCGGCTCGTCGAGGATGATCACCTTGGCCTCGCAGGAGAGGGCCTTGGCGATCTCCACGACCTGCTGCTGGCCCACGCGGAGCTGGCCCAGCGGAGTCCGCGGCGCGACGGCCAGATCGAGCTGCTCCAGCAGGCGGGCCGCCTGGCGGTTCAAGCGGGCATCGTCCACCAGGCCCCACGGCGTCAACGGTTCGCGCCCCAGGAAGATGTTCTCCGCCACGGTCAGGTGGGGGAAGAGGTTCAGCTCCTGGAAGACCGTGGCGATGCCGCAGTCCTGCGCCGCCCGCGGGCCGTGGAAGTGGACTTCGCGGCCTCCGACGAAAAGTTGCCCTGCGTCCGGCGAAAAGATCCCCGCCACCACGTTCATGAGCGTGGACTTGCCGGCACCATTCTCGCCCAGCACTGCGGTCAGCCGCCCGCGGCGGAGCGTGAGATCGACACCCTCCAGGGCCTTCACGCCGGGGAAGGACTTCGAGATGCCGCGCGCGGCCAGGACCACCTCGGAGGCTCCCATCACAGGATTTCCGCCACAATGGGGACCACCCGCAGCGGCCTGGGGTCGCGCGTCGCCTCGGCGAGCTCCACGCAGCCGACGAAGCGGACCCGGGCACCCACCGCGGCCTCCTCCCGCAGCACCGGCAGCACCTCCTCCTCGATGCGGCGGTTGATCTCGGAAGAGACGGCGTTGAAGTCCTGGGAGTTGGGGAAGTCGCTTACGTCCAAGAGCCCCGAGCCGTCGCGAACGGCATTGCCGAAAAGCGGCCCGGTGCCGATGATCACCGCCGGCGACGTTGCCTCCTCGTCCAGCGCCAGCACCACGGCGCTGCGCTCTACCTCGACCACCCGCCCCACCCCGGAGACGAAGAAGTAGGCCGTGGTGCTCAGGCCGAGGGTGCGGCCGTACCGGCCCCGCGCCGCGGCAGGATCCTCGTCGAGGGCTTCCAGAAGCGCAGCCACGTCCACGGCTCGATCCACGGATGTCAGCAGCCGTTCATGCCAGAACGCCTCCACGAACTCCGCCGCGCGGAAGGCCCCCCGCGCCGACTGCTCCTGCGCCACCTCCAAGGGCACCACGCGAAAGGGCGGCAGGAACCAGCACACTACCACGGCGGCAACCGCCGCGGTCACCCCCGTCATGAGTCTCTTTTTTGCCGTGGTCATGGGATGAAACGTCTGCAAGCCCGTGCTCCAGCCCTCGGAGGTCGCGCCCGAGCGGCCGCCGGCCGGAGCCAACCCCTATTCCTCCCTGCGGCCGTAGCCCACGAACTGATCGACGGTCTCGCGAGTCACCAGTTCCACCGCCACCGGGACTTTCTGCGGGAAATCGCGCTCCCCGTTGAGGTAGCGGTCGGCGTACTCGGCGGCAGTCTGGGCCATGACCTTGGGGAACTGCATGCCGGTGGCTACGATCTTCCCCTCGGCGATCAGTTGCACGACGTCGTCGGCGCCGTCGAAGCCGAAGACCTTCACCTGGTCGGCCTTGCCCGCCGCCACCAGCGCCTGGTAGGCCCCCATCGCCATGGCGTCGTTGCCGCAGAAGACGGCGTCGATGTCTGGGTGCGCCTGGAGGATCGCCTCCATGACCTCCAGGGCGCGGGCGCGATCGAAATCGGCGCTCTGCTGGGCGACCATCTTCAGCCCGGGGAAGCGGTCCACCACGCTGTGGAAGCCCTGCGAGCGGTTCCAGGTGTTGTTGTCGCCCACCAGGCCGAGCAGCTCCACGTAGGTACCCTCCTCACCGACCTCCTCGACGAAATACTGCCCCAAGGCCACGCAGCCGGCGTAGTTGTCGGAAAGGATCTGCGAGACGGCGGCGTCGGTGGCGTTGATCTCGCGGTCCATGCAGAAGACGGGGATGCCCGCCGCGGCGGCCCGCCGCACGTTGGCGATCGATCCGTCGGCGTCCGTGGGATTGAAGAGGACGGCGTCGTAGCCGGAGGCCACGATGTTCTCGAAGTGCGCGGCCTCGTTCGCCGGGTCGTTCTGGGAATCGAAGATCATGGCGTCGTAGCCGAGCTCTCGCGCCCGGTCGCGGGCCGTTTCGGCAAGGACGACGAACCACGGATTGTTGAGCGTGGAGATCACCACGGCGACGCGCTGCGCGCCGCCGTCCGCCCGCCGCCCGTCGCCTTCCGCCGTCTGGCGGTTGCACCCCGCGATGCCGGCGGCGAACCCCAGCACCAGGGCCAGGGGAATCAGGTTTCCGGAGAGAGCTTTCATCGGTCGGACCTCCCATGGGCGGCTGCGGGCCGCGAGGATGGGGACATCGATTCTCTACAGGACACGCTGCACGGCTTCCCGCCAGCCGGCATAGTTTCGCTCCACGATTTCCGGTTCCATCGCCGGACGGTAGCACCGGGCCGCGCGGGGCAGCGCCGCCAGCTCGTCCAGCGAGGCATGAAGACCAATACCCATCATACCCGATAGCACCGCGCCCAGCGGCGAGCAATCGGGTGTCTCGGCCACTTCCAGCTCGATCCCCAGGATATCGGCCGTGAACTGCATCAGGAAGCGGTCGGCGGTGGGGCCGCCGTCGGCGTGGATCCTCTCCAGGGGGACGCCGGCCTCGACCTTCATCATCTCGAGTACGTCGCGAATCTGATAGGCCACCGACTCCTCCGCCGCGCGGACCAGGTGGCTGCGTCCGCTGTGGGCCGAAAGCCCCACCACGGCCGCCCGCGCCGCCGGATTCCAGTGCGGCGCGCTGAGCCCGGCGAAGGCGGGCACGAGGTACACTCCCCCGTTGTCCGGCACCGCCGCCGCCAGCGCCTCCGCCTCGCGGGCGTTCCCCAACAGACCGAGTTGGTCCTTGAGCCAGGCTACCGTAGCCGCGGAGTAGTTGATGATGCCTTCGAAGCAGTAGGTGGGCTGGCCGCCGATCACCCAGGCCACGGCCGAGACCGAGCCGCCCGCGGAGTGGCGCAGCCGCTGGCCGATGTTCAGCAGCACGGACGATCCGCTGCCGAAAGTGACCTTGACCATTCCCGGCCGGAAGCAGCGGTGGGCGAAGAGCGATGCCTGCGAGTCCCCCATCACGCCGCAGATGGGCAGTGCCCGGGGGAGGAGCCCCTGGCACGTGGTCTCCCCATAGCAGGCGCCGCTCTCGCGGACCTCCGGGAGGGCCGGGAGGGGCACGTCGAAGAGGTGGCAGAGCCATTCGTCCCAGCGGAGCCCGCCGATGTCGAACAGGAGCGTGCGGCTGGCATTGGTGTGGTCGGTGGCGAAGACCTGGCCGCCCGTGAGCCGGTAGATCAGGTAGGTGTCGATGGTCCCGATCAGGGCATCCCCCCGTGCGAGCAGGTCCTGGAGCGTGGGGTCCTGGCGGACCAGCCACTTCAGCTTGGAGGCGGAGAAGTAGGAATCGAGCCGCAGCCCGGTCTGCTCGGCCACCCGGGTGCCGTGTCCCGCCTCGGACAGCTCCTGGCAGATGGCGTCGCCGCGGCGGCACTGCCAGACGATGGCGTTCTGCAACGGTCTGCCGGTGGCGCGGTCGAACACCACGATTGTCTCCCGCTGATTCGTCAGGCTCAGGCAGGCCAGGCTGCCGGTGCGAGTCCGGTTGCGCGCCAGAAGCTCGTCCATCGCCGCGAGCGTGTTCTGCCAGATCTCCTCGGCATCGTGCTCGACCCAGCCGGGCTGGGGGTAGATCTGGCGGTGCTCGTGCGATGTCTTGTCGACGAGAAGCCCTCCGGCGTCGTACAGGAGCGCCTTGGTGGCGGAGGTGCTCTGGTCGATGGCCAGAATGCAGGTCATGGCAGGCTCTCCAGAAGCCGCCGCGCCGTCCCCGCCAGGCCTTCCATGGTGATGCCGTAATGGCGGAAGATGTCGGCCTGGCTGCCGGTCACGGTATATTCATGCGGGATGCCCACGATCTTCAGCCTCGGCGCCGCCGCACCCTGGAGCAGCACGGCCGCGCAGGCCTCGCCCAGCCCGCCGTGGACGAGGTGCTCCTCGACGGTGATCATCGCCCGGCACTCGCGGCCGGCCCGCAGCACCGCCTCGGCATCGAGCGGCTTGACGGTGTGCATACTCAGCACGCGGCAGGAGAGGCCCTCGCCCTGGAGGAGCTCGGCGGCGAGCCGCGCGTGGACCACCGTCTCGCCGCTGGCCAGGAAGGCCACGTCGCGGCCGTCGCGCAGCAGGATCGCCTTGCCGATCTCGAAGCGGGCGCTGCCGTCGTGCATGTCCAGCATGGGCAGCTTGCCGAAGCGGAGGTACACAGGGTGCTCCGCAGCCGCAGCAGCGCGTACGGCCTGGCGCGTCTCGAAATTGTCGGCGGGCACGACAAGATCTACGTTGTGGATGGCGCGCAGCGCCGCCAGGTCGTGCAGGGAGTGGTGCGTGCTCCCCAGCGCGCCGTAGCTCACGCCGGCGCTGATGCCCACGAGCGTCACGGCGTTGTCGGCATAGGCGACGTCATTCTTGATCTGTTCCAGGGCCCGGGCCGTGAGGAAGCAGGCGGGCGAGACGGCGAACACGACCTTGCCGGACGACGCCAGTCCGGCGGCGATGCCCACCAGGTTCTGCTCGGCGATTCCCACCTCGACGATCCGGTGGGGCAGCGCTGCGGCGAAGGGCCCCAACCGTCCGGACCCCCGCGAATCGCTGGTGACGGCCAGCACGCGACGGTCCGACTCGGCCAGCTCCTGCAGCGTCTCGGCAAAGGCGTCGAGGTTCGGCCGGCCCATCCGCAGGCCCACCCGTTCGGCCAGGGCCCGCGCGGCGGGGCTCAACGGCGACGGGACGGGCGCGCTCATCGAGCCACCTCCTCCCACGCCGCCAGCGCCGCCTCGATCTCCTCCAGTGCCCGCGCGTATTCCTCCTCGTTGGGAACGCCGTGGTGCCAGCGGGCGACGTTCTCCATGAAGCTCACCCCCTTCCCTTTGACCGTCTGGGCGATGATCGCCCGCGGCTTTCCCGCCTCCGGCGACCGCGTCAACGCAGCCGTGAGCGCCCCCACGTCGTGACCGTCGACCGTCTCGACCGACCAGCCGAAAGCGGCGAATTTGGCGTCCAATGGCTCGTTGCAGCAAACGTCGCGGGTGCGGCCGGTGATCTGCAGCCCGTTGTGGTCCACGATGGCCGTGAGGTTGTCCAGCCGGTAGTGGGCGGCGGACATGGCCGCCTCCCAATTCGAGCCCTCGGCCAGCTCCCCATCGCCCAGCAGGGTGAAGACGCGGTAGTCCGCCCCGTCCAACTTCGCGGCCAGGGCCATGCCCACACCGAGGGAGAGCCCGTGTCCCAAGGCGCCCGTGTTCTGCTCGATGCCCGGGACCTTGCGCGTGGGGTGGCCGACGAAGTGCGACCCGTAGCGGCAGAGGGTCTCCAGTTCCGCGGGGGAAAAAAAGCCGCGGTCCGCCAGCACCACGTACAGGGCCTCGACGCTGTGTCCCTTGCTCTGCACGTAGCGGTCGCGTCCCGGATCGCAGAAGGTATCCGGTGCCACGCGGAGGACGCGGTTGTAGAGCACGTTGAGGATGTCCACGCAGGAGAGGCTCCCTCCCGTGTGGCCGGCCCCGGCGCGGTAGATCGACTCCAGGATGCTGCGGCGGTACTGCCAGGACTTGCGCGCCAGCTCGTGGTCGGTCATGAAGGGTGGTCTCGGCAGGTTTTCGATGCGCGGCCGTTCCCCGCGGGCAATCCCAGGCAGAGCCAGGGATTCGGGAGCCTATGCCCCGCGGTACTCCCGATCCTTTTCGAAAGCGTCAGTAGCCTTCCGCTTGGGGATCCTCGTGGTAATAGACTTCCCAGCCCAGATACCGCGCAAAGGCCTCTGCAAGGACGTCGGCGGTGTGCGACTGGGTCATCACGGCGTGGTGCTCGAAGCCGTTCAGGCATACATGGCGGAGCAGTTTCTCCAGCCGGGACACATGGGCCACGGCGCGGGTACCGAAGGTCTCCAGCCGGTCGTCGGTGAGCGTCCCCTCGCCCACGTAGGCTCGAATGGAGCCCGCTGCGTCGTCCGTGGTGAGCCGGCCGAAGGTCAGCGATCCGGCGGGGGTCCGCCCGGAGAGGGCCCCGTAGGTGTTCTCCACCCCCAACGTGCTCCCCAGGATCGGCGCGTGGCTGATCTCGATGTCGGGCAGGAACGACTTCGCCCAGTTGCCGCAGTGGAACAGGACGCACTTGTCGGGCTCCTCGCCGTAGTTGTTGTTCCAGTCGACCAGGGCCGCGGGTGAGTTCGCGGCCAGTTGCATGGCGTACATGGTCAGCGCGCCCGTCACGTCCACCTCGCAGGCACTGGGCAAAAATTGTTCGCTCATCATGCTCATGGCGGTGCAGACGTTGCATCCGTAGTTGCCCTGGAGCGAAGTCCAGCACTGGATAGCCGTAGCGTCGAGGGCGTGGGCCTCCATGAACTCGCCCAGCACCACGGCCAGCCGGGCCATGTCGCGGAGCTTGCTCTCCGGCACCCCCGGCGCCGGGGCGTAGCGGCGCACCGCCGCCAGCTTCTCCTCCACCCGCGGGTCGGCCGCCTCCAACCGCTCCGCGGCGCCGAGGATCTCCGAGAGATCGACGGTGGTGACGCTGATACCGTTGCGCTCCAGGATCTTCTCGCTGTACCGCACGGTGTTGAACGCCCCCGGCCGGGCGCCCACCGCGCCGATGCGGACCGCGCGCAGTCCCCGGACCACGCGGCAGACGCTCAGGAAGCGGGCCAGGTCGGCGCGGAACGAGGGGTCCGAGGGGCGCACGACGTGGCGGGTGGTCAGGGAGAAGGGGATTCCCGCCTGGCAGAGGTTGTTGCACACGGATATCTTGCCGCAGAAGGCGTCGCGCCGCCGGGCCGCGCTGAGCTGATCGAGGTCGTCCGGGTAGCCCTGCACCAGGATCGGAACTCGCAGGCCGCTCAGACGGATAGCATCGGCGATGCCCTTTTCGTCGCCGAAGTTGGGCAACACCACCAACAGACCGGCGATCGCATCGCGATGTTGCCGGAAGAGCTCCGCGCAGCGGCGGGCCTCGGCATGCGTCTCCACCCCCCCCAGCTTGGTTTCATCCACCGAGACCAGCACCGGCTCGACGCCGTGCTCCTCGCAGAGCTTCAGGACGTCGGCGCGGGCCTCCGCCACCAAAGGGTCGGGAAAGAAGTCGCGGTTGCCAATGAGCACGCCGAGGGTGAGCGCGCGCGGAGTCATCGGATAGTCCTGTCGGTGTGGGTGCGGAGAAGGATTCCTTATTGCAGTGGCTTGGCCATACGAAACGATGGTGTTCGATGGCGGAGCAGGTGCACGATCCGCCTCGGGCAAGGCGCCGCCACAGACCGACCGGAAGGCCCGACAAGGAAAAGGGAAAAAAGCCGGGCTGCCCCCCGGAGGGCCGTCCAGCCGGAAAAGACCCCCGCTCTGGGCGACCGTTCCCCACGAGGCGGCATCCGCGCCAACCACCAACGCCTCAATAGTCTATCTCTTGCCCGCTCCGCACGTCAAGCACGAGCGGTCCTCGTGGCAAGGCAAGGTCACTTCGGGAGCGGTTTCTACCCGGGTGGACAGCCAGATGTTGCGCGACCGGGCCGAGAGGGCCTCGCGCGCCGCTACGGATTCGCACCCCATTGACGAGCAGCTGCTGGAAAGGAGTGCAGACATCCGGCTGAAGCTGTGTATCGAACACTTCCGCCACCTGGGCATGAGGGGGGACTTACGCAGATGCCTACAGAATCCCCGGCGCGCTCACGGAGATCCCCTTGAGCACCATCTTGAGGGCCTCCGGGCTGGGAGCCGCCTCGAGGGCCGTGGCCCGGCCGATGAGATTATCCTCGACGAGTTGCTTGAGGCTCAGGGTGAAGTCCTGCATCCCCTCCGAGGCGCCGATACGGATGGCGTCGGGCAGCTTCACTTCCTGCTGGTTGAGGATCAGCTTTCGCACGGTGGCGTTGAAGATCATCAGTTCGCAGGCGGGAACCCTTTGCACCCCTTCCTTGATCGAGGAGAGGAGCTTCTGGGCGATGACCGCTTTCATGTTGAAGACGATCGCCGAGCGGATCGCCTGGTGCAGGTCTTCCGGGAAGAGGTCGAGGATGCGGCCGATGGTGCTGGGCGCCGTGGAGGCGTGGACGGTGCCGAAGACGAGGTGGCCGGTCTCGGCGGCCTGGATCGCCGTCTCGAAGGTCTCCCGGTCGCGCATCTCGCCGACGAGCATCACGTCGGGGTCTTCGCGGACGGCGTGCTTCATGCCGATGGCGAAATTCCTCACGTCCATGCCGATCTCGCGCTGGTTGATCAGGCACTTGTCTTCGGTGAAGGTGTACTCGATGGGGTCTTCCAGCGTCAGGATATGTTTGCGGTAGTGGTGGTTGATGTAGTCCAGCATCGAGGCGATGGTGGTGGTCTTGCCGCAACCGGTGATCCCCGCCAGGAGGATCATCCCCTGGCTGAAATGGCAGAGCTTGTCCAGCCCCTCGGGGAGGTGAAGCGACTCGAAGTCCGGGATGAAGTTGTTCACCCGCTGGGCCACGAGGCCGATCTTCCCCTGCTGCGTGAGGACGTTGACGCGGAACCGCCAGGTCTTGCCGTCCATCTCCATGAAGTGGGCGAAGTCGGTGCCGCCCTCCTCCTGGAGGATGTGCCGGTTCCGCTGATCCATCATGGGAAGGATCAACTGCACCATCTCCTCCGCGTCGATCGGCGCGCCGTCCATCGGCTGCAGCAGGCCGGCCACGCGGATGTAAGGGGGGCGGTCGACCTTGAGGTGGAGGTTGCTGCCGTCGAGCTTCACCACGGCCCGGAAAAGCTGGTCGATCTCCAGCTCCTCCCTCTTCAGGAATCGCTCCTTGTCGGCCTCGACAGACATCGTCGTCATCATCCGCCTCCTTATCGTCTCCAAACCGGGAGTGATGGAACCGCATCTGCCGCGGCGCACCCTGGGGGGAAGAAAGCTGCCGCGCCCCGGCGAAACCGGCCGTTGCACCCGCCCAGTCCCCCCGGGATGCTCCGTGACACCGCACGTTTCGCCGGCCTCAGCGTGGCAGGGATCGAGGCGAATGGCCTCTTCGACGGCGCAGTCGCGGCCGCCCCTGGGGAGCCAGAGAGTGTCGCCGTGTGAGACGCGACAGCAATGCGTGGATCGGAGCGGATGACCTCCGCGAGGCCTTCAACCACCCCGTGATGCTCACGCTTCCCGGCCATGACGACTGCTCCTTTCTGAAGCAGGTCTATTGGCCCTCGACGATCTAGGGCATTTCTTCGATAATCCCTTGCAGATCATCGCAGGCAACTTATTTTCATAGCTGCTTTCCTGTTGCCAGTCAATACTGTATTTCTGAAATGACCGCCGACGAGTCCTGACTAAAGCTCGGGGATCGAGCCCAACGAGGAACCCGAAGGCCAGAAAGGCCGCGACGCGTCCCAGGGTACCCGCGGATACCCCCCCAATCTGTGGGGCGGATCGCCGATCCGTCCACCGCGCCCCGGACGACGCGCAAGCGATGAGACAGGTGAGAAAAGGAGTGGACAGCAGGCAGGGGAGAGGGGTCGCGCCCGATGCGGAGACCGCTCGGCCGCCACTCGATACCCCGCCCGAGACCGAAAACTGAAAACCGAAAACTCTCCCCCTCCACCCGCTGCGCCGCGAGAGTCCTCTGTTTGCGCCCCCGGACATGACGGCCTAGGCATAACCGTTCACGGGGACCGTCCCGATTTTCGCGGCCATAGAGGGTATTCCTCGTGGACGGCGCGATTCGGCCGCGAAAATGGGACTGTCCCCTTCGCCCGGTACGCCGCGGCAGGGTAAGGGGACGGGTCCATTTTTCGGGTATCGGCGGTCGCTAAAGACAGGTGTCTATTGGCCGAAAAATGGACCAGTCCCCGGCCGGCCCGTGAACGGTTACCATGTCTACCAGCACCACCCTCATCGCCGCCGGCGGAAGGCGATCGAGGCGGCGAAGCCTACTGCCAATCCCGCCAGCCTGCACAGCCAAGGATACCCTGCTGAGGTGCGCGCATCGACCCGGTCGATCTCACCGTAGCTCTTGTACCCGACGGCTGCGGCTCAGAAGTCCCGGAAGGGACCCCGCGGCTCGGCCTGCTCCATGGCGCGCCGCCAGCCGGCCAGCCGCGAGGTGAGGTCCTCGACCACCTCCGGATG